>DATCGM010000024.1:0-15280 GCA_036508915.1 Gemmatimonadaceae bacterium
CACGCACGAGCTGGTGAAGGTCGCGCTGGCGAAGACGACGGATGCGAAGCCGAAGGACGCGTCGCACGCCATGGCGGAGAAACTCGGGGCCGCCGTCGTGCAGACGATCGGGCGGACGTGCACGCTCTATCGGGAAAATCCCGATCTGCCGAAGAAGCAGGGCGCCGCACCGCCCTGGAGATAGCGGGATAGTCGTCCTCCTTCACGGCCGACCGTGAGCCCTGTCGTCCTGTTCGTGGTGCTCGTGTGCGGGGCGTTCGTCGCGTACGGCGTCAAAGTATCGATCGAGGCATTCCGGCTGATGAGGTCGGGGCTCTGGAAGGAAGAGCGCGAGTACGATATGATCGCCGCGGCTCGCTACTTCCGCGACATCGAAAGCGAATGCGCGTCGCTGCCTGACCGCACATGGGTCGACCTCGATCTCGATATCGTCAACTCGCGAGCCAGAGTTTCCGGAACCCACAATTTGTCGCAGTTCTATCAATCGTTCTAGCCATAAAGTATGCGCAACTTGGAGATGCTGCGTGGGGCAGACAAGACACAGCGATTGTCGTATTTGTTGCATTCGTACTTGGCGTTCCATTGGGACTTAGCGAACATGGAAAATCCCGGCGCGTTCTCGAAACCGATAAACGTGAGGCGTCCGCTTTGTAGTTGCGATTTTGCGCTCCCTGCGGGCATAGCCTTTTGAGCGTTGGAGTCGCACCGGAACAAGTCCGACCCGGTGACACGCTCGTAGCTGACGGAGATTTCAAAAGGCTGAAGGCCATCTCGCAACCACGCCGATCTCGTTTCACCCTCAGAGTTCAATCGGCCTCTTCGGTCTACCTTGCACGACAACGGCAAGAACTCTGCGGCCACGGAACGTAAACCTGAGTAGGACGAGCGTATTACCTACGACGAGGACCCGATTCGCTGGAAGCGGCGATCAAGGGAGTGCGGGTGTGGCCGTGAGTCCGTAGCCTATGCTCTTCAAGGTCGCCGCGAACCTCGACACCATCTGCAGGAAAATCTGCGCGTTGCCTGAGCGGCGATACGGCGAGACGAGCCCAACGCCCCAAGGTGCGAGGCAGATGCACCGGATTTCACGGATCGGCTCCGGGAAGGGGCCACCGCGCGTGGAAGGCCGCCGCGGCCGCCGCGCGCTTCAGCCGCGCAGCACTTCCAGGCCAGCCGCCCATCGACGAGCACGGTATCGTACCCCTCATGCGCGCCGTGCCCGGGTTCCTCGGCGCGGGCAACCGTTGTCGCACCCGCGATTCGCATTAGCTTAGCCTGAGCGCCCACACTTCGCAGTATCATCTGAGGCGATCAATGCCCTACGTCATTACCGAAGCCTGCATCGGCACCAAGGACAAGGCGTGCGTCGACGTCTGTCCCGTGGATTGCATCTATGAGGGTGAGAACCAGCTTTTCATCCACCCCGACGAATGCATCGATTGTGGTGCATGCGAACCTGAATGCCCGGTCACGGCGATCTTCCCCGAAGAAGACGTGCCGGCGCAGATGAAAGAGTACATCCAGCTCAACCGGGACGTTTTCAAGAGCGACAACCCACCCGGCCGTCCTACCCGCTAGATCGGGTCACTCGGGAGGCGCGCGATGCTTCGCGCCCTGACGTTCGACTACTGGGATACGCTGTACGAGGGCGGCGCGGCTCCGGAGCGCGTCGCGCTGCGCCGAACGGCCGTCGGCGCCCTCCTCGGCGCCTACGGCCGAGCGCTGCCGGAAGAACAGCTTCGCGCCCTGTACGAGGAATCCGGGCGCGAGGCCGAGCGGTGGTGGAGGGAGGAGCATCGCGGCTACAAGACGGATGATCGTCTGCGCTGGATCCTGGAGCGCGCCGCGGTCAGTCCTCGCGAGGGCTGCGCTCACGTGACCACCGCCGCCGATGCGGTGGACAACGCGCTGCTCATGCTCCCGCCCGCGATGCTGGCCGGTGCATGGCAGATGCTTCGCATGCTCAGGCGCCGCTTCACTCTCGCGATCATCAGCGACACCGGCTTCGCGTCCGGTCGTGCGCAGGATCGCCTGCTCGAGAAGGACGCCGCGCGAGGCTTCTTCTCGTCCACTATCTACTCGATGGACGTCGGCCACGCGAAACCGCGTGCCGAGATCTTTCAGGCGGCGGTGGACGAGCTGGAAGTTTCGCCCGGCGAGATCCTGCATATCGGCGACAACGAGCGGACTGACGTTCGTGGCGCGCTCGCGGCGGGATTTCGGGCAATCCGGATCGATGTGGTGCGGGACAACGGACCGAGCGAGGCGGAGTTCGTGGCGCGATCGTTCGAGGAATTGACTCGCTACTTACTTGCGCAGCGCGTGGACGGGAAAGTGGGAGGAACGGATTTTCCGGATGCGACGAAAACTACCGGATAGAGCCTCAGATCCGGCCGTTTCCGTTCGGATTCGTTGAATCCGCACTTCACGCTTTTCCATGAGTGCGCACTACAGCGACCAGCCGAATCGCTCCTTCGCGATGAACGCCGCGGTGATCGCGATGTACTGCAGAAACGTACTGATCTCGCTCCGCCACGCTTCCGTCCAGTGATGCTCCCCCTCTTCATCCGTGCCGGGCGGCCGCGGAAACCAGCGTGACGTCCGATCCTTGTAGCGGAGATACTCCTCCCCGAAAATCGACTCGAGCACGCCCTCCTCGTATCGCACGATGAGCGTGTACTCGATCGCGAAAAGCACGATCGCCACCGGGATGAACCAGAACACGCCCGAGATCACGATGAAGCCCAACCAGATGAGGAAATTCCCGACATAGAGCGGATTCCGCATCCAGGCGAAGATTCCATACGTCACCAGACGCTGCACCGTGCGCGAGCGCCGGCGGGTGACGGTTCCAGCCGCGGCGACCCCAGCCAGCCTCATCGCCTCTCCGAGCACGATGAAGACGAAGCCCAGGATCCAGTTCATCTCGTCGGTGTTGCCGTGCGCGAGCAGCGGAACGAGCAGAAAGGGCACCGGCAGCCATCCGCGATGCCGAAAGAGCACCGCGCCGATCCGAGCGCTCGGACGGCGCTCGGCCTCCGAAACCTGCTGTTCGGGTGCGCTATCGGTTGGCGAGGAGGGCATGGCGTGCATCAGGACGTGGGCGAGGTGCGGGACAGGCAGAGTTCAAAGGTCGCAGGCGCGGCAGCGTTACTCAAGCGGCCAACGCTGTGGCGAACCTAGTCGAGGGTTAGTCGAACACCAGCGACGCCAGAAACTCACCCACGATGTGATTGAACGCCGCGGGCCGCTCGTAGCTGCACACATGGCCGCCACCCTGAATAACCTCGAGCCGACTGTGAGGAATCGCCGCGGCCAATGCACGAAGCTCGTCCGGTGGAGTGAACGTATCCTCGCTGCCACTTACGACCAGAGTCGGGAAATCGATACCTCCCAACAAGCTCGACGCATCGGGCCGGCTGGCCATCGCTTCGAGCCCCCCGATCACGCCAGCGCTCGGCGCGTCAGCCATGAGCTGGCGAAGTGCCTCGAGCACGTCGGGGCGAGAGTTGAACGTCGTCTCGCCGACCATCGCCTTCAGTTGACGGCCGGCGAGCGCCTCGACGCCGTGATCTCTCACGAACTCGATTAGTCGCGCGCGCTTCTCTTTGGCCTCGGGCGTGTCCGCCGTCGCGCGCGTGCTCGTGAGAATCAGCCCTCGCAGGAGCGCGCGATGGCGTCTCAGTAACGCGAGCGCTACGTAACCCCCCATGGAAAGCCCGCAGACAACGGCGCGCTCGACGCCGAGCATCGTGAGAAATGCCGCGAGATCGTCGGCGTACTGGTCGATGGAATAGGGCGGCTCGACCGAGGAACCTCCGAAGCCGCGCAGGTCCGGCGCGAGGCACCGCGCCTGCGTCGGCAGTCCATTCAACTGCGCCGCCCACAGCGTGCGGTTGTGCGGCCAGCCGTGAATGAAGAGCAGCGGCACGCCGGTGCCGACGTCGTCGTAGGCAAGCTCGAGGCCCCCGGCCAACATCGCGATCATCGCGTGCCGCGCTCGTCGTCGTCCTCGGGCCAGTGTGGCAATAGCGTTCGCCATTCCTCGGGAACGCGCACTGGCTTGCCAGCGCGGTCGATCGCCACGAATACGATCGACGCCTGCGCCACGACCGTGTTGCTTCCGGCCTTTCGCACATCCTGCTTCACGATATAGCTCGTGTTGCGCAGCGCGAGCAGTCCACTGCGAATGGCGAGGTCGTCACCAGGGAGCGACTGCGCGAAGTAGTCGATGTCCACATGTCGCACGACGGAATAGACCGGCACCGTCGCGAAGTCGCGCACGCCTCCACCCCCCTCGCGCTCGAGCAGCTCCCAGCGCGCACGCTCGAGAAAGGCGAGCATGGTGGCGTGGTTCACGTGCCCGAGCATGTCACAGTCGGCTGGATACACGTGGAAGACGACTTCCGGTAGACGATCCATCGTAAGTTCCTCAGCGCGGTGGACGAAGCACCCGCGGCTCGTCGTGGATGGCGTCGAGCCCTCATCCATCGAAGGTTAGCCAGAAAAGAACGCCGCCGTCAGGCGCGCGACGTGCGCGCGCGCGTGCGTGGCCGAATGCTTTCGCAGCCGGGCGAGAAGTGCGCGCACGCTATCGAGGCGAAGCGAGCGCCCCCTCGACCGGCTCGTCGAGATCGTCCGTGAGCGCGCGGTAAGTCGCCGGGAGCTGCTCGACGTAGAGCATCTGTACCAGGACCATCACCGTCGCCAGCAGCGGCACCGCGACCATGAGACCGAGGAAGCCGAACACCAGCGCGAGCAGCGCCTGCGTGAGCACGGTGAGCGCCGGCGGCAGATCCATCCCGCCCTTCATGAGCAGCGGGATGAGGATGTGGTTCTCGAGGAACTGAATGCCCCAGTACGCAAAGGCGACGTACACCGCCTTCTCTGGCGAATCGAGGAACGCCATCCCGACGCCGGGGACGGCACTGAGGAGCGGTCCCACAGTGGGGATGAACTCGAAGAGTCCGGCCAGCAGTCCGAGCGCGAACGCCGCCTTGACCTGGAGGATCAGCAATACGATCGTCGTCCCCGTGCCGATGACGGCCATCGCGATGAGCTGGGTCACGAGCCACTTCCGCAACACCGTCGCGATGCGATCGAGCACCTGTGCTGTGTACGGGCGCCGCCTTGCCGGGAGCAGGGCGAGCATGCCGCGCCGATAGAGCTCGGGGTCGGCGGCGAGATAGATGCTGAGGAAGATGATGAGCAACACCCCGCCGATAGCCTCGACGGTGGACGTGATGAACGGGAAGAGGTAGCGCCCCGCCCCGCTCGTCATCGTCCCGAGCCGGGCGCGCAGCAGGCTCTTGCCGTGCGCGCTGTCCGCCGGTGTCGCCGGCTTTGCCGCCGCCGGCGCTGCGGCAACGGCACCCGCAGTGACGCGGGGCTTCGCCGCCGCGTCGGCGGCGGCTGGTCCCCCGGTGTCGAGGATCATGCCGATCAGACCGCTGTTCCGGCGCTCCACCCACTGCTCCATCCGATCGACCGCCTCGGGAAGCTTCTGCCGCAGCTCGGCGCCCTGTTCACGGAGCGTCGGAGCCATCGAGGCGAAAAACCCGCCGAGCAGTCCGAAAAACACGAGGACAATGAGGACGGCCCCCACGCCGCGGGGGATGCGGAATTGCTGGAGCCTGTCCACCCCGGCCGAGATGGCGATGGCGAAGAGCACCCCCAGAAAGGCGACGAGGAAGAGGGCGTTGGCGTACCAGATGAGCTGGAGGGCGAGGTACATCGCCGCGACGAGCGACACGGCCCGCACCACGTCCCGGCTCCGCCATCCAACGGTGCGCCGGTGGCGTACGTCGCCCCGTCCCACGTCGCGACCGGGGACCGTGTCCCGCTGGACATGCGCGGTCGTGTTCGCATCCGGATTGCCGGCCGGGCCACGATGCAGGTCGCGCGCGGGGTCTCGGGTGGGGTCGGTCATTAGGATGGGGTTGGGGCTGCCGCGCTCGGGCCGGATTTGTGCCCCCTGACGCGCGGGACGGCCGTGTCCAAAGCTACATTACCGCGGGTTTCAATTCGACAACAGAGAGGAACAGGGTGGCGGACCGCGCGAAGACAGCAGTATTCGAATATCTCGACACCGTGCCCGCGGTGGAAAAGCTCACGGGGGAGATTGCGACGGTTACCGAGCTCGCGCTCGATACGGAGGGCGCGAGCTTTCATCGGTTCGTCGATCGGATCTACCTGCTCCAGCTCTCGACGCGCGAGCGGCACGCGGTCATCGACCCGCTTGCGGTGGGAACGCCCGCCGGTCTGGGCAAGCTGCTGGAGAATCCCAACGTCGAAGTCGTCTTTCACGACGCCGACTACGACCTGCGTCTGCTCCAGCGGGACTACGGCTGGCAGATCAAGCACATCTTCGACACACGCGTCGCGGCCCAACTGCTCGGTTACACGGCCTTCGGGCTGGCCGCGTTGCTCGAGCGCTTCTTCGACGTGAAGCTCGACAAGAAGCATCAGCGCGCTGACTGGTCCATGCGCCCGCTCACGGCGGACATGCTCGACTACGCGGCGCAGGACACGCGCTTCCTGCTCGAGCTCAAGGACAAGATGTCGGCCGAGCTGGAGCGTATGGGACGCATGCCATGGGCGCGCGAGGAATTCGGCTTGCTCGAGGGAACGCGGTGGGCCGACGAAGAGCCGGGCATGTCGTTCCTCAAACTCAAAGGCGCGCGCGATCTCAGCCGGCGCGAGCTGGCGGTGTTGCGCGAGCTGGTTCCTTGGCGCAACGCCGTCGCCGGCCAGATCGACCGTGCGACGTTCCGCGTGCTCGGTAACGAACAGCTCCTCGACATCGCGCGCACGCAACCTTCCACGCGCGACGCGCTCGGCAGGATCAAGGGAATGCCGCGCGGCATCCTCGAACAGCGGGGCAGCGAGCTTCTCGACGCGGTGCAGCGCGCGCTCGCGGTGCCGGAGTCGGAATTGCCAAAGGTCCCGCGCGCGGCGCGCTGGGATCGCGATCCCGAGTTCGACGCGCGCGTCAGCGCGCTCAAGACGGCGCGCGACGAGGCAGCCAAGCGGCTCGCGCTCGATCCGGGCGTGTTGTGCTCGCGGGACCGCATGGAGGCGGTTGCGCGACGCAATCCGGAATCCGCAGAGGAAGTCGGCGAAGTGTCCGAGCTTCGGCGGTGGCAGGTGGGCGAGCTCGCGGAAGCGTTCGTCACGGCGCTGGCGCCACATCGCAAGAGCGCGAGTGCGACACCGACTGGCAACGCGACAGCGAAGGGATCGCGCATAGCCGAGGCACTGCAGGCGTCGGCGGAGTCCCCGTACAGGGAATAGCGATCCGCGACGCGGCATCATCGCGCGCTGCACCGACCGGAGCGCGGACGCCTTGGTCGGTACCATCGGATTCGGGGCCTACCCTCGTATGCTCTGTACCTTCGACTCTTGACGTTCGACGCGCGGGCTACAGTCCCATATAGGCTCTCACCCTCGGCTCGATCCGATCCGGTGACCAGAACGGCGACCACACAAGATTGATTGTCACGGCACCAACCCCTGGAATCGCCTTCAATGCCCGCTCCGCGTCGCCCATGATCTCCGGACCGCTCGGGCACCCAGGCGACGTCAGCGACATATCCACCTCGACATCGGTGTCTACGACGCGCACGTCGTACACGAGCCCGAGATCCACGATGTTCAGGTTGAGATCGGGATCTTTCACCTTCCGCAGCGCGAGCTTCGCCTGCTCGAGGCTGAACTCGGAGAAAGCGGCGGCGGACCCGGGCGCTGGAGCGGAGGCGGAAGCAGGGACGGCTGCTTCGGCGACTGGCGAGGGGGGGGCTTCCTGTTCGGTGGACATCGGTGCGGTACTCCGTGCGAGACTACTGGAGTATCACCAGTCAGCGCGCCAGTCGCAACGACTTACGCTTTATGCGTCGACTTCTTCCTTGACGCCGCCGGCGCGACGTGCTTCTTCGCGCCCTTGGAGACCGACGAGCTCTTCGACTTCGACGACTTGGACGCCGACGACTTGCCGCTCTTCGACCTGGAGTGCGCCGAGACCTTGGCGCGCGTGCCCTTGCTCCGGCCGCGCGCGGCGCGCTCCGGCTTGTTCCACCCCACCGCCTTGTCGGCGCGGAAGGAGCGCGGCATCGCGATCATGCCGCCAGCAGCGTCCGTCACCGCCAGCGCGGCAGCGTCGGCGAGGTCGGCGCGGACGTCGGAGATGACCTTGGCGGGACGGCGCGCCTTCGCCGCATGCACGCGGTTCGTGAGCAGAATGACGAACATGTCGCGCTCGGGATCGATCCAGAGTGACGTCCCCGTATAGCCCGTATGTCCGTACGCTTCGGCGTCCATGTACTTGCCGCAGCCGAACGCGCCGGCGCAGGTGTCCCAGCCCAGCGCGCGCGTGCCCGCGGCGCGGCGCGTGAAGAGCTGCACCGTGCTGTCCGCAATGATGCGCGTGCCGTTGAAGCTGCCGCCATTCAGCATCATCTGCGCGAAGATCGAAAGATCGCTCACGGTGCTGAACAACCCGGCGTGTCCGGCGACTCCGCCGAGGGCATACGCGTTTTCGTCGTGGACTTCGCCGCGGAGCGGGTAGCCGCGCGGCGGGGTGAGTTCCGTCGGCGCGATGCGCCCGCGCAACGAGGCGTCCGGGCGGAAGTGCGTGTCCGACATGCCAAGTGGCGTGAAGACGCGGCGCTGCAGGAATGCGTCGAGCGTCTCGCCGGTAACTGCTTCGATCGTGAAGCCGAGCATGTCGGCGCCGAGATCGGAATACTCGTAGTACTGGCCGGGCGCGGCGAAGAGTGGCGTCGAGATGACGGCGGCGCGCGCCTCTTCAGGCGTGTGCGCGATGCGCCAGATATCGCGTCCCGCCGGCAGCCCGGAGCGATGCTCCAGCAGCATGCGCAGGGTGACGTTCTCCTTGCCACCGCCGGCGAATTCGGGGACGTACTTCGAGACCTGATCGTCGAGATGGAGCTTGCCCTCGTCGAACAGAATCATCACCGCCGTGGTGGTGCCGACGACCTTCGTCAGCGACGCCAGATCATAGATCGTCCGCTCGGCCACCACCGGGCCCGACTCCTCGGTCCAGCCGAGCCGCCCGAAGCCCTTCTCCCACACCGTGGCACCCCTGCGGCCCACCACGACGGAGGCGCCGGGATATCCGCCCGCCTTGATTCCGCGCTCGATGACGCGGTCGATCGTCGCCAGCCGGGATGCGGACATCCCGACGGCGGCGGGCCGCTTCGACGGCAGTCCTTCGCTCGAGGCGACGGGCCTGGCCGGAGTAACCGGATGCAGAAGAGTGGTTGCGGCGAACAGCAGATTCAACAACGCGGGGCTCCTCGGTGCAACTTCACACGGCGTCCGTACTGCCTCAGCTCAAGGCACAACGCGTGCGCGCACAGCATGATGATTGAATTCTGGGCCAGGAAGGAACTGATCGACCCGGCAACTACGAGTACTGGATTGAGGAAGGCGCGCGTTCCAACGCACGTTGCCGCAGCCCTATTATGTCCCTCAGTTGGACGACGAGCAAGAGATTGTGGGGTAACGGGTTGCGCGGCGGGGTACCAAAGCGGGGAACAAGAAACTGCCGGATCGAACGGGAACTGCCTGATAAACAAATGCTTTTTGTTTTGATTCGGCCGTTTCCGGCGCTTTCCGACAGTTCCTTGTTCCCGTTTTCTGTCCGGTGGTAGTGGGATCGGGAGCTGAAGCCAATCGACGGAAAGTCCCGTAGGGAGTATCGGCACGGGCGGACAATATTCCCCCGCACTTCCGGCAACCATTTGCTCCCCCCTCGTGACAAATTCGTTGGACGTCATGGAGAATGAACAGCTCACCGTAGAGCGCGCCATCTCTGGCGATCAGGCGGCGATGCGGGCCCTTTGGACCCGCCACGCCCCTCATATCGACGTTGTGGTGCGCCGGCTGGTCGGCCACGATCCGGACCTTGCGGCAGACATCGCGCAGGAAGTCTGGATCCAGATCTTTCGCGCCTTGCCGAGCTTTCGCGGCGACGCGCAGTTCGGGACCTGGGCGCATCGGATCGCGGTGAATCGGACGCTGAACGCGCTCCGGCGCACGAAGCGTACGTCGGCCGTGGAAGTTGAAGTGGATGACGACAGCGCATCCGTCGAGCCCGAGGCCGAGCGGGCGCTGCTCGCGGCCTCGATCGAGGAGGCGGCGAACAAGCTCTCTCCGGGGGCGCGCACTGTCTTCCTTCTGCACGACGTCGAAGGCTATACGCACGAGGAGATCGCCGTCGAGCTTGGAATAACGGCGGGAGGCTCCAAGTCTCAACTGTTCAAGGCGCGCGCGAAGCTCCGCGTGCTGCTGGCACACATGGTCGATGCACCGTCACGCAATACGTCTCGCTCCAACACTGCGGAACATGCTGCACCTGCATACTGAACGTCTCGCCGAGCTCGGCGACGATACGCTCACACCCGAGGAGGCGGCGCACCTCGCCTCCTGCGAAGTGTGCGCGCACGAACGCAGCGCGTATCAGGCGCTGGTCGCCATGGCGCTCGCCGAGCGCGAGCCATTTGGTCTGCCGCTCACGCGCTGGGACGCGATCGCCGCTGAGCTTTCACTCAAGACCGAAGCTCCGGTCGCGGACATCGCGCCGGCTCGGCGCTCGAAGCGGTGGATGCTGCAGATCGCCGCTGGACTGCTGCTCGTGGCTGGTGGCGCAATGCTGGGTCGCGTGTCCGCCGGAGCTCGCGCGCTGCCGGACAGCGCGGCGACGCAGACCGCGAGCGTCGGTTCATCGAGCGACGTGACACAGCCTGTCGCGCGGCTCGGGTCCGATTCCACCGTCTTCGCCTCGGCGGACGAGGCGCGGGCGGCGCAACTGCGCTCCGAATTGCTCTATCAGCAGGCCGCCGCGTTCCTCGCCCGCGTCGACACCACCGGCGCTGGCAGCGGCAGCCCTGTCGCCTATCGCTCGCGTCTTGCCGCACTCGATCACATGATCTCCACGACGCGTGAGGCGATGCGTGAAGCACCGCATGACCCCGTGATCAACGGCTATTACCTCACAACACTTGGCCAGCGCGAAGCCACGCTCCGGCAACTCAACACCGCTCTTCCCGTGTCGCTCCGCGTTACCAGTTTCTAATGTCTTCCTTGTCGAACACACAATTCATCGCGTCAACATCGCGGTTGGGCGGGCAGGCGCCATTGCTCGCATCGCTCGCCGTTCTGCTTTCGGCGGGAACGATGCCTCTTGCCGCGCAGCAGCGAATCGAGGTCGTGAGGACGCGGAGTGCACGCGCCGAGCAGACGGATTCGACCGAGCGCCAGCTTCGCAGGGTTTATCGTCAGATCGACTCGCTGGCGCGCGTTTACAACGATCACGACGAACTTACTATGGCCGAGCGCCAGCGCGTGGAGGAAGAGCTCGGGCGAACTGTCAGCCGGGTGGCAGAGATATCGGCTCGGATGAATCTTGCGCAGGACCGGATGATGCGGCTGGGTGATCAGATTCGCATTCAGATGGCACCGCAGATGGCGGAGCGCGCGGCGGCGTCGATGTCGCGTGCGCTGATGCAGGTCCGCGAGGCGGAGCAGGCGAGGCCACGCGGCTGGATCGGCCTCGTCGTGCAAGGGCCTGGTCTCATCCCGCGCGTCGAAGGTGGGGAGCTGTTCGTGCGCTACTTCGCGTATCCGCGCGTCGTGTCGGTGGACCCGGGCTCGCCCGCCCAGCGCGCCGGCCTGGTTCCGAACGACACGCTGCTCGCGTACGATGGCGTCGATGTGAGTGAGAACGACATTTCCTTCACGCGGCTGCTGCGCCCGAACGCGAGGGTGAACATCCGCATTCGCCGCGACGGAAGGGTGCGCGAGGTTCCCGTGACGGTCGCTGCCGCGCCGATGCGCATCGTGCAGCGCCGAGACGACGAGTCTCGCGCGCGCGAACCGTGGGCGGTCGCGAACATCCCCGAAGCACCATTGTTTCCGCGTATTCCCATGCCGGCGCCGTCGCGTGGCGCACCGATGCGAGTGAGTGTGCGATCGGCGACGCCAGCCATCGCGCCGACCGCGCCGCCGCCGCCGCAGCCGATGGTCGCGTTCGGCTTCTCCTACGGCACCGGCGTCGCGGGCGCGCAGCTCTCGACCATCGGCAAAGGACTTGGCAAGGCACTCGGCGTCAGCTCCGGCGTGCTGGTGACGAGTTCGCCGGCCGGCTCGCCGGCCAACGAGTCAGGGCTGGTGGATGGCGATGTGATCTCGAAGGTCGAGGGACAGGCCGTGCGGCGAGTGACCGAGGTCCGCGATCTCGTCGCGTTGGCGGCGGAGAACGGAGATCATGCGGTGGAGTTGGAGATCGTCCGGCAGAAGAAGCCGATGAAGTTGATATTGCGGTGGTGACTGATGACTCCGCGCTTGGCGCTAAGCGCCCAGCTCTTAGTTCTTCAGCGACCCTGGTGGCACCAGGTACAACAGTCTCAACGTCGCTCGATCCGACGCGGAGATCGTCGCCGTCGCGGACTCCCGGTACATGACGCTCGAGAGATCATTCGCGTGGTTCAGCCCGAGCGCGTGGCCGATCTCGTGTCGCAGAACGCCACCCACGACTGTGGGAGACAGCGCGCGGCCCGTGCTGTCGTGATTCGCGACCGACACGCGAGCCTTCGCGATCAGAAAGGCGCTCGTCTGCACTCGCTCGGTCACGCCGATGCGCTGGCCGTCTTCAGGACCAAAGCGATCGCGCCAGCGAATCGTGAGGTCGGCCGAGGACGAGTCGTAGATGAACGTGAATCGAAGAGGGAAGCCCGCTGCGCTCCACTCGGCGAAGATGTCGCGCGCCATCTGCGGGTAGCGCGGATCGAAGCCGGCGATCGGCGACGACGGTTCGACGTAGACGCGGAGTGCATCGCTGAGCCGCTCGGGCCAGCGATAGAGCGCGCTGTCCTGCTCGGCGAGAATGTCGTTGACGTACGTGCCGGCGGCGAGATTGCGAACCTGGCGGCGCAAGTCTTCAGGCGGTGTCGCCTGTACCTTGCCCGCGGGAACGAGCTCGCGTCGTACCGATCCCTGAACCTGGCCGGCGCTCACCATCGTGGTGTCGCGCGCCAGTGCAGCCGCTTCGCGACGGCGCATGCGCGCGCGTGAGTCGCGCACGCTGCTGTTGAGGACGAACGCCGCGAGCCCGGCGAGCAGAACGACGGGTACGAGCTCCGGACGCAGGCGAACTAGCGGACGCCTCCCGGCGGGAGCGTGTACAGCAGACGCACCGTCGCGCGGTCGGCGCGCGACAGCGTCCGCACGTGGACCTTCGGCGCCATGATGCTCGTCGAGTCCGCAGTGTGGTCGAGGCCGAGGAGGTGCCCGATCTCGTGGAGCGACATCGCGCGCATCGCCTCGTCGTCGAGCATCGGGCCGTCGCGATGATAGACGGCCAGCACGATGTCCGCGTCGGTGATCCACCAGTCGTCGTCTCTCGCCCACTTCGTGCGTCCGCTGATCTCCTCGTCGAAGTGATCGACGAAAGTCACGCGCACGTCGGCCGCGGCGGAATCGGTGGTGACGGTGAACCGGACGGGCAGCTTCAGCGCATCCCACTCGCGGAAGGCGCCGCGCACTTCACCGACGTAGCTGTCGCTCCATCCCGCGATGTCCGACGCCGACTGGATCCACACCATGAGTGGTTCGCCAGCTCGATCCGGCCAGCGGGCCAGCGCGCTGTCACGCTCCGCGAGCATCTCGGCGATGTAGGTGCCGCTCGCGTGCTCGGCAAGCGTTCGGCGAACGGCGGCACGCATGGGCTCAGTTGCCGCGTCGCCGGAGGCGAGCGGACGTCCGACCGCACCCCCGCTCGCAACGCTCGTGCGCCCGCGAGGCGCGCGGACGGAGGAGGCGGTAAGAGGCAGGAGGGCGAGGAGGAGGGCGGCGGTGGAGCCGGCCCGGAGGTGGGAGATGTGGCGGGTGCGGAACGTCATCGTGTATTTCGCGGCGGACCTGGAATGCCCGTGGCGAGAAAGGCGTCGACCTCGCTGAAGAAGCGCTCGGGCGCTTCCCAGAACGGCATGTGGCCGGCGTTGGGTATCAGGATGAGACGCGCGCGCGGCGGAAGCAGGGAAAGCTCGATCGCGACGGTTGCAGGGAGCGCGTCTCCTTCACCGTGTAGGACGAGCGCGGGCGCCGAAAGGGCACGCACTTGCTCGCGCCAGTCATATCCCTCGCGCCGCAAACGTGCCGCGATCGCCGCGCCGGTAACGCTCACGGCGACTGGGGGCGCGAAGTGCATCGCGAATTCGGGGTCGACGAAGTACGCCGGATAGCTGGCGCGCGAATAGGCGCCGTGCACGGCGACGTCGGGTTGCTCGAGCGCGGCGGGGAAAAGGCGGGCCAACGTCTCGCGCTTCTCTTCCCCGACACGTTGGAGCGCATTCGCCTGGAGCTCCGGCATCCACGCGCTCGTGGGTCCGACAGCGTTGGCCGTGACGAGGCGGCGCGTACCGGGCAGATCGCGCACTGCGCCGAGCATCGCGATTCCACCGCCCCAGGAGTGTCCGAGCACGTCCCATTGCCGGATGCCGAGGGCCCGGCGGAGGGCGGGGATGTCCTCGGCGTCGTCCTCGATGCGCGCGGCGAGTGGATCGGGAGGTGCCTGTGTTTCGCCGCGGCCGCGCTGGTCGTAGAGAATGACCTGTCGGTGCACCGCGAGCGGCGAGAGTGCTGGCCAGAGCAGCGAGTGGTCGTACAGCAGCCCGCCGTTCACCAGTAGCAGCGGCGGCGCACTCCGCACGGGCGGCGTCGTCCACACGGCGAAGTCGAGCCCCCGCACGCGAACGCTCATGCGGTCGAGGAGGGGAGTGCGACCGAGTGAACGGCGGAAAGCGATGAAGTCGTCTCGCGACATGCCCGCAACGTAGACGGGTGGCGGATCGCATGACCGAAGAAGGACGCCCTCGACGCTCACCCCGTCGTTAGGGGAGCCCCACAAAGATTTCCCGCAGATCGATGCTTATCACGAAGTCGAGCGCGGATACGTGCCAAGAAATGACATCCCGGGCGAACTCGCCGGGTCCGCGCCTGGCGTTGAAGTCGACGCTGCAAGGCCTGGTTGTCGTACGCGTCGTGGCGGATCGCGCCGAGCCCTATCGGATCCATGGGCTGCAGGTTCGCATTGGTGGATGAGAGAGAGGCAGTTCAGGATGCCCGTCCCTCAGGGAAACAGGCCCCCAGACTCGGCAATGGCTTCACCTCGATGATCTCCGTCACGAGCATGTAGCGCGTCCCGCGTCCCATCATGCCGGCAGGCATGCGGGGGCTGATCGTCGCGCGCCAGCGCACGGCG
>DATCGM010000025.1:0-6846 GCA_036508915.1 Gemmatimonadaceae bacterium
GCGACGACCCGCCGCGGGGCCGACCGGACGACCCGCGACGCGGGCAGACGGGCGAAACACCCCACCCGGACCGCACGCGGGCTGGTGGCGCGGCGTGAAGCGTCGCGCCATACTCCCACGACCCCGATTGAAACTCCTATCCGCTAAGTCGTGGTATGCAGATGATGCGGAGTCGGCGACTCACCGATTCACCGCCTCGTCCGTAGCTTTGCACTTATCCGTGCCGCATCCCGAGAATTCGATTTCCCGCCCGCGATCGAGAGATACCACGTGCGCATCACTCCGAAGCTGATTCTGTTCATGACCGTCGTTTCGCCCCTCGTCGCCGGCGCACAACGCCCCCAGTCGCTCGCCGGCCGGTCGGTCGTCTATGCGCCGCACGGCATCGTCTCCACGAGCCAGCCGCTCGCGAGCTCGGCGGGACTCGCCGTGCTGCAACACGGCGGCAACGCGATCGACGCGGCTGTTACGGCGGCGGCGGTGCTCACCGTCACCGAACCCATGATGACGAGCATTGGCGGCGACATGTTCGCGATGGTCTGGATCGCGAAGGAACATCGCCTCGTCGCGCTCAACGCGAGCGGGCGCGCCGGCGCACTGGCCACGCGCGAAGAACTCGTCAAGCGCGGCCGCACGCGCATGCCGTCGCGCGGCATCGAGGCCGTGACGGTTCCGGGTGCGCTCGCCGGATGGAACGCGCTGCTCGCGAAGTACGGCACGTTCACGCTCGCGCAGGCACTCGCGCCCGCGATTCGCTACGCGGAGGAAGGGTTTCCCGTTACACCGGTCATCTCCGACGAATGGAAGAGCGAGGAAGCGCTGCTCTCGCGCGACTCGACGATGAAGGCGACGTACATGCCGAATGGCCATCCGCTCGAGCGTGGCGAATGGTTCCGCAATCCCGACTACGCGCGCACACTACGCGAGATCGCGACGGGCGGCGTCGGCGTGCTGTACGGCGGACCCCTCGGACAGCGCATCGTGAAGCGCTCGCAGCAGCTCGGCGGCTTTCTCACGATCGAGGATCTCAAGGCGAACAAGCCCACTTGGGTGACGCCCATCTCCGCGACGTTCAAGGGTTATCGCATCTGGGAGATGCCGCCGAACAACCAGGGCGTCGGCACACTGGAGATGCTCAAGATCCTCGAGCCGTATGATCTCAAGTCGATGGGGCACAACTCTCCGGTCTACCTGCACCACCTCATCGAGGCGAAGAAGCTCGCGTATGCCGACCTGGCGAAGTATGTCGGCGACCCGGATCACCTCACGATGCCCGTCGAGCGCATGTTGTCCGACGAGTTCATCAGAGAGCGTCGCAGCCATCTCGATGCCGCGCGCGCACAGACGAGGGTCGATCCCGGTCCCGCGCGTACGGCGAGCGAGACGATCTATCTCACAACGTCGGACAGCGCCGGCAACATGGTGTCGTTCATCAACAGTCTCTACGACCATTTCGGTTCTGGCATCGTCGTCCCCGGCACCGGCTTCGCGCTGCACAATCGAGGCGCCGCGTTCACGATGGAAATCGGACTACCGAACACCATCGCGCCGGGCAAGCGTCCCTTCCATACACTCATTCCGGGCTTCATCACGAAGCCAGGCGCGAGCCCCGCTGCGGACGGAAGCACGGACACGCCGTACATGAGCTTCGGACTCATGGGCGGCGGCATGCAGGCGCAGGGGCATGCGCAACTGCTGATCAACCTGCTCGTGTTCGGGATGGACATTCAGCAGGCCATCGACGCAGCGCGCTTCCGCCACATCGACGGGCTGCGCGTCGAAGTCGAAGCGCCGATCACGGAGAGCGTGCGCGCGGCGCTCACGGCGATGGGACATGTGGTGAGCGACGGACAGCGCACGCAATTCGGAGGCGCTCAGGCGATCATCAAGCTGGCGAAAGGCTATTCGGCCGGCTCGGATCCCAGGAAGGACGGATACGCGGCGGGATACTGAAAGGGGCGGGCGCCGCGACGGACCTTTGTTGGTTGCTGACATGGTAGCCTGGCTAGTGACGCCCTCGAGCATCGTCTTTCTGGAAGCCATGTGCCATGGCCATGGCAATGACGTTGCGGCTGTAGCGCCGGTCAATCAGGGCGACTTCCGAGCGGACTGACTCGGCCAGCATCGATCGCACCGCGCCGCACCGTTCCAGGACGCTACGATCGCCGACCCGTGCCAACTTGACGCGATGCTAGTCGGGTCGGCGGTCAACCCGTAGCTTTGGTCGCCCGCGTCGTCTTCGCGATTCCGGGTGCAGGTAACCTTCGTCAGTCTCAAATGCGCACAGGCTTCGCAGCAATCTTCGCCCTGCTCTCGGTTCCCGCGGTCACCGGCGCGCAGGCAACCTCGGCTGATCCAGTGCGCCAGTTCGTCAGCATCGACGCACCGGTGATTGCGTTGACGCATGCCCGCGTGATCGACGGCACGGGGGCGCCCGCGCGAGAGGCGCAAACAGTCATCCTCGAGCGTGGCGTCATTCGCGCTGTTGGCGACTCGACGCGTGTATCGATACCGGCTGGTGCGCACGTCATCGATCTATCCGGGAAGTCGGTGCTGCCGGGGCTCGTGATGGTGCACGAGCACATGTTCTATCCATCCGGAGGCGGAAGCGTCTACAACGAACAGGCGTTCAGCTTTCCGCGCTTGTATCTCGCGGGTGGCGTGACCACTGCCCGCACGGCGGGCAACATGGCGGGCTACGCCGATCTGGAGCTCAAGCGGGCGATCGACAGCGGACACACGGTCGGACCCGCGCTCGACGTCACGGCGCCGTATCTGAACGGCCCGGGCTTGCCGATCTACCAGGTGCACGCGCTCACCGGTCCGAACGACGCTCGGGAGATGGTCGCGCACTGGGCCGATCGCGGCGCGACGTCGCTCAAGGCGTACATGCACATTCGCCGCGACGAGCTTGCCGCCGTCGTGAGGGAGGCGCACCGGCGCAAGTTGAAGGTGACGGGCCATCTCTGCTCCATCACCTTCCGCGAGGCAGCTACGATCGGCATCGACAATCTCGAGCACGGGCTCGTCGTGGCGAGCGACTTCGTCACGGACAAAAAGCCCGATGAGTGTCCGACGGCGAATGGCGGCGTCTCCGCGTCGCTCATGAGCGTCGATGTCGCCAGCGCACCAGTGCAGTCGCTCATTCGGTATCTCGTGTCGAAGCGCGTCGCGCTCACCTCCACTCTGACCGTGTTCGAGACCTTCACGCCCGGCCGTCCGCAGGCTCCGCAAGGCGCGCTCGATGCGATGCTTCCCGAGTCACGCGATCAGTACGTCAGGCGCTGGATGCAGATCGCGGCGCAACCGACGTCTGCATATGCGACGCTCTTTCCGAAGGAGATGCAGTTCGAGCTCGCATACTTCCGCGCTGGCGGACACCTCCTCGCCGGGACGGATCCGACGGGGTATGGCGGCGTGGTGGCCGGCTATTCGAACCAGCGCGAGCTGGAACTGCTCGTCGAAGCGGGACTCACGCCGCTCGAGGCGATCAAGGTCGCCACGTTGAATGGCGCGCAGTACCTCGGCCGTGCGGATCGTGTCGGCTCGATCGCGGTGGGCAAGCGCGCGGATCTGCTCGTCGTGAACGGCGACCCGTCGTCACGCATCGCGGACATCGAGAAGCTCGAGACGGTGTTCAAGGACGGCGTCGGCTACGACTCGGCGAAGCTGTTCGCGTCAGTGAAGGGCCAGGTTGGATTGCATTGAGTGAGTCGCGGTCGTTAGTAACTGCGTTGGTCGGAGTGAGCGCGGATCAGACGGATCTTTCGGATCTTCGCTGATCCTATCCTGCCAGATGGACGCTTCCGGCAGTAAAAGATTCCTTCTTTATTTTTTCCAAAAAGACTCACAGCGCTTACCTCGCGTCGTTGTAGTGAACGATCGGCGCAGATCTGATTGATCCGCGCTTGATCAGCGATCCCAACGAGTAACGCAGTTCAACACGCCTTTCTACATCAACCAACGAGAAATGCGAATTAGATCTGGTCTTGTCCTCCTTGCCCTCCTTGCCGGTCGCGCGAACGCACAGACGACCGCCACACACGGCGTTCGCGCCGCACGGCTCGCGATTCGCAACGCCACGATCGTCGATGGCAACGGAACGCCTGCGTCGGGACCGGCGGACATTCTCATCGAGGGCAATCGCATCGCGAGCGTGACCTTCCTCGACCCCGTGGCGGTGCGATCCGGGACGGCGAAGCGGCCGGCCGCGGACAAGGAGATCGACGCGACGGGCAAGTACGTCCTTCCAGGGCTGATCAACGCGCACGCGCACCTGCAGGACGAACGCGCGCACGTGCCACAGGCATACGATTACACGCTCAAGCTCTGGCTCGCCTGCGGGATCACGTCCGTGCGCGAAGTCGGCGCGGATACCACACAGAAGGTGCTCGCCATTCGCGACCGCGGGGCACGCGGAGAGATCGCGTCGCCGCGGCTGTTCGTGTACGCGCAATTCTCGCATCCCCCCGTGCCGCAGACGCCGGACGCGGCACGTGCGCGCATTCGTGAGCTCAAGGCCATGGGCGCCGACGGTATCAAGATTCTCGGCATCGATCGCGATGTGATGCAGGCGACGCTCGACGAGGCGCACAAACTCGGACTTCGCGTCGCGCATCACGTCGGCGTGGAAGAGACGAATGCGTGGGACGACGCGCGCTTCGGCACGACGAGCATCGAGCACTGGTACGGCATTCCGGATGCGGCGATCCCGGATGGGCGACAGCACTTTCCGGCGTCGTACAACTATCGCAACGAAACCGATCGCTTCAGGTGGGCGGGCCGTCTCTGGCGGGAAGCCGACCCCATTCTGCTCGGCAAGGTGCTCGACACACTGGTCGCGGCGAAGGTCGCGTGGGTGCCCACACTCGACATTTACGAAGCCTCGCGCGATCTGCAGCGTGCCCAGACACAGCCGTGGTTCGCCGACTATCTGCACCCGACGCTCGAGGAGTACTTCCGCCCCGATCCGGCGAATCATGGCTCGTATTTCTTCGGCTGGAGCTCGACGGACGAGACGTACTGGAAGGAGAACTACCGCATCTGGATGTCAGCACTGCGCGACTTCGAGCGCAAGGGCGGACTAATCGGCGTGGGTGACGATGCGGGTTTCATTTATCAGATGTACGGTTTCGGCCTCATTCGAGAACTCGAGCTCCAGCAGGAGGCGGGCTTTCAGACGTTGAAGGTCATTCAGCACGCCACCGGCAACAACGCGCGCATTCTGGGGCGAGAGACCGACCTTGGACGCGTGCGCGCTGGGTTCCTCGCCGACCTGATCGTGGTGAACGGCAATCCGCTCGAGAATCTGAAGGTGTTCTACCCCACGGGCGTCGACGACGTGCGTAACGGGAAGATCGTACGCACGGGCGGCGTGGAGTGGACCATCAAGGATGGCATCCCGTACCACGCGCCAACACTGTTTGCGGACGTGAAGGCGATGGTGGCGAACGCGAGAGCGGAGCGACGTCGCTAGCGACGTTCGGAGCCCGACGCGGTACCGGCCGCGCGAAATTGATGATGATGCCCGCCTCGGGCGTGGGTAAAGTGCCGGAAGCAATGCGGCGCGCCATTCACAATTGAGGGACTTGACCAACTTGACCAACCCATATAGATTATTCGTCGACCCCAGCCGGAGCCGACGAATGGCAAAGCCCGTGAACATTTACGACGCGAAAACCCATCTTTCCGAGCTCGTCGATCGGGCGGCGGCCGGTGAGGAGATCGTCATCGCCAAAGCGGGCGTGCCCACGGCGCGGCTCGTGCCATTGCGGGCGGTGCACGAGAGCCGGATGTCCGGGCGGTGGGCCGAACAAATGACCATCGCGGACGACTTCGACGCGCCGCTGTCCGGCGAGATGCTCGCCGCATTCGAAGGAGACGTGGAGTGACGGCAGGGCGACGGCGCGTGCGAAGGTCGGTCGCCGTCACAGCGCCAGTCTCCGAGTTGGCGCCGCGGCGTCTCTTGCTGGACACGCATGTGTGGCTCTGGTGGCAGGCGGGTGATGCGCGACTCGGACCGCAAACCCGGCATCTGCTGCAACGCGCGTCCGAGGTGCGCTTCAGCGCCGCATCGGCGTGGGAGATCGCGATCAAGATTGCAATTGGCAAACTGAGTTTGCCGAAGGGTGCCGACATCGCCGCCGAGCTTGCGCACAGTGGCTTCCTCGCTCTGCCGGTCGAGATCGAGCATGCGGAGAACGTCCGGAGTCTTCCTCCGCTGCATCGCGATCCTTTCGACAGGCTGCTCGTCGCACAAGCACGCGTTGAGGGGCTGACGCTCGTCACCGTGGACAGACAGTTGTCGGCGTACGGCATCGCCGTGGTAGATGCCACGGTCTGAGCGCGGACGCGAAGCTCGGCGGCCATTGATTGGCGTTGGAACCGTCAGAATCACTGCGGGGTAAAAGGGGTGGTGGATATCCTTCGTGTTCGCATGCTATCGGCCACCGCCATCGTCGCGCTTCTGAGCATCGCCCCGGCAGCGAGGACTCAGTCGCCTCCCCCCGCGGCGCCGTCGACCCGTCGCGATTCGTTGACGCGCGAATATCGCGGCGCGTACCAGCGTGGCTTCGAGCAGAGCTGGTTCACGCCATGCAATGCGCCGCTCGATGACAAGCTCTGGTGGGTGACGCTCACCGATCAGGCGCTACTCCAGCGTGACAGTCTGCTCGCGAAGATCACCAAAGAGCCTACGGACGGACTCGCCGTGCGCTGGCGCGCGACGATCAGCCCCCGCATGCCTGCCGGCATGATGGGACGCGGGACGCGCTACATGCTCGTGACGGAGATCATCGAGGTGAAGCCATTGCCGAGTCTGGGGGCCTGTTTCCCTGAGGGACGGGC
>DATCGM010000026.1:0-6092 GCA_036508915.1 Gemmatimonadaceae bacterium
GCTCGCCTCGAGGGACCAGCCGTTGTCGCACTCGCGGGCGCAACGCTGCGCATAGCGCGAGGATGGACCGGAGAACCGCACCCGACTGGCGGCTGGCTTCTTTCTCGCGCGGAAAGAACAGCGTGACTCTTACCATCGATCCACTCGAGCTTTCCGTGCTCGCGCACGCCGTCGCGATGATCGCCGAGGAGATGGGCGCCGTGCTCGTGCGCAGTGCGCTCTCACCGAACATTCGCGAGCGGCGCGATGCGTCATCCGCGCTCTTCGACCGCGAAGGCCGCATGATCGCGCAGGCCGCAAACATCCCCGTGCACCTCGGCGCGATGCCAGAGTCCGTGGCCGCCGTACGCGCGCGCGATCCGAATCCGGGCGACGTCTTTCTCCTCAACGATCCCTACCACGGCGGATCCCACCTCCCCGATCTCACGCTCGTGGAAGCCGTGGAGATCGATGGTGCCATCGGCGGGTACACGGCCGTGCGTGCGCACCACGCCGACGTGGGCGGCATGAGTCCGGGCAGCATGCCGCAGGGCGCAACGGAGCTCGTGCAGGAAGGCCTCATCGTACCGCCCGTTCGTCTCGTGCGCGCCGGTGTGCTCGACGAGGAGCTTCTCGGATTCATTCTCGCCAACGTGCGCACCCCCGCGGAGCGACTCGGCGACCTCGGCGCACAGCTCGCCGCGTGCGCAACGGGTGCGGCGGGCTGGCGCGCGCTTGCCGAGCGTCTTGGCACGACGAAGCTCGGCGCGGCGTGCGACGCGCTGCTGGATTACGCCGAACGCCGCGTGCGGGCACGACTGGCACCGCTGGAGGGCCGGACAGGCCGAGCCACCGATCGTCTCGAGGGTGATGGCGTGACCGATGCGGACATCGATGTCGTCGTCGCGCTCCGAATAGAACGAGGCAGCCTGCATCTCGACTTCACCGGCAGCGCGCCGCAGGTCGCCGGCAACGTCAACTGTCCCGCAGCCGTGACGCGCGCTGCCGCGGTATTCGCGCTTCGCACACTGCTCGACGACGACGTGCCGACGAATGACGGCATTGCGCGAGCGATCTCGCTCGCGCTTCCAGATCGCAGCGCCGTGAATGCCGCGTGGCCCGCGGCAGTCGCCGCCGGTAACGTCGAGATGTCGCAGCGTATTGCGGACACGATCCTCGCCGCGTTCGGCGACGCCGGCGTCGACGTGGCCGCGCAGGGGCAGGGGACGATGAACAACGTGACCTTTGGCGGCGCGGGGTGGACCTTCTACGAGACGCTCGGCGGAGGGCAGGGTGCGAGCTCGCGCGGTCCAGGACCGTCGGGAGTGCACGTCGGCATGAGCAACACCCTCAACACGCCAATCGAGTCGCTCGAGCGCTCCACGCCGCTGCGCATCGACCGCTACGCGCTGCGCGATGGCTCGGGTGGCGCGGGAGCGCAGCGCGGCGGCGACGGTGTCGTGCGCGCCTATCGCGCGACGGCGCCGTGCACCGTCACGCTGCTCACCGAGCGGCGGCGTCATGCGCCGCGCGGAGTAGCCGGGGGCGTCGATGCGCAGCCGGGCCGCAATCTGCTTAACGGCGAGCCTCTTCCTGCGAAGTGCCGAGTCGCCTTGAAGGCAGGCGACGTCGTCACCATCGAAACCCCGGGCGGCGGCGGCTTCGGCGCGCCGGAAATCGCGGACGCCGCGCAATGAGCCTGACGACGAGGGTTCTGATCGCGCTCGTAGCGGGACTTGGTGTCGGTGTCGCCATCTCGAGCTCTGGCAATCCCGCGCTGCAAGCGATTCCTGGCTACCTCGAGCCACTCGGCACAATGTGGGTGAATGCGCTGCGCATGATCGTCGTCCCACTGGTCGTGACCGCGATCGTGATCGGGGTCAACTCGCTCCCAGACCCGCGAAGTATCGGGCGCATTGGCGGCCGAGCGCTGCTGTTGGCGCTCGTGATCCTCGCCAGCGCCGCGACATTCGCCGTCGTTGTCGGTCCGATTGCCATGTCTTTTCTGAAGATCGACGCAAGCGCCGCGGCGGCTCTGCGGTCGAGTGCGATCGCGTCCAGCGGTGCGGCCGTGCAGAATGCCCAGAAGATCGTTGGTTTCGGTCAGTGGCTGGTCGACCTCGTGCCGACGAACCCCGTCAAGGCCGCGGCTGACAGCGCGATGCTGCCGCTGATCGTCTTCACGCTGCTCTTTGGTTTGGCGATCACGCGAATCGCCGCGGACGATCGCGCGGTGCTGATGCGTGTGATGCAAGGGGTCTTCGAGGCGTCGCTGACGCTCGTGCACTGGGTGCTGCTCGCTGCTCCGATCGGCGTGTTCGCGCTCACCATCCCCCTCGCGCAACGACTCGGCCTCGCGGCCGCTGGAGCGGTGGCGTATTACGTCCTCGTTGTCAGCGTGATGTGCATCGCGTTCATGGCGCTGATGTATCTGGCCGCGTGGCTCATCGGCAAGCAGAACCCTCGCGCATTCGCCCGTGCGTGCGCGCCCGCACAGGCCGTGGCCTTCAGCGCTCGCTCCGCGCTCGTGACGCTGCCGGCAATGCTGGAAGGAGCTGACGACATTCTCCATCTGCCGTTGCCGATCCGGTCGTTTTTCCTGCCACTCGCCGCCGCGACGTTCAAAGCGGGCAGCGCCGTCATGATTCCCATTGGCGTGCTGTTCATGGCCCGGCTGTATGGCGTGGACGTCAGCGCGCAACAACTGGTGACGATCGCCCTGATGACGGTGGTGACGACATTCAGCGTGCCGGGCGTTCCCGGCGGCACGATCATCGTCATGGTGCCCGTGCTCCTCGCCGTGGATTTGCCCGTTGCGGCAGTAGGGCTGCTGCTCGGAGTCGATACCATCCCCGACATGTTTCGCACCGGGACGCACGTCACGGCAGACATGGCCGCGGCTACGATATTGGCGCGATTCGAGCCTGCCATTGGCGGGGAGGAGAGGTGATTTTCATCCCTCTCCGCCAAGCACATCAAACACGCGGGCGTCCACGAACGCAGCGAGCAACCCCTTGTCCAGCATCCCGTCGTTCGCTTCCATGTGCAGGATGGCGATCGCGCGCTCCGTCGGCACCGCGCGCTTGTATGGCCGGTCCTTCGCCGTCAATGCGTCGAAAATGTCGGCGATCGTCATCATGCGGGTCTGTACTGGAATCGCCGCTGCCGTCACGGCGTTGGGATACCCGCGCCCGTTCAGCTTCTCGTGATGCCCATACGCGATCTGCGGGATCTGGCGCAGCTCCCGCGTCCACGGAATCTGTTCGAGAAAA
Source organism: Gemmatimonadaceae bacterium (assembly GCA_036508915.1). Lineage (GTDB taxonomy): Bacteria > Gemmatimonadota > Gemmatimonadetes > Gemmatimonadales > Gemmatimonadaceae > AG11. The sequence continues at coordinate 3,252 of DATCGM010000026.1, forward strand.
CGGTAGGTGTGCGTGACGTGCGACTCGATCTCTCGTCGCTCCGTCTCGTCGAGAGTGCCTTTGCGAATCATGAGGAACTGCAACTCGTGATCCTCGAGGAGCGGGCGCTCGAATCCCTCGAAGTCCATGAACGTTCTGCGATTGATCTCGTGCAATGCCTCGAAGCTTCCTTCGGGCAGCACGGTCGGCTCGTTCGCGCTCACGATCGACTCGAGGAAGCGATGCAGCTCCGCACGCTGCTCGTCACGCTGCGCTGACAGTCGCGTGAGCTCCTCCTCGTAGCGGTCGCGCCCGTTGGCCAGTACGAACTCGGCGCGGTCTCGCTCGTATTCCAGGTCCGATCGCTGGAGCAGATAGCCGAACCGATTGCGGATGAACTGGAGATCGGGCGGGTAGAGCTTCTTCTCCTTCACCAGTACTTGCTCGCGCACGCCCACTTTGCCGAAGTCGTGCAGCAGGCCGGCGTAGCGCAGCTCGCGAAGCTGCTCGCGCGTGAAGTTGACGTTCCGATACTCACCATCGCTGACGCGATCCACGACCTCCGCCAGCCCAACGGTGAGGGTGGCCACGCGCACCGAATGACCTGACGTCGTTGGGTCGCGCGATTCGATCGCCGTGACCGCCGCGGTGACGAATCCCTCGAACAGCCGCTCGATGTCCTCGTACAGCTTGCCGTTCTCGATCGCCACCGCCGCCTGTGACGCGAGGGCGCTCGTCAGCTCCACGCATCGCTCGTCGAACGTCAGCACTTCGCGTTCGACGATCTCGGCTGCGCCGAGCCGGATGTCGGCCGAGCGCTTCCGATTGATGAGCTGTAACACGCCGACGACCTCGTCACGATGCGACTTCATCGGCAGCACGAGCATCGACTTGGTGCGATAGCCGACCTTCTCGTCGAAGCTGCGGTTCTGCTTGTACGAGCTGTCGTCGGGCAACAGATAGACATCCCCGATGACGAGCGGCTCACCCGTCGCGGCGGCATAGCCGGCGAGACTGGCGTGACTGATCGGCACCGTAAACGTCGCAAATGGCAAGCCCGGCAGGGAATAATTCTGTGCGATCTCGCAGCGCAGACGAAAGGGTGCTCCGTTCTCATCCTTCTCCACGAGATAGAGCGAGCCGGCGTCGGCGTTGGTGAGGCGACGCGCCTGCGTGAGGATCAGCTCGAGCAGCGTGTGCAGGTCGCGCTCCGTCGAGAGCGCGACGCCAATCGCGGTGAGCTCGGTGAGCTCACGCGCGCGGTCGGCGGCCTCAGTGCGCGCACTTCGTTCGGCCACGAGTGATGCCGCATGCCGGAACGCGCCGCGCAACGCCGCGATCACGGTCGCCACGCTCGCATCCCCCGGAACCCAGCTCGTGATTGAGTCGATGGGGAAGCCAGCGGGCGGTTCCTTCTCGCCGGGGTCTCCGAGGCCGACGAGCGCCGTCATCAGCGCCAGCTCCTGCACCCGGGCCGGATCATCACCCACGCTGGCCAACAGCGCGCGGTCGAGCGCGATGACCGTCGGCCGGTCCGCGTCGATCGAGCGTGCGGTGGGCAGGGTCGGGATGTGGCGCACCTCGACGTCGTCCCAGCGACGCCCGAGAGGGGCGTCGGAGATGGTCCGGCCGATGGCGGTGAGGAGGAGAGGCTTCATGCAGCCGGGAAATAACATCGGTGAAACGACAAACCCGCCGACGCCAACAGAATGGACGCCGGCGGGTTCTGTCGTCAGTGGACGATCAGGTTCCCTTGAGCTTCGCCTTCTCGGCGTTGGCCGGCTGGTAGTCCGGGAACTCCGTGAGCACCGCGTTGAACAGCTCGAGGGCCTTCCCCTTTTCGCCATGATCAATCATATCGAGCGCCTTGCCGTACATGACGGCGACGCGCATCGGGAGCTTCGGCGTCGGAGCCGTCATGCCCATCGTCGGCAGGTGCATGCCCGTGTTCAACTTGCTCGCGAGCGTCCCGATGCTGGTCATGATGTTGTCGGCCTTGCCGTCCACGCGTTCGACGTGCTCGATGAGGCCCGACTCGACGTCCACGGCGCGTGCATCGATGCGGAAGTTGCCCCTCGGGTCGGTCATGAAGACACCGAAGATCATGTGGTGCACGCCAAGCAGCTTGCCGATCTTCACGGCGGTGGCCTGATCGACCTGGCCGCCCGTCACGAGCTTCTGCTCGTCAACCAGGTGCTGGACCTGATCCCGCTCCAGCACGCGAATGCTCGGATTCACCGACATGTCCGTGATGAGCATCGCGGGAATGCCCTTGCTGAGGCCATCGTAGTCCCTCGCGTCCTTGCCGAACGAGCCATTGGTGAACTGCATGATGGCCACCGTCGGCTTCTCGTCCTTCTGCGCGTGGAACGCCGTCAAGGGAGCGACGAGGCCGGCGACGGCAGCGACCAGCGAGACGAAACGTGCGGTGCGGGTCATGGTCTCCTCCGAGACTCGTACGAAATTCGATCGAATCGTGCACGGGGCGCATCCACGCCCTGAACAACTCTCCATCACACGTTCAGACTCATCCCTTCAGCAGCGGCAACCACCTCGAGCCGTGCTCCCTTCGAAGCGACCAGCGCGCGGCAGCTCGCCACACATTGATCGACCTCATCATCTGTTCGTTCAGGGCGATGATGGAAGAGCACCAGCTTCTCCACCTCCGCGTCGATCGCGAGCTCCACCGCTTCCTCATATGTCGAGTGTCCCCACCCGACGAACGCGTCGTACTCCTGCGCCGTGAACATCGTGTCGTGCACCAGCACCGCTGCGCCGCGCGCAAACTCGACGAGTCGCTCGCGCCAGTTCGGTTGATCGTCGTACCTGGCGCGCGCGCTCAACTCGTTGTCCGATACATAG
>DATCGM010000027.1:0-13702 GCA_036508915.1 Gemmatimonadaceae bacterium
CGCTCGCCGTGATCACGATTACGCCGAATCCGGCAACGATGGCCATCAATGCCACGCAGCAGTTTACGGCCGTCGGCAAGGACTCGAGCGGCAACGTCGTCGCGATCACGCCGGTCTGGTCCGTCGTGTCAGGTGGAACCATCAACGCCACCACGGGCCTGTTCACCGCCGGCACGGTGCCGGCAACGTTTGCCAATACGGTCACGGCCACGAGCGGCACCATCTCGGGCACGGCGACGGTGACGGTGACCCCCGGCGCGCTCGCCGTGATCACGATTACGCCGAATCCGGCAACGATGGCCATCAATGCCACGCAGCAATTCACGGCGGCCGGCAAGGACGCCGCCGGTAACGTTGTCGCGATCACGCCCACCTGGACGGTGGTGGCGAGTGGCGGCACGATCGGGACGACCGGGCTCTTCACCGCTGGGGCGACGGCCGGAACGTTCACCAACACTGTCAAGGCAACCAGTGGGTCCACGAGCGGCACCATCTCGGGCACGGCGACGGTGACGGTGACCCCCGGCGCGGCGAGTCAACTCGTGTTGACGACAAATGCAGCGGGCGCGGTGAGTGGCGTCGCGTTTACCACACAACCGGTCGTCGCCGTGCGTGACTCGTTGGGCAACACGGTGACGACGGACAACAGCACCGTGGTCACGATGACGGTGATGAGCACGGCGGGGGCGACGGTCGTCGGCGCGGCGACCGCGACCGCGATGGCGGGAGTAGCGACGTTCACGACCGTGGGCATCAGCGGCACGGTGGGGACGAGCTACACGCTGACCTTTAGCACGAACGGGCTCACCTCGGCGACGCAGAGCATCACCCCGTAATTCCCGCGGCTGGCTAGCGCCCCTTGAACTTGGCGATGGCCGCCCGAGTGAATTCGGAGAGCACGAATGTGCCAGACATGCGCGCCCGCTCGGCGAGCAGCGTATCCCACTGCTCGGTTCCCGCCCAGAACACCCGCTTCATCGCCGCCATTGCATCCGGGTTCGATGCCGCGAGTGTACCGGCTAGACCATTGATGGCCGCGTCCATCGACGCGATGTCCGAACAGATGCGGGCGTAGAGCCCGTGACGCTCGCCCCAGTCGGCGTCGCGCCACTCGACGTCGACCGACATGGCGGCATAGGGACCGTTGCCGATGCGGCGCTCGATCACGGGGCCGACCACGAATGGACCGATTCCTACCGCAAGCTCGCTCAGCTTCGCGGAGGCCGAGGGGACGGCGAAGGTGTAGTCGCCGGCCGCGGCGATTCCGACGCCGCCTCCCGCCGTGCGCCCGTGCACGCGTACGAGAACGAACTTGGGTGCGCGGATCATGGCGAGGATCACGCGTGCGAAGCCGCTGAAGAACTCCTCGCCCGATGCGGCATCCGCGATGCCGATCAGCTCGTCGAACGATGCGCCGGCGCAGAAGGAACCAGCTCCCTCGCTGCGAAGGACGATCACGCGAGCGGCCGGGTCCTTGCTGAGCCAGGTCACGGCGTCGGCCAGCCGCTGGAGCAGCGCGGCAGGCAGCGAGTTGCTCTTCGGATGCGAGAAGCTGATGGTGCCGATTCCGTCGGAAATCGTCACGGAGACATCGCCGCCGGCAACAGCGGTCCCCGGAATCGCGGGCCTCGTAAGCATATGGGCAAAGATACACGGGTCGCGACCGCTGCGTCGATTGTCCGATTTGCCCATTGCGGTGTAGACTTGAGAATGACCCAGAGCCGCCCTGCCCCCACGTCCACCGACGATCCGGCGAAAGCCGCCGCCTTCGAGGCGCGCATCGCCGCCGGCGAGAGCATCGAGCCGAAGGACTGGATGCCGGAGAAGTACCGCCGGCAACTCGTGCGCATGATGTCGCAGCACGCGCACTCGGAGGTCGTCGGCATGCTGCCCGAGGGCAATTGGATAACCCGGGCACCGTCTCTACGCAGAAAAATCTCCTTGATCGCCAAGGTGCAGGACGAGGCCGGACATGGGCTCTACATCTATTGCGGCACGGAGACGCTCGGCGTCGACCGTGCGGAGCTAATCCAGCAGCTGCTCGACGGACGCGCGAAGTACTCGAGCATCTTCAACTATCCGACGCTCTCGTGGGCCGACATCGGCGTCATCGGCTGGTTCGTGGATGGCGCCGCGATCGTGAATCAGACCATTCTGGCGAAGGCGTCGTACGGGCCGTATGCGCGCGCGATGGTTCGCGTCTGCAAGGAAGAGAACTTTCACAAGCGGCAGGGCTACGAGATCGTCGCGACGCTCGCGAACGGTACGCCGGCGCAGCAGGCGATGGTGCAGGACGCCGTCAACCGCTGGTGGTGGCCTTCGCTCATGATGTTCGGACCGAGCGACACCGATTCTCCGAACACCGCTGAGCTCATCCGCTGGAAGGTGAAGCGCAAGACGAACGACGAGCTGCGGCAGCGTTTCGTGAATCTGACCGTGCCGCAGGCCACCGCGGTGAAGCTCACGCTGCCCGATCCCGACATGACGTACAACGCCGAGACGGAGAACTGGGAGTGCGGCGGGATCGATTGGGAGGAGTTCCATCAGGTGGTTCGCGGCAATGGCCCATGCAATCGCGAGCGTCTCGAAGCGCGCAACAAGGCGCATGACGAAGGCGCGTGGGTGCGGGAGGCAGCGAGCGCCTACGCCGCGAAGCAGCGCGCGCGACAGGCCTCGGCGGCGGCATAGCGCGTGGCGAGCAAAGTGATGAATCAGGACGTGGTTGCCGAGCAGACCGAGGCGCTCGCGCCGGACAGCCAGTGGCCCTTATGGGAAGTGTTCACGCAGAGCGAGCAGGGCGCGCCGCATGAGCACGCGGGTTCGCTGCATGCGGCCGACGCCGAGCAGGCGCTCCAGAATGCGCGCGACGTCTACGCTCGGCGCGGCGGCGTGATCTCGCTGTGGGTCGTGCCCGCGAGCGCCATCACCGCCTCGAGTCCGGGGGAGAACGGCCCGTTCTTCGATCCCGGCGCGGACAAGGCGTATCGGCACCCGCAGTTCTACAAGGTGCCACGCGGCGTTCGCGGCGTATGACGTCGCGGTCAGTCGTGCCTGCGCCGCGCGATTCGCCGAACGTGCTGTTCGAGTATCTCCTTCGCCTTGGCGACGACAGGCTTGTCCTCGGCCATCGCCTGAGCGAGTGGTGCGGTCACGGACCGATCCTCGAGGAAGACATCGCGACGTCCAACGTCGCACTCGATCTGTTGGGGCAGGCGACGATGTTTCTGCGTCTCGCCGGCCAGCTTGAAGGGAAGGGTCGCGACGAAGATGCGCTGGCGTACTTTCGCGAGGTCGTGGAGTTCCGCAATTGCCAGCTCGTCGAGCTGCCGAAGGGCGACTTCGCGTTCACGATCGCGCGCCAGTTTCTGTTCGACGTCCATGCCGTGGTCCTGCTCGACGCGCTCTCTCGCGGCACGCATGTGCAGCTCGCGGCGATCGCGGCCAAGTCGCTCAAGGAAGCGAAGTATCACGTGCGGCACAGCGGCGAGTGGATGCTCAAGCTCGGCGACGGCACGGAGGAAAGTCACCGCCGGCTGCAAAGGGCGGTGGACGACCTGTGGCGCTTCACGCCGGAGATATTCGCGGCGGACGACGTCGACCGCGCGATGCTCGAGGCGGGCATCGCACCGGATCTCGCCGCAGTGAAGGCGCAGTGGGAAGCTCTCGTGAGGGAGGTGACCGAGCGTGCGACGCTCACCCTGCCAGACGACGTGCCCCGTGCGGCGAGCGCACGCGGCGGCCGCACCGGTGCGCACACCGAGCATCTCGGTCACATGCTCGCCGAGATGCAGATCATCGCGCGATCGCACCCTGGCGCGACATGGTAGCTCGCGCGCTCCCCTCGCGCGAGGAGGTGCTGGCCATTCTCGACGGGGTGATGGACCCCGAGGTGCCGGTGCTCAGCGTGCGCGAGCTTGGCATCGTGCGCGATGTCTCCATCGACGCGAATGGGGCGGTGGCCGTGACGGTCACGCCGACATATTCCGGATGTCCGGCGATTCAAGTGATCGAGGACGACATCGTCTCCGCGATCCGTGCCGCGGGAATCCCGGATGTCCGGATGCAGACGACGTACGCGCCGGCATGGACGACCGACTGGATCTCGCCTGCGGCGAAGGCCAAGCTCAAGGCATACGGGATCGCTCCGCCAAGGCGCACGGCCGCCGACGGAGGGCTCGTACAACTGATGCGGGTGCGGCCGGCGGTGCAGTGTCCCTACTGCGATTCGTACGAGACGGAAGTCCGGAGTGAGTTCGGGTCGACGGCGTGCAAGTCGGTGTGTTGGTGCCGGGGGTGTGGGCAGCCGTTTGAGGAGTTCAAGGCTCTCTAGGTACGGCGTGAGGGCGTTTGGTGGGGCATTGAACGGAGCCATCGCGGATCTTGCGGATCATGCAGATCAGCGCGGATTGTCCCGACGACGACGTACGCCAGCTCTCTCCAGGTCGCTTGATCAAGGGCGAAATGACTGGGCAGATCATCGGTGCGTTCTATGACGTCTTTAACGAACTTCGCTACGGCTTTCTCGAAAGCGTGTATGCCGGTGCTCTCGAAGTCGAATTTCGGGAGCGGCGGATCCCGTATGTGCGGGAGCTGCCTCTGGAAGTCGTGTACAAGGGCAGGGTAGTCGGGACCTATCGCGCTGACTTCTTCGTTGCCGGCCAGGTCATCGTGGAAATCAAGGCGACGCGCCAATTGCATGATGCCGATCGCAGGCAGCTATTGCACTATCTCCGCGCGACGGGACAAGAGGTTGGTCTGCTTCTCCACTTCGGACAAAAGGCCGAATTCCACCGGATGGTCTATTCACAAGAAAGACAATCCGCGCAGATCCGATAGATCCGCGCGGATTCGCGCTGAATTCGTCCAACGCGTTTCAATCCGCTGTGACCTCAAACGACTAACAACGCCGAGATTCTCTCCGCGATCGTTTCAGCCGAGGGCAGCACCGCCTCGAGCAGCACCGGATGATACGGCATCGGCACGTCCTCCACCGTAAGCCGCTCAACGGGCGCATCCAGAAACCAGAACGCCTCGCGTGCGAGAACCGCGGCGATCTCCGCCCCGAACCCCGCCGTCGTCGTGTCCTCGTGCACGATGAGGCAGCGCCCCGTCCGCTGCACCGACTCGAGCACCGCGGTTCGATCCCATGGCGCGATCGTCCGCAAGTCGAGCAGATCGACGTCGCCGCTGAACCGGTCCGCCGCATCCACGCAGCGGTGCACCATGGCGCCCCACGTCACGACCGTCACGCCGTCGCCTTCGCGCAGCCGGTTCGCGCGCCCGAAGGGAATGAGGTAGTCATCGCCTGGATAGCGTGCGCTCCCTTGGCTCGTCATGAGCAGCGACCGATGCTCGAAGAAGATGGTCGGATTGCCGCTGCGCATCGCGGCGCGAAGAAGTCCCACGGCATCCGCGGCGTTCGAGGGCATCGCGACCTGCCAGCCGACTGCGTGCGCCCAGGTGACTTCCGAGGAGAGCGAGTGCCACGGGTCGCCGACGTCCTTTCCGAATCCGCCCGGCATTCGCACGACGATCGGCGCCGAGAATTGATTGGCCGTGCGCCACCGCATCGTGCCGGTGTTGTTGAGCTGCTCGTGCGCCGGGTCCGCGTATTTTCGGAATTGAATCTCAGCGACGGGAACGAGTCCGCTCAACGCCATGCCGACCGCGCGCCCGATGATGCCTTCCTCGGACAGGCTCGTGTCGAATACGCGCTCCGCACCGAACCGCTTCTGCAGTCCCTCCGTCACGAGATGCACGCCGCCCTTGCGGCCAACGTCTTCGCCGAACACGAGCAGCTTGGGATTTGCCGTGAGCTCCGACGCGAGCGTGCGGCGCACCGCTTCGGCCAGTCGCATCACCTCGCCGTCCGGCGCGGGCACGTCGGAGCCACCGAGCGCCGCGCGTTCCTCTCGCGAGAGTCCGCCGAAGGTCGGCACGTCGCCGGAACGACGCTCCTCCTCGTACACGAAGCGCTTCACGCTCGCGGGATCCGGCATGCGCCGAGCGTGCGCGGCTGCGACACCAGCTCCCACGTCGCGCGCAACCTCGGCCTCGAGCTCCGTCCACTCTGCCTCGCTCATGAACGACGGAACGAGATGCGCCCGCAACTTCGGCAGCGGATCGCGCGCGACGTCCGCGGCGATCTCGGCGTCGGTGCGATAGCCCTTCTGATTGTCGGGACCCGAGTGGCTGCTCAGGCGCGGCACGGTGAGATGCACCAACGCGGGGCCAGAGCCGCCGCGCACATGCTCCACACATTCCGCGATGAGCGCCGACGATTCCGCGGGGTTGCATCCGTCGCCGTCGCGCAGGAAGAGATTGCCGAACGACGCGAGATTCGTCGCGATGTTGCCGCCTGGCGTCTGCATCTCGCCCTTCACCGAGATGCCGAGCCCATTGTCTTCGATGTAGAACAGCATCGGCAGCTTCAACGTCGTCGCCATCGTGAGCGCGGACCAGAAGCCGTTCGTGGCCACACTCGCCTCGCCGCCGAGTGCGACGCCGATCGCGCCCTCCCAGTCCTTTTCGTCGAGCGCGCTCCTGCGATACGTCACCGCCTGCGCCCAGCCCGCGGCCGGCGTGTACTGCGATCCGACGTCGCCCGACATTGGCAGCACGGTGGCGCCCTTCCATCCCGGTATGTTGGAGACGACCCCGATGTCGCGACCGTCGCTGAATCCGCCGGCTCGACCCAGCGAGCTGCCGAGTGCGTCCTCGATGGACAGTCCGAGTGAGAGAAGCAGCGGACGTGAGCGATAGTACGCCCCCACGCCATCGTGCGGCCGGTCGAGAAGAGACCCCAGGATCACCTGGCCGACGTCGTGCCCGCGCGCCGAGAATTGATAGAGGACGAGATGCTCGCGCGGCACCGATGTGCGATTCCGGTTCGTCGTTTCCTCGTGATCGTCCAGCGCCCGAGAGACGAGCACGTGATAGGCGATACGTCGCCAGTCGAAGCGGGGATCAACGGGGAGAGCGGAATCGGTCGAACGGCCTTTCGGTGGCGCAGCGTGCGTATGTGGCATCGCGTCAAATCTGGAGGCTGGGCGGCGCGAACGGGAGCGGGGCCGGGCTCTTGGTTGATCGGTTGATCGGTATATTGGTTGATCGGCGGGTTCGTCGGTTTCGTCCGCAACGCCAGCGGAAGCAGCGCCAATTCCGGAACGTTGCCGACGAACCGATGAACCCGCCGAAATACCCATCAACCGATCAACCGATCAACGAAATGGATTTGATCCTTACCGCAGCGTCCGAGGGTGTCCTTGCCATCACGCTGAATCGCCCGGACGTGCTCAACAGTTTCAACCTGGCGATGGCGAACGCTCTGCTTGCCGCGTTGCGCGTTGCCGCGGATGATCCATCAGTGCGCGCCGTGCTCCTGACCGGCAATGGGCGCGCCTTCTGCGCTGGGCAGGATCTCGCCGACGTGCTGCCCGCCGACGGGCGTCCGATGCCCGACCTGGGCGACGTGGTGCGGCGGCAATACAATCCGATCATTCACGCCATTCGCACACTCGAGAAGCCGGTCGTGTGCGCGGTGAACGGCGTCGCCGCCGGTGCGGGTGCCAACATCGCCTTCTCGTGCGACATCACGCTCGCGTCGGAAGAAGCAAGCTTCATTCAATCGTTCGTGAAGATCGGCCTTATTCCCGACAGCGGCGGCACTTTCATCCTGCCGCGCCTGATCGGACTGCAGCGCGCTGCCGCATTGACGATGCTCGGCGACAAGCTCGACGCCGGCCGAGCGAAAGAGTGGGGCCTTGTTTTCGACGTCGTGCCGCGCGCGGTGCTCGCCGACGTTGCCATGGGCATTGCGAAGCGGCTCGCCGACATGCCGACGCGAGCGATCGGACTCACCAAGCGCGGCTTCAATGCGGGCTTCGCGAACGACCTCGACACGCAGCTCGCACTCGAGGAGGAGCTGCAGCGCGAGGCAGGGCGTTCGGCGGACTACGCGGAAGGGGTGCGAGCCTTCGTCGAGAAGCGGAAGCCAAGCTTCCAGGGGCGCTAATGGTGAACACGAGTGAACTCGTCGTCGGCGTCGTTGGCGCGGGAGCGATGGGCAGTGGAATCGCGCGGGTCGCCGCCGCTGCGGGACACCGCGTGATACTCGGCGACGCCAAGTCGGCCGCCATGGCGAAAGCACGCGCTGCGATCACCAAGGCGGCCGCGCGCGACGTCGAGAAGGGGCGCCTCGATCAGAGTGGGGCAGACGCGCTGCTCGGCCGCATCACCGACGCGGGCGACCTCACGGCCGGATACGCCGCCTTCGCGGAATGCGGTCTCGTCATCGAAGCGGTGCTCGAGGATCTATCGGTGAAGCGCGCGCTCTTCTCCGCGCTCGAGAAGGTGGTGCGCGACGACTGCATTCTCGCGACGAATACCTCGTCGCTGTCCGTGGCGGCGATCGCTGGTGGATGTGCGCATGCAGAGCGAGTGGTCGGCATCCACTTCTTCAATCCCGCGCCGGTGATGCCGCTCGTCGAGATCGTGCCGGCGATCACCACGAGCGATGATGTGGCCGGTGCGGCGGCATCGCTCGTTGACGGGTGGAGAAAGACGACCGTGATCGCATCCGACACGCCCGGATTCATCGTCAATCGAATCGCGCGTCCCTTTTACTCGGAGTCGCTGCGACAGATGGAAGAGGGCATCGCGGACGCCGCGACGATCGATTGGGCAATGCGCGAGATCGGCGGATTCAAGATGGGGCCGTTCGAGCTGATGGATTTCATCGGCAATGACGTGAACTACGCGGTCACGATGAGTGTGTTCGAGGCATTCTTCTACGATCCGCGGTACCGGCCGGCGCTCACGCAGCGGCGCCTCGTCGAGGCTGGACTATATGGTCGCAAGAGTGGCCGCGGCTACTACGAATATCGCGAAGGAGTGGAACGGCCCGAGCCGAACCGCAACCTGGAGCTCGGACACGCGATCGTGGATCGCACGCTCGCCATGCTCGTCAACGCGGCCGTCGATGCGGTATCTCTGCGCGTTGCGTCGCCGCGCGACATCGAGACGGCGATGATGAAGGGCGTCAACTACCCGAAAGGCCTGCTTGCCTGGGGTGACGAGATCGGACCGCCAGTGATTCTTTCCCGGCTCACGGCGCTCCAGGCGGAGTACGGGGAAGAGCGGTATCGGGCGAGTCCGCTGCTGCGCCGCCGCGTGCTCGAAGGGCGGTCGTTGCTCGCGCATGATCCTCAACTGCTCTCCACCTGACGTGGCATCATGACTGAGGCATACATCCTGGACGGTATCCGCACCGCCGTTGGCAATATCGGTGGCCAGCTCAGCGAGGTGCGCGCCGACGACATGGCCGCGCATGTCATTGCGACGCTCGTCGCGCGGCATCCCTCGCTCGATCGGGCGCGCATCACGGACGTGATACTCGGCTGCGCCAACCAGGCCGGCGACGACAACCGCAATGTGGCGCGCATGGCGGCGCTGCTCGCCGGACTTCCGGTCACCGTGCCCGGCGAGACGATCAATCGGTTGTGCGCATCGGGGATGAGTGCCGTCGCCAATGCGGCGCGTGCCGTGAAGCTTGGCGAGGGCGACTTCTTCGTCGCTGGCGGCGTCGAGAACATGACGCGCGCACCGTACGTGATGAGCAAGGCGACCAAGCCTTTCGCGCGTGACGTCGAGCTGTTTGATACGAGCATCGGTTGGCGATTCGTCAATCCGCGCATGCGAGAGAAGTATGGTACCGACTCGATGGGTCAGACCGCGGAGAACGTCGCCGAGCAGTACGGCATCGGTCGTGAGGATCAGGACGCCTTTGCACTGCGCTCGCAGCAGAAGGCCGCGGCCTCGCGTGCGGCTGGCCGCTTCGCGCCCGAGATCGTGAAGATCGAGATCGCGCAGAAGAAGGGTGCGTCAAAGGTCGTGGACACTGATGAGTTCATTCGCGCGAACACGACGCTCGAGATTCTGGCGAAGTTGCGCCCCGCATTTCGCACGGATGGAAAGGGCTCGGTCACGGCGGGGAATTCATCGGGCCTCAACGACGGCGCGGCAGCATTGCTCATTGCCTCCGAGAGGGGAGCGCGCGAGATCGGCGCGACGCCAATGACGCGCATCGTCTCCACGGCCGTCGCCGGCGTCGAGCCACGGCTCATGGGAATGGGACCGGTGCCCGCCTCGAAGCGCGCACTGGAGCTGGCCGGCCTCTCGCTCGAGGACATCGATGTCATCGAGCTCAATGAAGCGTTTGCCGCACAGTCGCTCGGCTGCCTGCGCGAGCTCGGCATTGCCGATGATGATCCTCGCGTGAACCCCAACGGCGGCGCCATCGCGATCGGGCATCCGCTTGGCATGAGTGGCGCGCGGATTCTGCTCACGGCGTCGCACGAGCTGCGGCGCACGGGCAAACGCTATGCACTCGCGACGATGTGCATCGGCGTGGGGCAGGGTATGGCGACGGTGCTCGAGCGTGTGTGATGGCTAATATCTTTTCCTTCGACGGCTTTATTCCCGTGATTCACGAGAGCGCATTCATTCATCCGAATGCGACCGTCACCGGAAACGTGATCATCGGGCGCGACGTCTATGTCGGTCCAGGTGCAGCGATTCGCGGCGACTGGGGCGGGATCGTCATCGAAGATGGCTGCAACGTGCAGGAGAACTGCACCATCCACATGTTTCCCGGTGTGACCGTCGTGCTCGAGCGGAGCGCGCACATCGGGCACGGCGCCATCGTGCACGGCGCGCGCATCGGCGCGAATGCGTTGATCGGGATGAACGCCGTCATCATGGACAACGCGACGGTAGGAGCGGGCTGTATTGTCGGCGCACTCTGCTTCGTACAGGCTGAGATGCAGATTCCACCACGGAAGGTCGTGGTCGGAAATCCGGCGAAGATCGTGAAGGACGTGAGCGACGAGATGCTCGCGTGGAAGACCGATGGCACGGCGCTCTATCAGGCGCTCCCTGCGCGACTGCACGCGACGCTGCATGCGTGCGAGCCGTTGCGCGAAGTGCCGTCCGGTCGAGCGCAGCAGCAACTGAGCTACAAAACCTGGCGAGAGACCCAATCGTGATGCGCCTGCAAAACTACGCTCTTGGGCGCTGGATATACGGCACCGGCACGGGTGTGCCGCTGTACAACGCCGTCACCGGCGCCGAAGTGGCGATTGCGTCGAGCGACGGTCTCGACTTCAAGGCCATGCTCGCCTACGGGCGCACCGTGGGCGGACCAACGCTGCGCGCGATGACCTTTCATCAGCGCGCGCGCATCCTCAAGGCGCTCGCACAGAATCTCACGGCGCGAAAGGAGGAGTTCTATCGCGTGTCGAGCTGGACGGGCGCGACGAAGGGTGATTCGTGGATCGACATCGACGGCGGATTCGGAACGCTGTTCGCGTACGCGAGCCGAGGCCGGCGTGAGTTCCCCGACGAGACGTATTACGTGGACGGCGGCCCCGAAGCACTGAGCAAGGGAGGCACCTTCATTGGACGTCACATCTGCGTGCCGATGGAAGGGGTCGCCGTACAGATCAACGCGTTCAACTTTCCCGTCTGGGGAATGCTCGAGAAGTTCTCGACGTCGTTCCTCGCCGGTGTGCCGAGCATCGTGAAGCCGGCAACGGTGACGAGCTATCTCACCGAGTCGGTGGCGAAGGCGATGGTCGAGTCGGGACTGCTTCCCGCCGGGACCTTTCAGCTCATCTGCGGCAGCGCCGGCAATCTGCTCGATCATCTCAACGGTCAGGATTCCGTCGCGTTCACCGGTTCGGCCGCAACCGGTCTGATGTTGAAGAGCACGAAGTCGGTGCTCGGCAACAGCGTGCGCTTCAATCAGGAGGCCGACTCACTCAACTATTCCATGCTCGGCCCCGACGCCGCGCCCGGAACTGAGGAGTTCGACCTTTTCGTCAAGGAAGTGGCGAAGGAGATGACGGTGAAGGCGGGGCAGAAGTGCACCGCGATTCGCCGCACATTCGTGCACGAGAGCATGGTCGATGCGGTCACCGTCGCGCTGAGGAAGCGATTGGCTGGCGTGAAGGTCGGGGACCCGTCGGTGGAGGGCGTGCGCATGGGCCCTCTCGCGTCAAAGGGTCAGGTGCGCGAAGTGGAGAAGAGCGTCGAGCGGCTGCGTGCTGCCGCGGAGCTGGTGTTCGGCGGCCCCGGTACGCTCGACGTCATCGGCGCGAATGCCGACTCGGGCTCGTTCTACCCGACGATGCTGCTCTACAACGACAGGCCCTTCGAGCGCACGCAGCCACACGACGTCGAAGCGTTCGGTCCGGTGAACACCATCATGCCGTACGCGTCGGTCGATGAAGCGATCGAGCTCGCGAAGCTCGGCAAGGGCAGCCTTGTCGGCTCGCTCTTCACCGCGAAGGACGACGTCGCGCGCCAGGTCGCACTCGGCACGGCGGCATATCATGGCCGCCTGATGCTCATCAATCGGCACAGCGCCAAGGAGTCAACCGGCCATGGCTCGCCACTGCCACATCTCGTGCACGGTGGTCCGGGTCGCGCCGGGGGGGGCGAGGAGATGGGCGGCGTGCGGGGCGTGCTGCACTACATGCAGCGCACCGCTTTGCAGGGTTCACCACAAACGGTGGCCGCCGTCACGCGCGAGTGGAGCAAGGGCGCCACCGAGCGCCACGACCGGGTACATCCCTTCCGGAAATACTTCGAAGAGCTCGAGATCGGCGAGACGCTCATTACGCATCGACGCACGGTGACGGAGGCCGACGTCGTCAACTTCGCGGGCATCTCGGGCGACTTCTTCTACGCGCACATGGACGACATTGCCGCGCGCGAGTCGTTGTTCGAGCGGCGCGTTGCGCACGGATACTTCGTGCTCTCGGCCGCAGCCGGACTCTTCGTCGATCCTGCGCCGGGTCCGGTGCTGGCGAACTATGGTCTCGAAGGGCTGCGCTTCGTGAAGCCGGTATACATCGGTGACACCATTCAGGCGCGCCTCACCTGCAAACAGAAAACGGCGAAGGAAGATCGCGAAGGGCAGATCCCGCAGGGCGTCGTGCACTGGGACGTCGAAGTTTCCAACCAGGATGGTGAGGCGGTTGCGGTGTACACCATTCTCACGCTCGTGCGACGTCAGGCTGGCGCGAACGCTCCGGTGTCCAGTGAGGGCGGAACGTAGCACGGCGAGCAGTCAGCTCGAAGCCGTGAGCCAGATCCACGGCTGAGCCGACACCGGGGGCGGTCAGCGTTCTGTTGTCTCCGCTGCTCCCTGCGCGAGGTGCAGTTCCGGGACAAACGATTGTGTCGCCGGACTACTACATCTCCACATCGCCCATCACTCGAACTTTCAGGAGGTTTTGTGCTCGTTCGTCTGTTCGCTGCTGCTCTGATGGTTCCCACTCTGATCGTCCCCGCGACGACGCGTCCCGCGCCGGCTGCTCCCGCCGTGTGGAACATCGACAAGACCCACTCCAACGTCTCGTTCCAGATTCGCCACTTCGTCAGCAAGGTTCGCGGTTCATTCACGGATTTCAAGGGCACGATCACGGCCGATCCCGATGCCTGGCAGAACGGACAGATCGACGTCCAGATCAATGCGACGAGCATCACGACGAACAACGATCGCCGCGATGCCGATCTCCGTTCGAGCAACTTCTTCGCGGTCGACAGCTTCCCGACGATCAGCTTCAAGAGCATCCGGATCGAGCGCACCGGCGACGATGCGAAGATCTATGGCACGCTCACGATGCGTGGCGTGACG
>DATCGM010000028.1:0-4605 GCA_036508915.1 Gemmatimonadaceae bacterium
GCAGACGATCCTCATCGCTGATCTCCAGGCGCTCACCGACCACGCGGGTCGTCCGCGCGACGTGCGGCAGAACGTGCTTGAGGTGGCGCTGGACTACCTCGCCGTGGGTATCGACCCTTCCGTCACGACGATCGCGCTGCAGTCGGCGATTCCGGCACTCGCCGAGCTCACCATGCTGTACCTGAATCTCGTCACCCTCGCGCGGCTCGAGCGTAACCCGACCGTCCGCAGCGAAATCGAGCTTCGTGGCTTCGCCCGCGACATCCCCGCAGGCTTCCTTGTCTATCCGGTGAGCCAGGCCGCCGACATCACGGCGTTTCGCGCGACGCTTGTCCCCGTGGGTGACGATCAACTCCCGATGATCGAGCAGACGAACGAGATCGCACGCCGCCTCGCAGGGCTCGCCGGGCGCCCGGTCGTGCCGGAGTGCCGCGCGCTTCTCTCCACCACACCGCGTCTGCCCGGCGTGGACGGCCGCAAGGCGAGCAAATCGCTCGGCAACGCCATCGCGCTCTCCGCGTCGCCCGATGAGATTCGCGACAAAGTGCGTGCCATGTTCACCGATCCGGAACACGTACGGGCCAGCGACCCGGGACACGTCGAGGGAAACGTGGTCTTTGCCTACCTCGACGCGTTTGATGCGCAACGCGAGGAAGTCGAGGCACTCAAGCAGCGCTACCGAGATGGTGGCCTCGGCGACGTGTTGCTCAAACGCAGGCTCGAGGAGGTGCTTCAGGCGCTGCTCGAACCGATCCGATCGCGGCGCGCGCTCCTTGCGCGCGACCCCGCGACGGTGCTGGCCATCATTCGCTCCGGCAGCGAGCAGGCGCACAGCGTCGCCGCCTCGGTGCTGGCCGACGTGCGGGATGTCTTCTTCCTGAACGACAACGGCTGACGTGCACGAGGCTCCACACGCCTTCGACTGTCCGGCGCGGAGCACGACGATCGGGCATTCACGTCAATCCGTGCGACAGCCGCATGCGTTTCGCCGCGGTGACCATCGCTTCCAGTGCGGGCCGCACTTCCTCCCAGCGTCGGGTCTTCAGGCCGCAGTCGGGGTTGACCCAGAGCTGACCGGGGGAGAGCACAGCGAGCGCGTTGCTCAGGAGATGTTCGATGTCTCCGGCCGCAGGGATGGCGGGAGAGTGCACGTCGTACACACCCGGACCCACGGCATTGGGGTAACCGACGCGCCCGAACGTGGCGAGCAGCTCCATGTCGGAGCGCGACGTCTCGATCGAGAGCACATCGGCGTCCATTTCCGCCACCGCGGCGATGATGTCGTCGAACGCCGCGTAGCACATGTGCGTGTGCACCTGCGTCCCGTCACCGACGCCTGACGAGGCGAGCCGGAACGCACGCACCGCCCAGCGCAGATACGCGGACCACTCTTCGGCACGCAGAGGCAGGCCTTCGCGGATTGCCGGCTCGTCGATTTGAATGACGCGAATGCCGGCGGCCTCGAGATCCGCGGCTTCGTCGCGGATCACCAGTGCGAGTTGGCGGCACGTCCGTTCACGCGGCTGGTCGTCGCGGACGAACGACCATTGCAGCATGGTCACCGGTCCCGTGAGCATCCCCTTCACGGGCCGTGACGTGAGCGACTGCGCGAACGTGGTCCACCGCACCGTCATCGGGTGAGGTCGCGAGACATCGCCATAGATGATCGGCGGCTTCACGCAGCGCGAGCCGTAGCTCTGTACCCATCCCTGTTGCGTGAACGCGAAGCCGGTGAACTGCTCGCCGAAGTACTCTACCATGTCATTGCGCTCGAACTCGCCGTGCACGAACACGTCCAGGCCGGCGTCCTCTTGAACCTCGATGGCCTCCTCGATGCGCGCGCGAAGAAACGCATCGTACGCCTGCTGGCCAAGCCGGCCCGCGCGCGCATCGGCTCGCGCACGACGAAGTTCCGGTGTTTGGGGAAAGGACCCGATCGTCGTCGTGGGGAGCGGCGGCAGCTTGAGCCGCCGCGCCTGCCGGGCGCGGCGCACGGCATAGGGCGCTCGCCGGAGCATGTCTTCGCTCACCGCCGCTTCCCGCGCTCGCACGGTGGCGTCATGCGTCCGTGGCGAAGCGCGGCGGCGTTCCTGTGCTAGGCGCGCCTCCGCGAACGCCTCGGCTGCCTGCCCGGGTTCGCCGCGAACTGCGGCCGTGAGAAGCGACACTTCCTGCAGTTTCTGCGTTGCGAAGGCGAGCCACCCACGCAGCTCGTCGTCGAGCGCGGCCTCGCTCTCGAGATCCACGGGCACGTGCAGCAGCGAGCATGATGGCGCGACGAGCACGCGATCCGTTCCCAACGCCCGTGTCGCCCGCAAGAGCGGGGCGAGCGCCGCGTCCAGGTCCGCACGCCAGACGTTCCGGCCATCGACGACACCAAGCGAGAGCGCCAGCGTGTCGGGCGCTCCCTCGAGCGCCGGCATGAGCTGGCCCGCCCCGCGCACGAGGTCGAGGTGGAGCGCCGCAACTGGAAGCGCGAGGGCCGTTGTCAGATTCGCGCCGAGATCACCGAAGTAGGTCGCGACTAGTACGCGCGGCCCAGCCGCTCCCAGACGCTCGTAGGCGGTGTGGTAGGCGCGCTGCTCCGTGGACGAGAGGCCGAGCGCCAGGCAGGGCTCGTCGAACTGCACCCATTGCGCGCCCGCCGCGTGGAGCCGCGTCAACAGCTGCTCATACGCTGGCAGCACCGCATGGAGCCGCGCGAGCGGTGGCTGCGGGGTGCGACGATTCTTGCCAAGCAGGAGGAACGAGATGGGCCCGAGCACTACCGGGCGGGTGACGATCCCGAGCGCCCGCGCTTCCAGGAACTCATTCACGGGCTTCATGGACGCAAGGTAGAAGTCCTGCTCCGGCTCGAACTCCGGGACGATGTAGTGGTAGTTCGTGTCGAACCACTTCGTCATTTCCATCGCGAGGACGGAGGACCTGCCGTCACCGATGCCACGCGCCATCGCGAAGTACCGCTGGGTGTCGTCGATCTCCGTCAGGCGTCTGAAGCGTTCTGGCACGACGCCGAGCATCACCGCCGTGTCGAGCACATGGTCGTAGAGCGAAAAGTCATTCGACGGGACGTGTTCGATGCCCAGCCTCGTCTGGCGCTCCCAGTTGGTGCGACGGATCGCCTGCGCGGACGCCGCGAGGTCGTCCGCAGTGGAACGTCCTGCCCAGTAATGTTCCAGTGCGCGCTTGAGCTCGCGGTCGGGTCCGATGCGCGGGAAGCCGAGGTTCGAGGCGATAGTCATCCATGATCCGGAACGGGTGAACGGCGACGCGAGCCCCGACACGTGTTGGGGTGGCGCCTGCCGATCATACCTCAGAGCTCCGTGACGCCGCGACATGACGGATGTCACACCGGTGGAGTACGAAACCACCGACCCATCCGCGGTCCGGCGACCGCAGGGATGGCAGCTCGTGCGACTGGCGTGCACCGTCGGCGCGCAGCCAGCGTGCGCGCACGGTCCCGGAAAGTCAGGCGTCCTTTGTGTGCGCGGGCCGCACCATCGGCAGCAGCGCAGCCACTTCGCCCGTGATGAGTCGCGCGCCGCGTTCGTTGCGCAGATAGATCCACGCCCACTCCGCCAGCACCATGAAGCGGTTGCGGAAGCCAATGAGAGAGGAGATGTGGATGATCAGCCACGCCAGCCACGCAATGAAGCCGCTGAGCGTGAGGCCCGCCACCTCGGCGACGGCGGCCGCCTTGCCAATGGTGGCCAGCGAGCCCTGATCGTGGTAGCGGAAGGGGAGTGGCGGTTGGCCGCTTAACGACCGCCAGATCTGCTTCCCGGCATGGCGGCCCATCTGGATGGCGGCCGGCGCGACGCCTGGCACCGGCTTGCCGTCCTGCTCGAGAGACGCCAGGTCACCAATCACGAAGATGTCGGGCGAACCGGGAATCGTCAGATCGGGTTGCACCTTGACGCGGCCCGCCCGATCGAGCGGCACCCCGAGAGAACGCGCCAAGGGCGAGGCAGCAACGCCTGCCGCCCACAGCACAGTCCGTGATTCGATACGCTGGCCGTCGATTGTCACGCCACACTCGTCGATGGCGCCCACCGGCATCCCCACCATGACCTTGACGCCAAGTCGCTCGAGCTGGTGCGTGGCGTTCGCAGACGATTCGGGTGAATAGGCTGACAGGATGCGCGGACCCGCCTCGACCAACATGACGCGCGCCTCGTCGGGGTCGATATGGCGGAAGTCCTTCAGCAGGATCAGACGCGCGATCTCGGCGAGCGCCCCAGCCAGCTCGACGCCGGTGGGGCCGCCCCCGACAACGACGAAGTTCAGCGATTGGCGACGTTGCTCTGGATCGGTTTCCCGTTCCGCCGCCTCGTATGCCAGAAGCACGCGCCGGCGGATTTCAAGCGCATCCTCGATGGTCTTCAGTCCGGGGGCGTACTGCTCCCATTCAGGATGCGCGAAATAGGAATGCGTGGCGCCGGTAGCGAGGATGAGCTTGTCGTACGCCAGTTCACCATCGGCCAGAAGCAGACGCTTTCCGACGGCGTCAACCGCGCGGGCATCTGCCAGAATGACGGCGGTGTTCTTCTGGTACCGAAGCACGCGCCGGATCGGCATCGCGATGTCGCTCGGATTGAGCGCCGC
>DATCGM010000029.1:0-2151 GCA_036508915.1 Gemmatimonadaceae bacterium
AGCACACGTGCATCGCAATCGAGCTCGATGGCGAGACGCAGGCGCGAGAGCGCCCACCAAACCGCTGGATGCCAGGGGAGAATCGCCGCGACGATCAATCCGCCGACAGGAAGAAGCTGATCGCGCGCGGCGAGATGCTCGCGTTCGTGCACGATCACGAGACGCTGCTCATCGGCGCTTCGTTCGAGCAGCCAACGCGGCACCACGATCTCCGGCGTCGAGAGGCCGATGACCGCGGGGCCAACCGCCGGCGTGATGCGCACTGGCGTGCCGAACACCTCGGCGCGCGGCCACGCGTGTCGCTCTCGATCGACGCAACGATTCACGATGACGAGAACGGCCAGCATCCCCGCGCTCATCACGCCCCAGGCTATCGAAAGCCAAAGCACGACCGCGGCAGACAGACGCGTGTTCGCGCCCGCGATGAGCCCGGCGAGGGAAGATCTCATCGCCTCGCGCCCCCGCTCGAAAGCCGCCGCGAAGCCCGTCGCCGGTGGCGGCGTGACAACCGAGGCGGCGCGATTCTGCATTACGGGAATCTTGAACGCGCCGGCCGGAGCATCGCGTCTCGGGGCGACGACCGCGAAGCACACGATCGCGGCGAGCGTGCTCACCCAGACCCATCGCGTGGGCAGCGTCGTACGACGGAGGATTCCGTCCACGGCAAGAGCACCGCACGCCAGCAAAATGCCGACGAGCAGCACGTAGAGCGTCCATGCCATCGTCATGGCTCCTCCTCGAGGCGCTCGGCCAGCAGTCCGCGCATGCGCTCGAGCTCCTCTCGGCTCAGCTTCTTGTCGGAGACGAACTGCGCGAACATGCGCTCCGCGGAACCGTGGAAGATGGCGTCCTTGATCCGTGCGATCGCGCTTCCGCCGGCACGCTCGGCACCGACCACGGCGAGGTACTTGTACGCTCGCCCGTGCGCTTCATGTCGCACGAAGCCTTTCTCCTCGAGCGTCTGGAGGGCCGAGAGCACCGAGGTATAGGCAAGCTTCTCGCCGAGCGCTTCTCGCACTTCGGCGACGGTCGCCGAGCCGAGTCGCCAGAGAATGCTCATGACTTCGAGCTCGCGAGGTGGGAAGTAAATATCGGACATGGGGGCCTTGTCTACGGGTTCTTCCGTAGCATACTGTCACCATGATCCGTTGTCAACTGGTTTTTCCGTAGTTGGGGTTTTCGGCCCGATTCAACTTTTTCCTCGGGGGCCGCTGTCATATGGCTGCACGTGTGCCGGAGACGCGTGCCCACTCGCCCGGAGATTCCCATGCGTCAGACACCCGTCGACGACAGCCGATGGCTGGAACGGTGAACGGGCGGATGAATACCGATTTTCCGATCACCGTACAGGGGAAAATCGGTCGCCGACTGAGCCTGCCGTTGAATGGCGGCGGTACGCCCATTCGCGCGATCACGAGGAATGGGTCGATGACGCTGTCCAGGCGCTGAGCGCCGCTCCGGGGCGGCGGCGCTGAAGCGCCGCCTCTCTGGACGGCACACCAACACCGAGAGCACAGCGGGTCCATCCTTTGCTCGGGCCGGGTATACTCATGCATCAACCCCGACCACGATACCGATGAATACCAGGCTATTCGCGCTTCTCGCTGCACTCGTCGCCGCAGCACCGCTCGCCGCGCAGGTCGCCGCGCCGGCGGCTCCCGCAGCCACTGTCATGCCGCGCTTCGACAATACCGGAGTCGGCGACACGTCGATCTTCGCACCGCTCGTGCTGCCGGCCGCCAATATGTACCGCTCCGGCTCCGGCGCGCCCGGCCCCAAGTACTGGCAGAACCACGCTGACTACGACATCAAGGCGTCGCTCGACACCGGCTCCAAGACGCTGACTGGCTCGCTCAAGCTCAGGTACACGAATAACTCTCCCGACACCCTTCGCTTCATCTGGTTGCAGATGGAGCAGAATGCGTTCACGGACAAGTCGCTCAACTCGTTCATCTTCCCGCAGGATTCGCGCTTTGGCGCGCGCGGTTTCGAAGGTGGTGATATCATTGACCGCTTCGACCAGTTGCTCGGCGCGCGTCGTGTCGCGGTGAAGCGGCGTCCGAACGAGACTGTCATGAAGGTGGACCTCGCCCAGCCGCTCCCGCCCGGCAGGATGGCGACCTTCGACGTCGCCTGGCACTTCCTGATTCC
>DATCGM010000030.1:0-36735 GCA_036508915.1 Gemmatimonadaceae bacterium
CGGAGATGCACTCGCCTGCCGCCCCGTGAAGCGCGCGCAGAAATTCGTCGATCGACGTTCCGATTTCAGGAACGTTCATCACCCGATCCTGATGATGCGCCTCGGCGTTGGCCGCGACCGTGATGTAAATGAACGCCAGCAAGAGTGCGGCGACGACTCCGCCGAGGAGCGGAAGGAGCACTGTCAGGGCCTGCGGGCGCGATCGAGCCGGCGCTGCTCGGCGATGCCGATGCCCACGACGCAGATGGCCATCCACGCACCGCCAGCCGCCCATCCGCCCGCGACGTCAGACGGATAGTGCCCGCCGAGCAGAATTCGACTCAGCCCAACCGCCAGGATCATGAGGACCAACAGACCATCTACCTCTTGCGTAGGGTTCTCGTCGCGATTCGAGGCGAGCGACGCTGGGAAGAGCGGGCGGAAGTGCAACTCGGGTGCCGGATCGGGCGGGACGGCGGTTAGCCAACTGAACGGACGCGCGCGGTGTATATCTCGGTGAGGAGCGATGTGGCCATCGACTCTTACCCCACCGTATCGCACCACCCATTCACCAGGAACAGCATGTCGCGATTCACCAGTGCAGTCGCATTGGCGGGCGTGCTCGCGCTCGCGTCAACGGCGTACGCTCAGCCACCAGGTAGAGCGATGGCACCGCCACCGAATGGCGCGCAAAATGGTCCGCCTGCTGGCGGGGCGATGGGCGGTCCGACCATGCGTCCGCCGACGATGGACGTCGCGAGCATGCTCCTCGCGCACACCGGCGAGTTCAAGCTCACGGACCAGCAGGTCACACGGCTCGCAGCGATCGCCCGGCGCTCCGCAGATCGACGCAAGTCGATGATGGCGAGCGTCGATTCGCTTCGGGCGGCGCGTGCTGCCGCGCCGCCGGCTGGCGCCAACGCTCGTCCGGGCAACCGTGGGGCATGGACGCCCCAGCCGGCCGCC
The DNA here is from genome assembly GCA_036508915.1 of Gemmatimonadaceae bacterium. GTDB lineage: Bacteria > Gemmatimonadota > Gemmatimonadetes > Gemmatimonadales > Gemmatimonadaceae > AG11. The sequence continues at coordinate 946 of DATCGM010000030.1, forward strand.
CGCGCCCTCGTAGACAGGATGCGCGAGCAGGGGCGTGCCGACCTGCGCGATGCGATCGGCGTGCTCACCATCGATCAGCAGGCAATGGGGTGGGAGATGATGGCCCGCCGAGGCGGACGCGGGCAGGCGATGGCCCGCCGGATGGGAATGCGCGGAGCTGGTGGAATGGGCGCCGGTATGCGAGGCGGGCCAGCCCCGCAGGATCCCAATCAGGTTCGCCTCCAGCGCAGCGGTCAGGAGCCGCGCACTCGGCCGACAGCCGCTCCGCCAGCCGCACCGTCCGAGACTCCCGCGAACCGATAGTTCACCACGGAACAGAATCTGCCGACGTAGCGCTGCTGCGCGACTAGCCAACCGGGGGCTCTGCATGGAGTTTGTGTTCTCATGCTGAGCCCCTTCTTGCTGCTTGCGCGTCTCGCCACGCTCACGGCCGCGTCGCACGACCCGACGACCTTCATTCGCGTGAACCAGGTCGGCTATCTGCCCGACGCACCGAAGGTCGCCGTTGTCTGCTTGCTGGACAGTGCTCGAGTCGAGCGCTTCGTCGTGCAAGACGAACGAGGCCACGTTGTATTCGGCCCGCGTCGCGCCGTCGCGACGCCCGCATTCGGGCCGTGTGTCTCGACACGTCGCCTCGATTTCAGCGCGCTTCGAAAGGCGGGCCGCTATCGCATCGTCGCCGGCGACGCCAGCTCGCCGCTCGTGCGCATCGGCCCGCACGTCTACGACGGCGCAGCGGACACGCTGCTGTACTACATGCGACAGCAGCGCTCCGGCTGGAATCCGGTGTTCAACGATTCCGTTCACACAAGGGACGGCATCATTGTCGACTCACCGCGCGCTGGTGAGGTGGTGCGCGTGACTGGTGGATGGGCCGATGCATCCGACTATCTGCAGTACGTCACGACCTCGGCGAACGCCACGTACGTCATGCTCATGTCGTACCGCGATCACCCGTGGGCCTTCGCCGATCGCTTTCAGTCGAACGGTGCGCCCGGTGCCAATGGCGCAGCGGACATTCTGGATGAAGCGCGCCATGGTCTCGAGTGGCTCGCGCGCATGTTTCCGGATTCGACGATCATGTTCAATCAACTCGCCGACGATCGCGATCACATGTTCTTCGATCTGCCAGCGAACGATTCGTCCGACTACGGCTGGGGAAAGGGCAAGGAGCGACCCGTCTACCCGTGCACGGGGCAGCCGCAGGGCCTCTTCACGTACAAGAACCGTTCGACCGGATTCGCGTCCACGGCGGGCAAGTACGCATCGGCGTTCGCGCTCGGGACCACGGTGTTCGCCGCGCGCGATCCCGCCTTCGCCGCTGTCATGCGCCGGAAGGCGCACGACGCATATGAGCTCGGACGCGCGCATCCCGGCGTGTGCCAGACTGCGCCCGGCCACGCCCCCTACTTTTACGAAGAGGACAACTGGGTCGACGACATGGAGCTGGGCGCGGCGGAGCTTGCGGCGCTGTCCGGTGACACGACGCTGCTCAAACAGGCGCTCGCGTACGCCGAGCAGGAGCCGGTGACGCCGTGGATGGGCGCTGATACCGCCAATCACTACCAGTGGTATCCGTGGCATAACAATGGTCACTACGAGATCTGGCGCGCGGCGGGCGGTCGTGGCAATGCAGCGGCGCGTCGCCGCATGGCGGAGTTCTACCGTCGCGGTCTGGAGGCTGTCGCGAGTCGCGCCGACAATGGCTTCCGCATCGGGATTCCCTTCATCTGGTGCTCGAACAACCTGATGACGTCGTTCGCGACCCAGGCGCTGCTGTACCGGCGCATGACGGGCGACGAGCGCTTCCGCCCGTACGAGCAGGCCGCGCTCGACTGGCTGTTCGGCGCCAATCCGTGGGGTGTCTCCATGGTCATCGGCTACCCGCACGACGGCGTGTCAGCTACCGATCCGCACTCCGCCGTCGCCGTGCGACTCGGCGTGGACAAGCTGCTCGGCGGGCTGCTCGATGGTCCCGTGTATGGCTCGATCTTCTCGAACCTGCGCGGCATCACTCTGCACAACGCTGACCGGTACGCGCGCTTCAACACGGGCCGCATGGTCTATCACGATGATCTCGGCGACTACTCCACGAACGAGCCGATCATGGACGGCACGGCGAACCTGACCTATCTGCTCTCAGCGCTCGCGTCGCGGCCGCGGCGATAGCGCCCGGCTAGCCTTGTCGTCGTCCCGAAAGTCGCGATGAGGGGTGACGGTGCGATAGCTTGGGCACTCATCGTGCTTGTGTCAGCGCGATCACCTTTCAACTCTGCATGAGGACGTCATGAATAAACGCATCAGACGGAAGCGCGTACGGCAGATGCTCCTCGTCGAGCTCGCCATTCTCTTCAGTGAGCCCGCGGACGCGATCGTCTGGCTCGAGACGCCGCTCGACCAGTTCGAAGGACGGACTCCGCGTCAGACGATTGCCGCCGGAGAAGTCGAGCGCGTGACGATGCTCCTTGACGAGCTCAACGCGGCGGCGCAGGAGAAAAAGGCCGGATAGCCGCTTTGGTAGCGCTACCCGCCGCATGACGCGAGCAAACGGCGCGCGGCGGGTGACGACGGAAACTGCCGCTTCGCCGCACTCGCATGCACCGTCGAGCGCTTGCAGTCGCCGCGTCCGAGATAGAGCTGCGCGAGTCGCGCATGAATGCGATAGCTGCCGGGATCGATCGCCGACGCACGTTCGAGCACGGACGCCTTCGAGCTCGTCGCGTAGATCGACATCGCCATGAGTTGCGCACCGCTGCGTGTCACGACGAGCCCGCCCAACGCGGCGACACAGACCAGCGCGGCGATTCGGCGAAGCGCTGTCATCTCGATCGCGCCTCGCTCTCGCGACGATGCGGCGAGTGCGCCGAGCAGCGACCATCCGACGAGCGCCGGCACCGGAAGCAGCAGCACCGCGTCGAACGTGCCGACGATGACGAGCACGACGAGCGTGGCGAGCAGGACCGCCGCGGACAGTCTCGCCTCGGTGTCCTCACCGTTGTTCAGACCGCGAAGCCCGTCCATCAGCAGCGCCAGCATCGCGAGTCCGATGAGCCCGAGCCCAACCGGACCGCGCTCCGAGAGAAAGGTCACCCAGTCGCTGCTTGGCCACGGGTTCGACGTCATCCCATCCCGCCCGATCGACGGATCATTCTCCGACGCGAAGTGAGGATAGACGACGGACCAATTGCCGGGTCCCACACCGAGCAGCGGATGCCGCAGCGTCATCTTCAATGAGTTGCCGTATTGAATGAGCCGCCCATGTCCGCTGCCGCCCTTGTAGTTGACGATGCTGTGCGCCGTGTCGGCGTAGGGCGAATCGCTCGTCCAATCGAGCGTGTTCGGGATCACCAGCGCAGCACCAGCTCCCGCGCCGGCCGCAATGCAGAGCACGAACAACCGGCTCAGCTCGAGCGAGCCATCGCGCCGGCGCAGTGCGATGATGCCCGCGACGATCAGCACGACGATTCCGACGACGAGTGCGAGCCACGCCGCCCGGCTCCGTGAAAGAATGAGCGCGCCGGAAATGAGCGCGATACCTGCGCACCACCTCGCGAGCGACGCACGCGTCGGCGCACGAAGTCCGGAGAAGAGCAGGGCGGGCAGCGTGATGACGCACAGATGCGCCATGAAATTGCGATTGCCAAAGGTGCCGCCCGGCGCGCGATTCAGGCTCACGAGCTCACTCTTCACGCCATACGCCTGGAGCAGCGCCGTCGCCGCACCGACGACGCCCGCAAGCGCCAGTGCCGCGACGAGGGCGCGCGAGTAGCCCGCGCGCGCGAGAGTGCGCGCGCACCAGAAGCACGCCGCGCCGCCGAGCGAGACGGCAACCGCGCGCCCCGCAAGCCACCAGTTCGTCGCGAACACCGCCGACACCACGCCAAGTACGAGCCAGAGCGCGAGGAGCTGATCGGCGCGCGAGATCGAGATACGCTTTGCGCGTGCGACGCACAGGAGGGTGACGACGAGCGCCGTGACACTCAGGACCAGCTCCTTCGGCACGAAGAAGCGTTCGAGGTCGAAGGTCTTGTATGGCGCGGCAGCGATCACGACGGCGATCGCGCCGGCTTCCAGAACCCGGAGCGCTATGCGCCTCTCAGCTAACATCATGCCTGCGGAAGCTGCCACGCGGCGCGCAGCCGATCGTACTCGACAGCGGGAAGCTGCACGAGCGCCGGACGTCGCGCGCTGTCGAGCCACCGCATGAGCGCCTCGAGCTCGCCCGCGTCGAGCGCGGTGCAACCCGCAGTGGTCGACGAAGGTCCGCCCCAGATGTGCAGGAAGATGCACGAGCCGCGTCCACGCTGCGGAGGTGTCGCGTTGTAGCCGATGATCACGCCCAGCCGGTACTGCCCGATCTGTCGCATGTGTTCGGCGCTATTCCAGTCGACGCGCGGCACGGTCGCGCGATCCACCACGGTGTTGTAGTACGCGGAGGACTCGTCGTCCACGCAGTCGGTGCCGGGCTGCAACGCGGCATAGGGCAGTCGCATCCACGATAGCTCGGCGCGCGGCGCGAATCCGAACGCGGTGTCGAGCGGGAATGCGCCGGCGGGGGACCGACCATCACCTTCGTGCTTGACCGGCTGGCTGATTGCCGATGCGAGTGATGCGTCGGCCCACGCGAGTCCGGTTCGTCCGATGACGACGGGCACCGGTGATGCGACCGCTTGCCACGCCGTTGAAGGATCATCGCGCGTGAATCTGCGCAGGGTGCCGGTCGTGGCATTCCAGTCCGGCGTGATGACGACGACGAGCTGCTGCGCGCTCGTCAGCGCTACTGGTCGCGCCGAAGCGACGGCGCTCGCGAGCGCGACCGGAGTCGCGGTCGTCACGGCAGGCTTGCCCTGGGAGCACGCGATGCTGGAGAGAGAGCCGAGTGCACCGACGGTCGCGCGGGAGTGGTGAAAAAATCGCATGGGAAAGGCTAACGAAATGTCAGTGGTTCCGCGCTACGGTGGTGCCCGGCCTGAAACGTTGGGCTGATTCGTTCTGCGAAGATGAGGAGTAACGGAATCCCCTTCCAACGCTGGGTGCGATGTCGGAAATCCACCGTCCGCCTCTGACGTCCTTTGGGAGGACAACCCGGCCAGGCCACACAGTTCTCAAAGTGGCCGCTGACATCGCCGTTCCGGTGTTTCAAAGATACAAGAATGTCACGGACTCACTCGCTCCGGATGCGTATACACCGTCACGCGGCCGTCGCGCGCGAAGCCAGCGAGCGTGATGCCGGCGTCGGCCGCCATGCGGACGGCGAGCCCCGTTGGCGCGGACACCGTCGCAACGAGCGTCGCCCCGAGCACCGCCGCCTTCTGAACCAGCTCGAAGCTGCCGCGGCTCGTCAGCACGATGAATCCGGACGCCGCGTCGACGGACGATCTCGTCAGAGCGCCAACCAGCTTGTCGAGCGCATTGTGTCGCCCGATGTCCTCTCGAACCAGCAAGATCGCTCCCTCCGAATCGGACCAGCCAGCGGCGTGCACCGCTCCCGTCGTATCGTTGAGCGGCTGGCGAGCGGCCAACTCGCGCATCGCGCGCGAGATCGCAGATGCGGCGAAGCGGGTCCCGGATACGACGCTGGGTAGGGCGCGAAGTACCTGTTCCACGTCTTCCATGCCGCAGATGCCGCAGCCTGAGCGCCCCGACAATCTCCGTCGGCGGGTCTCGCTAGCGACCTCTACCGACGTCTCGAGCTGCAGCTCTACCCCTCGACTGTACCGAACGACCGCGATGGACGTCACCTCGTCCGCCCGATCGATGAGCCCTTCCGTGAGCGAAAAGCCGATCGCGAAGTCCTCGAGATCGCTCGGCGTCGCCATCATCACTGCATGCGAAACGCCATTGTACGCAAACGTTACCGGCGTTTCTTCCGCGATGGTCTCGTCGACGCTGGAAGCGAGCCCATGCTCGAGTCGCACGGCTCGGATAAGACTCGAGGGCGGAGAGTAGCCGAGACGGTCCATTGACGTGATCGTACGGCGCGCCGAGCCCGCGCGCAACGCCGTGGACCTCATTCTGCATCTACGCGCGCATACTCCGCATCGCACGGCTGCTCCGCGATCGGAGGCAAGGGTAACGAGCTCGACAGACCACCGGAGCAGAACCAAGCGTGCGATTTCCCCGCGGCTGGCGACGTAGTTCGCCAAGTGTCAGCGACATGCGGGCGACGGATGCCCCAAGCGATGTGATCGTGGGCGAGTTGTTCGGCACGGATCGCCTCGCGCGACACGGCCGGCACCTCGCTCGCACTCAGAGAATCGTCGACATACCGCGCCGCCTTCGGCCGCGCGGCAAGGGACCGCTTCTCTCGCGCCTTGCCGCGACCGAGCGCGTCCTTCGTGGCGTCCACGTCGCCCTCGCTCAAGTGGCTGCCGAAGGGGTCGAGGTCAGCCCCGCCGGTGAGTGGCTGCTCGACAATTTCTACGTCGTCCTCGAGCAGATTCGGGAAGTTCGCGCCACCCTTCCGAGCAACTACTACCACGAGCTGCCGAAGCTCGCCGGTCCGGGTCCGCTCGCGGGCTATCCGCGCGTGTACGAGATCGTCATCGAGCTGATCGCGCACACGGACGGGCGTCTCGACCCTGCACTGCTCGAGTTGATGGTCGAGCAGTATCAACGCATCACGTCGCTCACCATGGGCGAGCTCTGGGCGATGCCGGCGATGCTGCGCATGGGGTTCCTGGAGAACGTGCGCCACATGGCGCGCCGCGCCGCGGCGGATGCGGCCGACACGCAGGAGGCCGACCGGTGGGTCACTCGCCTGCTCGCTGCGGAGGACGCGGGAGGCAATGCGCTCACGCGGGAGCTGGAAGACCTGATCCACAATCCACCCCCGCTCACACCGGCATTCCTCACACGTTTCCTCCAGCAGATCCGCAGCCGGCGTGCCGATTTCACGCCGCTGCTGTGGCTCGAGCAGTGGATCGGCGATGAGGTGATGAGCGTCGAAGAGGCCGTGCAGCGCTCGACGCAGCATCTCGCTCTCACGCAGCTCGTGATGGCGAACAGCATCGCGAGCCTGCGCAAAGTCGGCAGCATTGACTGGTCCGAGTTCGTCGAGACGGTGAGTGCGACGGAAGCCGTACTGCGGCGCGACCCGAGCGGGGTGTACGCCGAGATGACGTTCCAGACGCGCGACCGCTATCGGCACGTGGTCGAGCACCTCTCGCGGCGCATTGAGATCCCGGAGCAGGAGGTGGCCGCTGCCGCCATCCAGGCCGCCGCCGCCGCGGAACGATCATCGGGCGGGAGCGCACGTGCCGCGCACGTCGGCTACCACCTCATCGACGATGGGCGACGCGCACTCGAGGCGACGCTCGGCTATCGTCCGGGCATTCGCGAGCGTCTGTATCGCGTCGCGAAGGATGCGCCGACCCACTTCTATTTCTGCGCGCTGGGCTTGGGAGTGGCGGGAGCACTCGCGCTCTTGCTCGAGCCAGTGGAGGGTGCCGTCGGCATCGGCGTACTCGCCGCGGTTCTGCTCGCGCTCTCGCCGGCGGCGGACGTGGCGGTAGCGGCCGTCAACCAGCTCATCACGCTGTTGCTGCCCCCCGACCGGCTCGCGCGGATGGAATACGAGGACGGCGTCCCGCCGGAGCACCGCGGAGTCGTCGTCGTACCGATTCTGCTGGGCAGCCCTCAGGCGGTCGAGGAGGCGCTCGATCATCTCGAGGCGCAGTACCTGGCGAATCGCGATCCCGAGATCCGCTTCGCGCTGCTCGGCGATTTTTTCGACGCAGGCGTCGAAGTCCAGCCGGGCGATGACGCCATCGTTGCCGCGGCAGTGGAGGGTGTGCGCGCTCTCAACGCTTCTTACGTGCAGGACACAATCGATGCGCGTCCACCTTTCTACTTCTTTCATCGCCCGCGGCTCTTGAATGCGGCCGACGGGATCTGGATGGGCTGGGAGCGCAAGCGCGGCAAGCTCGTGCAATTCAACGAGTACCTGCTCGGAAAGGACGAAGGCGCGTTCTCGACGATCGAGGGTGAGGCGGAGTGGCTGCACGGCGTGCGCTACGTCGTGACACTCGACTCCGACACGGTGCTGCCGCGCGGCGCCGCGGTCGAGCTCATCGGCACGATGGCGCATCCGCTGAACCGCGCCGTATTCGACGCACACGCCGGACGAGTCGTGAAGGGTTACGGCATCCTGCAGCCGCGCGTGAGCGTGTCGCTCGCGAGCGCGAACGGATCGTACTACTCGGCAATCTTCGCGGGTCATCCGGGCGTCGACCCATACACGACCGCGGTGTCCGACGTCTATCAGGATCTCTTCGGCGAAGGGACCTTCACGGGAAAGGGGATCTACGAGGTCGCGCTGTTCGAGCGCGCGACCGCGGGACGCTTCCCCGACAACGCACTGCTGAGTCACGATCTGATCGAAGGATCGTTCGCGCGCGCGGGTCTCGTGACCGACGTCGAAGTGTTCGACGACTATCCAGCGCGCTACCTCACGGCGACGCGGCGGCTGCACCGGTGGATTCGCGGCGACTGGCAGCTTGCGCCCTGGCTGCGCGATGAGGTGCCGGGTACCGAGGGTCGCACGATCAATCCGCTCTCGTCGGTGTCGCGCGGGAAGATTCTCGACAACATGCGGCGCAGTGTATCGCCGATCGCGCTGTTCGCCTGGCTCATGGCCGGCTGGACGATTCTGCCCAACGCTGGCGTCGCGTGGGCGCTCGTCATGCTCGCCGCGATGGCGGCACCGTGGGGCATTCCACTGCTCGTGGCGCTGCTGCGTCCGCCGCGCGGCGAATCGTGGGCGCCGTACTACGCCGCCCTCTTGCGCGACGCGTCGCTCTCGGCGCAGCAGCTGGGCATGGGCGTCGCCATGCTGCCGCATCAGGCGCTCGTCGCTGCCGATGCAATCGTGCGAACGCTCTATCGCATGTACGTCGCACACCGCCGCCTGCTCGAGTGGCAGACGGCGTCGCAGGTGGAGCAGTCGAGCATCGGTGGGCGCGGCGTCGTCTGGCGACGCATGTGGCCGGCCGTCGCGCTGGCCGCGGTGGCGATCGGCGCGATGTCGTACTGTTCGGTCGCTCGACATGATGGAATGGGAAGCTGGGCGCTCCTGTCGATCCTGTCGCTCTGTTGGATCGCCGCTCCCGAGATCGCGCATCGCCTGAGCGAGCCGATCGTGCGCGCTGATCTGGAGTTGACGGCGCCCGAACGCGACCTGGCGATGCGGCTCGCACGCGCGCATTGGACCTTCATCGAGCACTTTGCCGACGAGAGCACACACTGGCTCGTCCCGGACAACTTCCAGGAGGCGCCGCAGCCGGTCGTCGCCACGCGGACGTCGCCGACGAACATCGGCCTGCAACTGCTGGCGACGGTCTCGGCGAACGACCTTGGCTTCATCACCGCCGACCAGATGCTCGAACGGCTGGAGCACGCGCTCGATTCCGTCGAGAAGATGCCGAAGGTGCGCGGGCACCTGATGAATTGGTACAGCCTGTACGATCTGCGCGCGCTCGATCCTCCGTACGCCTCGGCGGTGGACTCCGGCAATCTGGCCGGACATCTCGTCGCGCTCTCGGCGGCCTGCGAGGCCCTCGTGGAAGAGGAGCGCGCCGACTCGTCGCGTCTGTCGGAGATCGGTCGCCGCGCGCGTACGCTGGCGATGGCGATGGACTTCACTCTGTTCTACGACGAACAGCGGCACCTCTTCTCCATCGGCTACGACGCACGTACCGGACAACTCGATCCTGGCACGTACGATCTCCTCGCCTCCGAAGCGCGGCTCGCGAGCTTCATCGCCGTCGCCAAGGACGACGTGCCCGCCGAGCACTGGTTCCATCTCGGCCGTTCACTCACGACGACCGATTCCGGCACGGCGCTCGTTTCCTGGAACGGAAGCATGTTCGAGTATCTCATGCCGGTGCTCGTCATGCCGTCGCGGCCTTTTTCGCTGCTCGATCAGACGCATCAGGCCGTGGTGCGACGACAGATCGCGTACGGTCGCGCGCGAGGGGTGCCGTGGGGCATTTCTGAGTCGGCGTACAACGTGCGCGACCGGCACGACACGTATCAGTACCGTGCGTTCGGCGTCCCCGATCTCGCGCTCAAGCGCGGACTCGGCAGCGATCTCGTCGTCGCTCCGTATGCGAGCGCGCTCGCGCTCGCCGTCTCGCCGCACGAGGCGCTGCGCAATCTCGCGGCGCTCGAGCGCAGCGGCGCGTACGGGCCGTACGGGTTCTTCGACTCGCTCGACTATACGCGACCCGAGGCTTTCACCGGCCCCGCCATCGTCCGCACGTGGATGGCGCACCACATCGGCATGACGATCCTCGCGCTGCACAACGCGCTCGACCTCGAGCGCGGGCAGGGGGTATGGCAGCGCCGGTTCCTGCGCGATCCCGCCGTGCGCGCGACCGCACTCCTGCTTGACGAGCGGGTGCCGCGCCGTTACACCACGCAACCCGCGCAGTCCGATACGGCCACGGGTCCGCTCGAGCGCGCGCCACGCGCGCGCTCGGTGACGCGCGAGTTCGACACGCCGAACACGCCGGAGCCGCGCGTCGGATTGCTCGGTGGCCAATCGTACTGCGTGCTGCTCACGAACGCGGGGAGCGGCTACAGTCGCAGCGGGGAGATGGACGTGTTCCGCTGGCGCGCCGACAGCACTCGCGACGCGACCGGGCACTGGATCTATATCCGCGACGTCCAGTCCGGCGCGCTGTGGTCCGCGGCGCACCAGCCCGTGCGTGCGGCGCCGTCGGACTATCGCGTCTCATTCGCCGCCGATCGCGTCGTCTTCACGCGAACCGATCACGGGATCGACACGCGTACCGAGATCGTCGTGGTGCCGCGGGAGCGCACGGAGATTCGCCGCGTCACGCTCACCAATCGGTCGCGCAGCGATCATGAGATCGAGCTCACGAGCTACGGCGAGGTGGTGTTGACCTCCGCCGACGCCGACCGGGCGCATCCCGCCTTTCAGAATCTCTTCGTCGAAACGGAGTGGTTGCCGGAGCAGTGCGCCGTGCTCGCGAGCCGGCGTCCGCGGTCGACGGGTGAAAACCGGCCCTGGTGCGCACACGTCGTCGCGACGGGACCCGAATCCATCGCGAAAGTATCGTGCGAGACCGACCGCGCTTCGTTCATCGGACGCGGCCGCACGGTGCAATCGCCGGTCGCGCTCGACACGGCCGGCGCGCTCTCGAACTCCGCTGGCGCCGTGCTCGATCCCATCGCCGCGCTTCGCGTCCGCGTCCGGCTCGAGCCGGGCCGGTCGGCCACTATAGCATTTACTACCATAGCGGCCGACAGCCGCGACGACGCCCTCGTCGCCGCCGACCGGCATCGCGATCTCGGCGCGGCGGAACGGGCACTCGCCCTCTCGTGGACTGTCGCACAGATTGAACTCCGCGATCTCGACGTCTCTGCCGACGCGGCCGCGCTGTATCAGGAGCTCGCCGGCGCGCTGATCTATCCCCGCGAGGCGCTTCGCGCGCCGCAGCATGAGCGCGCGGCGAACCGGCGCGCGCAGTCGGCGCTCTGGACGCATGGCATCTCCGGCGACTGGCCAATCGTGCTCGCGACGATCCGCGCCGAGGTGGGTCTGCCGAGCGTGCGCCAACTGCTGGTGGCCCACAACTACTGGCGTACGAAGGGCGTGAAGGCCGATTTGATCATCCTGAACGCGAAGGAGCCGTCGTACATCCAGGAGCTTCAGGACCAGATCACGGCGATGGTCGTGTCCTCGAGCGAGGGCGGCATGCTGGAGGTAGCTGGCGGCGTCTACATTCGTCGCAGCGACGTGCTCCCGGCGGAGGACGTTGCGCTCCTTCGGGCGATGGCGAGCATCTACGTCGTGTGTGATGGCGTTGGACTCGGCGAGATCGTCGCGGCCACCGTGCGCGCTGCGGATGAATCGGCGCCCGCGGTCGTCCTGCCGGTCTTGCGCGTGCAGGATGCCATCGTGCTGCCGCGGCTGCTGGAGGGCAACGGCTTCGGCTCGCTCACCGATTCGCAGGACTACCGCATCGAGGTCGATGGCAGTCACGTGCCGCCTGGTCCCTGGGCGAATGTGATCGCGAACCGCAACGCCGGCTTCTGTGTCACTGAGCGGGGCGGCGGGTTCGCCTGGGTCGAGAACAGCTACTTCTTCCGGCTCACTCCCTGGTACAACGACCCGGTGAGTGACCCGGCCGGTGAAGTGATCTACCTGCAGGACGCCGAGACGGGCCACGTCTGGAGTCCGACGCCGGGCCCGTGGCCGGCGAAGAACGACGCCGCCGGTCCGGCACCGTACCGTGTCGTCCATGCGCCAGGCGTCACGACGTTCGAACATGGACGAGCCGGGATCGCGACAGAGCTCTCGCTTAGCGTTCCGCGCGAAGATCCGGTGAAAATCTCGCGTCTGCGTCTCCGCAATGAAGGCGCGACGCCGCGTCGGATCATCGTGACGAGCTACGTCGAGTGGGTACTCGGTGCCGCTCGCGAGCAGACGTGCAATCAGGTGCATACGCGCCGCGACGAGAAGACGGGCGCCATTTTCGCGCAGAACTTCTTCGGCGAGGATTTCGCGTCGCAGGTTGCCTTCTCCTGGATCAGCGAGCAGGTCACCAGCGCGACCGGAGATCGCACCGCGTTCATCGGGCGCAACGGAGACCTCGCTGCGCCGGCCGCTCTCTCGTTCGACGAGCTCTCCGGGCACACCGGCGCCGGGGTCGATCCCTGCGCGGCACTGCGGTGCGCCATCAGCCTGCAACCGGGCGAGACGCGCGACGTCGTCCTCCTGCTGGGTGCCGCGCGTGGTGAGGAGACAGCCAGAGACATCATCGCCCGCTGCGGTGCGCCGGAGCATGCCCACACCGAATCGCAGGCGGCCATCGACGCATGGACGGCGCGCCTCGGCACCATTCGCGTCGACACGCCGTCGGACGAGTTCGACGCGCTGGTGAACCGCTGGTCGCTCTACCAGGCGCTCGCCTGCCGCATGTGGGCGCGTTCCGCCATCTATCAGTCGAGCGGCGCGTACGGATTCCGCGATCAGCTCCAGGACGGCATGGCGTTCGTGTACGCCGAGCCGGCGGTGACCCGCGCACATCTGCTGCGCGCCGCGGGGCGACAGTTCAAGGAAGGCGACGTGCAGCACTGGTGGCACGAGCCGAGCGGGCTCGGCGTCCGCACGAGATTCTCCGACGATCTCGCCTGGCTGCCATTCGTGACCGATCACTACGTGAAGGTCAGCGGCGACACGAAGGTGTGGGACGAGATCGCGCCCTATCTCGAGATGCGTCAGCTCGAGCCGCACGAGAACGAGGTCTACGACCGTCCCAACGTAAGTGAGACGATGGGAACGCTGTACGAACACTGCGTTCGCGCGCTCGACCGCGCGTGTACGCGCGGCGAGCACGGCCTGCCGCTCATGGGCTCGGGTGACTGGAACGATGGCATGAGTCGCGTGGGCATCGGCGGCAAGGGGGAAAGCGTCTGGCTCGCCTGGTTCCTCGTCGCGACGCTGCGCCGGTTCGCGCGCCACGCCGAGCTGCGCAACGATGGCGCCGTGGTCGACCGATGCCGTCATCGCGCCGACGAGTACGCCGCGGCAGTCGAACGAACTGGGTGGGATGGTGCATGGTATCGCCGCGCGTACTTCGACGACGGGAGCCCGCTCGGCTCGGCTCTCGAGAGCGAGTGTCAGATCGACTCGATCGCGCAGAGCTGGTCGGTGCTCTCTGAAGCCGGCGCGCCCGACCGCGCCCGCACCGCGATGAAGTCGGTCAGGGAGCGTCTCGTGCACGAGGACGAGCGCATGATCCTTCTCCTCACGCCCCCGTTTGATCACACGGAGCGCGATCCGGGCTACATCAAAGGCTATCTCCCCGGCGTGCGCGAGAACGGCGCCCAGTACACGCACGCCGCGCTGTGGACCGTGCTGGCCGCAGCCGGACTTGGCGACGGCGATCTCGCGTTCCACCTCTACGATCTGATCAACCCGCTCACGCACGCGCGCACGCGCAAGGACGCCGAGCGCTACACGGTCGAGCCATACGTCATCGCCGCCGATGTCTATGACGCGCCCGGTCACGTAGGACGCGGCGGCTGGACGTGGTATACTGGCTCCGCGAGCTGGAGCTATCGCGCCGCGATCGAGGCCATTCTCGGCTTCACGAAGCGTGGCGACCGGCTGTCCATTGCGCCCTGCATCCCCTCCACGTGGGAGCGGTATGCCATCGCGTATCGCCACGGTGGGACGACGTACGACATCCGCGTCGAGAATCCGAAGGGGGTCTCGACCGGGGTCGCAAGCGTCACCATCAATGGAATCGCGTCTCCCGATGGCAGCATCGTGCTCGTTGACGACGGCGCCGTGCACGCGGTGGTTGTCGTCATGGGTGAGCCCGCTCGCGGGAGCACCTAGCTCGCGGCGGAATCGCTGAAGGGGAAGATCGTTCTGGTCGACTTCTGGAGGTTCGCGTGCTATAACTGCCTGAACGCATTGCCATGACGCGAACACTACCTGTGGAGATCACTCGTTCATGGCGGAGCTCGTCAAGCGGAATCACTGGGTCGTACGGCTCACCCACTGGGTGAATGTCGTCGCGATCGTGATCATGGCCGGCAGCGGGATGCGCATCTTCAACGCGCATCCCGCGTTCGCGCGACCGGGCGAGCACTTCGCCCTCAACCCGTGGGAGGGCCACTCGATCCCCAACTGGCTCACCTTCGGCGGCTGGCTGGGCGGCGCGCGGCACTGGCACTTCGCGATGATGTGGCTCCTCGTCGCGAACGGCCTTCTCTATCTCGGTTTTCTCTTTCTGCACGGCGAGTGGCGAGACATTGCGCCCCGGCGCGGCGACGCGCGCGATGCGATCGAAATGATCAAGTTCTATCTGTTCGTGCGTCGCGATCACCCCATTCAGGGCAAGCACAACGTGCTCCAGAAGAGCGCGTACTTCGCCATGCTGGTACTCGGCGTCATCATCGTGCTGAGCGGGCTCGCGATCTGGAAGCCGATCACACTCGGTTTCATCACGGCGCTATTCGTCAATTACAAGTGGGCGCGTTTCGTCCACTTCGCCGCGATGGCCGTGCTGCTGCTGCTCGCTCTCGTCCACGTGTTCATGATCTTTGCCGTCGACCCGTATTCGGTGCGTTCGATGATCACGGGCTGGTACAACCGGGCGAGGTCTCCCGAAGCGCGCAATGCGCGCCCCTTCTATCATCTCTTCGGACCCCGACGCTCGCGTCCGCACGACGCGGAGGCGCCACTAACATGAGCTTCGATCGCCGCCGCTTTCTGTCGGTCTCCGCCGCCTCGCTCTCCGGAGCGCTGCTGGCCGCCTGTGGCGCCAATCCCGAAAGCGCTGCCAAGCTTCTCGATTTCGCCGAACGGAAGAACGAAGGCCTCGAGCGAGGGCTGTTCCGTCATGACACGATGGATCGCGTGCCCGCATCGGCGAAGCTCGCGGGCAAGGACTTTCCAAAGTACTTCATCTCGAAGACGGTGCCGGTGTGGGATCCGTCGGTGCGCGGGACATGGCGCCTGGAGGTCTCCGGCGCGGTACGCACGCCGCTATCCCTCACGCTCGACGACCTGATGAAGCTGCCGCACATCACGCAGAAGGTCGATCACTTCTGCGTGGAGGGCTGGAATGCCCGCGCCGAGTGGACGGGTGTTCGCGTCAGCGATATCGCGCGTGTCGCCGGCATCACGGGCGCCGCGCACTACGTGGATTTCCAGAGCTTCGACGACGACTACCACGAGAGCTGGGACATGGCGAGTGCGATGCATCCGCAGACGCTCCTCGCGTACGGAATGGACGGCCGCATGCTCGGTCCCGAGCACGGCGCACCCGCGCGCGTCCACTCACCGGTCAAGCTCGGCTACAAGAACACCAAGTACCTCACGAAGGTCGTGTTCATGCCGCAGAGGAATGGTGGCTACTGGAGCGACCAGGGCTACGAGTGGTATGGTGGGACGTAGAAAACAGACCGGTTGAACGCCACGAATAACATCTTGCTGCCATCACCCACGATCATGCCAGACACTCCAACCGTCTCCCAGAACGAAGCGGCCAGCCAGTTCGAGATTCGATCCGACGACCGGGTCGGATTTCTCGAGTACTCGAAGCAAGGCGACACGCTCGACCTCGTGCGCACCGAAGTGCCCACTCCGCTCGAAGGGCGGGGCTACGGCTCCGCGCTCGCGCGCGCCGCGCTCGAGTATGCACGTGAGCACCACCTGAAAGTCATTCCGACCTGCCGGTTCATTCGCGCCTACATGGAACGGCACCAGGAATACGACGATCTCCTGGCGTGACGCGCCGACGCACTGACGCGCCGTCGTACTCGCCGGCGCGTGGATCGCGCCGTAAGCTGTAGCGATGACCGACCTCGCCAACATCGATCGCCCGGAGCCTCGCTGGCCGGCCATTCTTGCTGCTTTTTCGGCGGTCGCCCTGCACTTCGCGCTGCCACCCTCGTTGCGGATTGGGCCGCCATGGGTCATCGCCGGCGTCGTGTCCATCCTCGTCGTCGCCGCCGCGGCGACGCGACGCCAAGGAATGCATCGCGCCAATAGTTGGCTCGGCTACGCGATTCTCCTGGTGCTCACTGGCGGCCTGCTGTTCGGCGTGGCGTCGCTCATCCTCGCGCTCGTCCACCGCAAGGCGGAAGCTGCCGCGCTGCTCAGCTCCGCCGCGGTGCTCTGGGCGACGAACGTGATCGTCTTCGCCTCCTGGTACTGGCGCCTCGATGCTGGAGGCCCGAACGTGCGAGAGCGGCGCGACGCGCACACCGAGGGCGCCTTCCTCTTTCCGCAGATGACGTTTCCAGCGGCGAGCGGGTCGGACCAGACCATTGCGGAGGAAGAGGGGTGGCGACCCCACTTCGTCGACTATCTCTTCGTCGCCTTCAACACGAGCACGGCGTTCTCGCCCACTGATGCGCCCGTGCTCTCCAAGTGGGCCAAGATCGCCATGATGCTCCAGGCGATCATCGCTTTCACGACCGTCGTGCTGATCGCCGCCCGCGCCGTGAATATTCTCTAGCGTCCGCTCAGTCTTGCGAGCGTCGCGTCGGTGCGAACTTTCGCCAGTACGGCCTTCGCCGGCTACTGGTATTGGATGTAGAGCGGGCGCGGGTTCAGGCGCAGCACCTCGCTCGGCGTGAGCATGAGATCGCCTTTCTTCGTGTCGTTGTGGAAGAACAACTTGAATCCGGTGAACTGCACCGGCTCCGCCTTCACGTAGTCGTGGTACGAATCGAACTTGAGCCAGGGCGGACCCCACCCGTCCATGTCCATCACCACCTGGACGTGCGGCGTGAAGCGAATGTCCCTGGCGTTGGTCACCATCTTCCGTGTAAAACGGTGCACCACGAGGATCTTCGGCGGCAGATTCTTCGACGTGGCGATATCGTCGAGGAACTTCACGGCCCAGTTGATGTCCTTCGCGTCGAGCGTGCCGATCTTCTTGCCCGGCACCATTCCCGACGTGGCCATCGCGAACTCAGGGTCGATTCCGAGATGAACGTCCGGATTCTCGAGGAACGATCGCAGGCGTGGTAGCTCCGCGTGGACGTTGCTCTTGCCCACCTGCACGTCGAGAAAGAGCAGGGCGTGCTTCGCCTTCGCCCAGGAATAAATCGTGTTGGTGAGCGAATCGAACATCTGCGTGCGATACAGGCCATTCTTGCCCGGATTGTCCGACGCCACGGTGACGATCAGATGCAGCGCCGGCTGAACGGGATGCGATGGATCTGCCTTCGCCCACCTCGCCACCTCCTTGTCCAGCCTGGCGAGCATTTCGTCCTTCGGGTATTCGCCGAGCACGCCCATCTTCTTTACGAGCGGATTGCCATAGAAGGCGATCACACGCGTTGCCGGAAAGATCGCGCCCGGAAGGGGTTCCGGCATCTTCACCGGCCACTTCCTGTCGAGGGCACTGTCTGGTTTGGTCATGCTCGCCAGCGCAACGCTGTCGCGATGCGACCGCTTTGGGAGCTCGCCCGCGGGCAACACCGCGTCGGTGGATGGGGCCGTGGCTTGCGCGCCTGCGGGCGAGGGAGCCGCGGCAGCGGCTGGTGCACCGGCGGGAGTCGGGACGGCGCTCTTCGTCCCGGTATCGGTTGTCACCTCGGCGGCGGAGGCAGCGCGTCCGCCCTGGGTGCTGGAAGCGGGGGGTACGTTCTTGTCAGCGCAACCGCCCAGAAGGGCAGCCGAGATGGCGATCACTGCTGTCACAGCGCGCTGACTCGTGAAAAGACGGAACATGAGCACGACGATTGGTAGACTGTGGGGAGAGCTCGACACACGAGCAGCTGCGTGATGCTAGCAAGCCTATGTGCAAGGGCCAAGCCCTTACATTCTACAGTGGCGCCTTCCCCCTCGGTGTGGTTGACGGCACTCCTCGAAATCCTGTAGCCTTCGGCATGTCAGACTGTAGCGGCACCCCCTCGCCTCCTGGGTGCGCACTCACCCTCCTCCTGCTCGACGCCGCTCGCGCCGTGGAGGCGCGTGCCGAAGGCGCCCTGGCCGAGGTCGGTCTCTCGCTCGCCAAGCTCGGCGCGCTTCGCCACCTCGTGCTCGCCGCCGAACCGCTTACGCTCTCCCATCTGGCGGAGCGGCATTGCTGCGGCAAGTCGAACGTCACCCAGCTCGTCGATCGGCTCGAGGCGGACGGCTTCGTCGCTCGCGTTGCCGATCCTGACGACCGCCGGACGATTCGCGCCGCCGTCACCGAGAGCGGTCGCGCTGCCTACGAGCGCGCCAACGTGCTTCTCGCGGAGCTCGAGCGCGCCCTCGACACCCGGCTTGGCGCCGCCCCGCGAGCCGAGCTGGCGCGCCAGCTTCGGACGCTGCGCGAGGGGTAAGGGCGCTCTCTCAAGACGATATCGTGGTGCTGTCACCGCTGCACGCGTCGTGGGCGGCAACAGATTCAGCTACCACTCGCGATGCGCGGCGTCGATCTCGCGAAAGAGGTCGGCGTGCTGGTCGGCCGACATCGCCTCGATCAGCTCCACCGCCGCGCCTTCGTCCATGCGGGCAACGATCTCGCGGCGGTGATTCGTGAGCTCAGGATCGTCGAACACCTGGACGGCCATTGCAAACGGCAGCGCCGCCATCACCTTCGCCGCTGCATCGGGCGGCAGTTTGCGAAGCGCCTCCTCGAGATCACTTGGGGCCGAGTGGAGCAGGTACAAACAACTCAGGTGCGGATGTTGGCGCGAATTTCAGCATTGGCGGCTTGGGGAGGACGCGACGCGGAACTCAGTGTGCTAGAATTGTCAGTAGGAGCGACGCGAACGGCAACAGAGTTTTCCGCCAGGATTGTCGGCATGGGTCACGATCGTCATCACGGCCATCATCACGGCCCTGGTCAGTCGCACCATCAGCATCACGACGACGGCAATAACGCGCGTCGTCTCGTCGTCGTGCTGGTGCTCACCGCGGCGTACATGCTCGCCGAGGTGATCGGTGGTTGGCTCTCGCACTCGCTCGCCCTCGTCGCCGACGCGGGACACATGCTCGCCGACGTCGCGGCGCTCGCGCTGAGCCTTTTCGCGGTCTGGATCTCGCGCAAGCCGCCGACCTCCGCGCGGTCATATGGCTTCCACCGCACCGAGATCCTCGCCGCGCTCGCGAACGCCGCGACGCTGATCGCGATCTCAGTCTGGGTCTGCATCGAGGCATATCATCGCCTTCAGTCGCCGCCTGATGTCGCCGGACGCATGGTCATGGGCGTAGCGGCCGGAGGATTGCTCGTCAACCTCGCCGGCATGTGGGTGTTGGGCGGCGGACGCCACGCGAACCTCAACATCCGCGGCGCCTGGCTCCACGTCGCCACCGACGCACTCGGCAGCATCGGCACCGTCGCGGCAGGAGCGGCGGTGGCTTTCCTGGGATGGCAATGGGCTGACCCCGCGGCTTCGGTGGTAATCTCGTTGCTCATCTGCTGGTCCGCCTGGGCGCTGCTCTGGGAGAGCGTCGACGTGCTCATGGAGGGCACGCCTACCGGCATCGACCCCGACCGCGTGCGCGAAGCGTTGGCCACCGTCGGCGGAGTGCACGCCGTGCACGACCTTCACATCTGGTCGATCGCCAGCGGGCGCATCTCGCTCTCGGCACACATCGCCGTCGATGGCTCACGCCCCGATCGCGACGTACTGCCGGACCTGTGCGGATGTCTTCGCGATGAGTTCGGAATCACGCACGTCACGCTGCAGCTCGAGAGCGAGTGCTCGGCGCGCGAGGTGCTGCACGCCTGATCGCTTGTCCTATGGCGACGGGATGATGATGTTGATCGGCTTCGGCAGCTTGAGCGTCGCCTGACTCGTCGCCGGTGCCTTCCGGCGTGCCGGTGTCTTCGCCGCCTTCTTCGTGGAGGCACTCTTCCGCGCCACGGTCTTCGCCGAGGTCGCCTTCTTCGTTGATGCCTTGGACGGTGTCCCCTTCGTGGAGGAGGCCACCTTCGCCGGAGCGACCGGTGGCGAAGACACGACTGCCACCGGCGGCGCCATCGGCGTCGCGACGGATCCCGCGGACACCGACGTCGTCTTCGCAGGCGGCCCCGTTCCGTTCGTCGAGCCGAACAGTCCGGCGATGAACGGCTTGGCGATGCACTCGTAGAATCCGCGACCGTCGCAGATCGACTTCGCGGAGCCCACCACGAATTTCTGCACCTTGTCCGGATACGTGCGGCAACGGGGCGTGTTCGTGCCCTTGATGCACCCGTTGTATCGCAGCAGCGCCGTCTGCCAATCCCGTTCCGTTGTCTGACCCGACTTCGTCTTCGGCCGAAAATACTGGCTGAGGATGAACACGCCGTACTTCACGTTGGTCGAATCACTCACGAGATCCTTGCCGAGCAGAGTGGACAACTCCTTGGTCAGCCAGATCTTCGGGTAGACCTGCATCAGGCCCACCGCTCCGACGTTCGACGTCGCCGTCGAGATGAACTTCGCGTTCTCGGTGAGCATGACGCCGAAGATGATCGCCGGCGAGATGCCGCGAATGTACGCCTCGCGCACCGCGAACTGCGCGATCGAGTCGGCCCGCGCCGAGTCCACCTGCTTCAGCCGCATCAGGTCCTCGTAGAAGTTCTGCTTTTCCTCCTGGAACTTCGGCGAGGCCATGAGCTGATCGATATTCGAGCTGTCGCCCGGCGCGATCGTCGCGGCCACGCCCGGCGCGTGCTTTCGCAGCTCGTCGCCCAGGGTGCCGCTCGTCGAATAGATCGGACGCGTGTTCACGACCGTGTACACGATCACCACGAGCAGCAGGGCGATCAGTGCGAGCGATCGGAAGACGTACACGAGTCCGGACGTGGGCTGCTTCCCGCCACGCCGGCCTTCGTCAACGCTCCCCTCGCGGCGGTCGCCCTGTGCTCGGCGATCCGCCACGACGTCCTTCTCCGGCATGAACCGGTTATCCCGCGGCACGGCCGCGCAGCAGCTTGCTCATCCTCTCGCGCTCCGGGTTTGGCGTGTGCCGCCCGAAGTGCAGAAGCCGTACCCAAAGCCTGCCGAGTCTGCTAGGGATCGTCTTCTAATAAATAGATCGGACATCGGCGGCCACTCTTGGAGTCGTGCCACCCGGCACGCTTGTCCTGCCAAGGGACGTCGGACGGGGACGGCGGACGTCGGATATCGCACCCGGCGTCAAGAAAGGCGGTTATGGGTATAGCCCCGTTCGTCCAACGTACGTCAACCCGCCGGGTCGGATGTCCGATGTCCGATGTCGGCTGTTCGCTTCCGACGTCCCTTTGCGAAACAACCCGAACGGGCGCCCTGATCTCAACGAGGCCGCCGATGTCCGACTTACGGTGGTACGCGTTCGAGAACAACCTCCGGCTTGCGTGGCGCCGACGCTGCGCTCGGCGTCGCGGACTCTTCGTGCACCGCCGGTGCGCCCACGCCAGCGGAGGGCGGGGCGGGGCGGGCGCCGAACACGGATGCACTGTCGCCCAGTTGCGGCATGCGGAAGCGGAGTGGATCGACCTGTCGCCCGTTGACCGCGACCTCGTAGTGCAGGTGCGGTCCGGTCGTGATCCCGCTCGACCCCACGGTGGCGATGGCTGCGCCGCGCGCTACCTGCTGGCCCTCGCTCACGAGCGCCGTGCGGAGATGGGCGTAGCGCGTTGTGATGCCGTCTGCATGCGCGATGTCCACCGTCAGGCCATACGCGAACTTTCGCCCGACGTACGTCACTCGGCCCGCCGCCGGAGCCGCGACGCGTGTGCCGCGCACCGCCGCGATGTCGATGCCGAGATGCGGGCGCAGAATGTGAAGGATCGGATGGCGCCGGGCGTTGGAAAATCCGCTCACAATCGCTCCGATCACGGGCAGCCCCGCGATGCCGAGCGGCGCAAGTACCCGCGTCCTCGCGACGCGGGAATCCGGCGGTACGTCCTCCGAACCGGCGAGCACGGCACGAGCCAGGATGAGCGAGTCTTCCACCGCGCTGAGGCGATCGCGAAGGCTCGCCACCTCGGAGCTCGTCGCGAGAAGATCGGGGCTGTCGAGGGCGACGATCACCGCCGTCACCGCTCCGGCAGCAACCAGGAGCAGCATGACGAGCGCGCTCAGTATCACCCTCGCCTGCCACCGCGCGAGGTCGAAGGCGCGCGTCCGTGCACCTGGCGTAGGCGGCACGAGCAGCACGCGCCACGGTCGCCGCTCTACCGGCACACTGCGGGCACGCAGCCTTCCGGCCGGTGCGGTCGGCGCAGGCAGCTTCAGTACCGGAGACGGAGGCGTCGTCCCACGAATCGGAATCACACCGGGCTCGACCGACGGCGAGAAACCGCCGATCGGCACGATCGGTGTGACCTCGCGCGGTGTCGTCTTCGGCAGGGACACGACTAGCGGGACGACGGGCTGTGTTCGGCGCGCTTCGGCGTCCTGTTCGCGCCCCCCGCTTTCTCGGGCGGCTGCATCTCGACGCGCCCGTTTACCACGCCACCCTCCTGCACGAGCACCACCTGTGTCGTGATGTCGCCCGTGACGATGGCCGTCGGCTGCAGCTCGACCCGCTCCGTCGCGTGAACGTTGCCCGTGAGCGCTCCGCCGACGATCACCTCACGGGCGTGTACGTCGCCGGTCATCGTCGCGCCGACGCCTAGGACCACCGTGTCCGCCCGCCGGATCGTCCCGTTCAGCCTGCCGTCGATGCGCAGCGAGCCCGACGTATCGATGTCGCCGAACACGGTGAGCTGGCTGTCGAGCAGCGAATAGCCGCTGCCGGGCGGACTGGACGAGGCGCTGGCACGCCTGGAGAGGAGACTCATCGGCTGCTCCTGCGGGAGGGGAGGCCTTGGCAGACCCAACGGCTGTCAGCTGGCAGGAACGATGACGCCCGGGGTGCGAGTACGCCAGCCTGAGCAATGCGCACACATGTGATGCATCTCACCGCGCCATGCTTGAGCATTCACAGCCCCGATGACCTCGGTATGTGGCACACGCCCTGCCATACAGGTGTATGAACATGTCTCGGCAATCGCCGATCATACCTGGGGAGGTACAATGCGCCCGTCCATCAAAACGCTCTTCCTCGTTCCCGCGCTCGTTCTCGCTGCAGCTTGCAGCAAGGACAAGTCGGCCGACGCCACGCTGAGCAACGATCTCACGCTCGCTGCACAGGCGCGCCAGACGGCGACGCTCGATTCTATCTCCGCCGTTGAGCGGACACGCGCCGCCGCGGCAGCAACCGCACTACGTACCGGCTCGACGACTCCAGCTCGTACCACGACAGTTCGTCGTCGGTCGAGCTCTTCGTCCGCCGGCACGAGCAGCGGTAACGTCGCGGCCTCCGAGCCGCGCACCGTCACCGTGAAGAACACCAAGCGTGATGCCGCCATTGGCGCCGTAGCTGGCGCGGTCATCGGAGCGACGACGAGCGGAAACAAGGTGAAGGGCGGCATCATCGGCGCCGCTGCCGGCGGTATTCTTGGCGGCATCATCGGTAACAACGTCGATATCAAGAAGAAGCCGGTTCCGTAATCGCTCGTCCGTAACGCGACGCGCCACGCGGTGCGCCTGCATGGCCTCACGAACGCCGCCCGCCTCATCGCGGGCGGCGTTTGGCTTGGATGGGGCGCCCAAACGGCACTCAATTGACAGCCCCAACCCCCCGGGCTAATATTCGGGGCTGCGGCCTCAAGGCGGCGCGACGCAAACATTACTCAGGGAAGGACGTACTGATGGTCGAGATCCATCTCGAAGAAAGCGATCGCCTCGATTGGGCGCTCAAGGCGTTCAAGCGGAAGATCGCGAAGGCCGGAATCCTCAAGGACCTCCGCAAGAAGCGCTACTACGTGAAGCCGAGCGAGGCTCGCCAGCTCAAGGCCGCCGCCGCTCGTCGCCGCAGCCGCACCGAGCGCTCGCGCTAGCCTTCGGGCACCAGCGCAGTTAACGGATGGCGAAAGAAGACGCGATTCAGCTCGAGGGCGCCGTTACGGAAGTGCTCCCGAACGCGACGTTCCGGGTGCAGTTGACCAACGGTCACAACGTGCTGGCAACCCTCGGTGGCAACATGCGCCGCTTCCGCATCCGCGTCCTCGCGGGCGACCGGGTGACGATCGAAGTGTCACCGTATGATCTGACGAGGGGACGGATCACCTTCCGGCACAAGAACTAGCCGGAACGGCTGACACGAAACGCAAACGGGAGCCTTCGGAACGCGCGAGGCTCCCGTTTCAGTTTCGAGTTGAGAGTGGGGGAGTTTTACTTCAGCTATTGGTTCAAGTTCTCGAGTTTGGAGCTGGTCGCAGATCCCGATGGAGAAAGAGATCGCGACACGGCACACGTACGATACGAACGGCGGTGATGAACTACGAAGGGCGAAGCAGCGGTGACGCAGACGCGTTCCGCCGCTCGTTGACCAATGGCCCCGTCAGAGAGTGGCGTTACGCCCCCGCGATCAACGACCATCTCATAACTGTAGGCAGCTACAACTAATAACTGTTGGAGAACTCCCCCACTCCAAACCCCTGACTCAGCGCCCTCGAATTGCCTCGAGCGCCGCTCCTCGCCGCGTGCCCGGGTACGGAACTCCCGGCCGAACACTCTTCCACAGGATGTGATTGAAGATCCCCTCATCCGCCGCATCCTCGATTCGCAGATCGAGCTGCAACGACTCGCGCGCGCCCGTCGTCCCCGCGGGATTTCTCTCCAAGAGATTCACCGACGGCGTGAGCGCCGTGAAGGGCCGGTCGACTGGCGCCTTGCTCCAGATGTCGCGCAGCGGACGGCCGAAGTAGTCGAACTGCGAAAGCGCATCGAGACCGAGTAGCTCCTCCATCGTGCGCAGTGCATCGGTCGTGTTGGTGAAACGATGCACGACGCCAGCTCGCACGTATGGCGAAATGACGATCATTGGGGAACGGTGCGAGTCCACGTGATCGGGGCCATTCTGCGCGTCATCCTCCAGCACGAATACCACGGTGCTCTTCCAGAATGGGCTCTTCGACAGCGCCTCGATCATTCGGCCCAGCGCGAGGTCGTTGTCGGCCACCATCGCCCTGGGGGTCGGCGCTCCGGCGCGCATCGCGGCGGTGTGGTTGTTCGGCAGCCTGACGATTTCCATTGCCGGCAACACGCCGCGTCGCGAGAATTCCGCGAACTCGGCAAGCCACACATCGGCGCGCCGCTGATCCGGAATGGTGAGGTCAAAGCCGGGATACGCGGGATTCGTGTGCGCGGCGAGAAACGGCTTGTTGCCACGATAGCCAGCCGGTAGGACATCATCGGAATCCGCGCTCGACGGCACGACGAACTCGCCGTAGTTGCGGAAGGTGAGCCCCTTCTGCGCGATGAGGTCCCAGAGATATCCGCGCGCCGGGGCATTCACGTCGTCGTCGGGAATCAGCCCACGGCGGTAGGACTGCGTTCCCTCGTAATCGTAGTTGCGGCCGCGCTGCGAGTAGTTGAGCTGCACGGTCTTCTCGACGTAGTCGGTCGCGTACGCGGCCATGGACCAGTTGTGTCCATCCGCGCTGACTTCGGCGTTGACGAAAAATCTGTCGAAGATTCCAAACCGCTCGGCGAGCGCGTGCTGATTCGGCGTCACGCTGCGCGGGAACATCGCGAGCGACGTGTCGCCGTCGGCCTGCGTGAGATCGCCGAGTACCTGATCGTACGTGCGGTTCTCTTTGACGATGTAGATCACGTGCTCGATTGGCGGGTAGCCGCGCGCGGCGCTTCGCGGCTCGGTCCATCCGTTCGCGAGCGCCACGCGCGAGGAGAACCGGTCGAGCGTCGCGCGATCGGCGTGGACGAGCGCCGCGCTCATCACCGTGCCGGAGAGCTGCGAAAGGGTCGTGTTCTGACCAGCTGGCTGCGCCCTGTCCCGCGCGGCGATCGGTCCCGGGCCGTCCGGATTCGCACGCGTACCGCGACCCTTCCCGCTCGCGACGATCAACTCGTCGTCGCGCGTGAGCACCGCGGTCGGATACCAGCCGGTGGGAATGCGCCCAGTCAGCCGGTCGTCGCCCGCGCTCGTCGCGATGCCACTCGTCGACGGGGTGAGGTCGAACACCGCGACGGCATTCGCGTCGCCCTCAGCGACGAACAGACGCCCGCCATCCGCCGATAGTGCAAGCGCGTTCGGTGTGCTGCCCTCACCCGGACCGCTGGGCGGAGGATCGAGCAGCTCACCAATCACGCGCCGGCGCAGGAGATCCACCGATACCACTCGGTCCACGCTCGCCAGCGCGACGAACAGCCGGTTGCCGCGTGCGTTCATCAGCAGTGCGGAGGGATGTCTTCCGACGAGAATGCGTCCGGTGGACCGCAGCGCGCCCGACGCGGACGCGTAGGTGCTCACATGCTGCCCGCCCCAATTGGAGACGTACACGCCGCCCTCGGGCGAGACAGCCACCGCGTAGGGATAGCGATCGGTCGCGAGTCGCTGCGTGACACGACCGGTCGCGAGGTCCACGACCGCAAGAGAGTCGACGAGATTTTCCGCGACGTACAGTTGCCGCCCATCGCGCGACACGGCGAGCCCCGCTGGATAGCGCACGCCATTGGCCCTCGGCGTGGTGCGCATTTGAAGCACGATGCTGTCGCGCAGCGTCGCCGCGCTGTTCGCCCAATCGAACGCATAGACGACGTCGGTGTTCCCACCCGATGCATAAAGTGTCTTTCCATCGATTGAAAACACCAGGCCGAGAAACGCGGCCGGCAACTTCACCGTCTGGAGTACCTTGCCGCTCGCGCGGTCGACGACCTGAATGCCTTCGTCGCGCCACCCGTTCAGCAGCAGCACCAGCCGATCTCCCTCTGGCGACGCGATCATCGCCAGCGGCATCTGCCCGACGTCGTGCAGTGGCGTCGCCGGATCGAGTCGCACCCCAGTGGGCAGACGTCCTGGCGAATCGTCAGTGGTCGCGCGAGCGCCGCGATCGTCGGTGATGACGGGTCCGGTCGAGCACGCAGCAGCGCCGAGGAGTGCGACGCAGGCGAGCGAATGAAGCAGGAACGAGCGCATGGATGTGTGCAAAGGAAAGAGAATCTCGGGGCCGGCTCTGCAGCAATCAATCTTCAATCTGGCTCTTCTCGCACCGACAGGCGAATCGAGGCTATTAGCGCCTGCAAGTGCGTGCGTCCCTGGATCCCGGCACTTCGCAGGAGTAATTCGCGAAGATCCACGTGATCCGCGAGGATCAGCATTTTCCGACGACCAACGCCGCTTCGAAACCCTCCAACTCGCACTCACGGATCCGTCGCAAAATGCATCACGTCCGCTTCCACCGTCGTTCTCTCGATCGTCCCGTGCATCCTGTTCCGCACACGCAGTAGCAGCAGCGAGGCAACCGCGCCGAGTCCGGCGACGAAGCCCCACCAGAGCCCAACCGCGCCAAGCCGCGTGTGAAAGCCGAGTGCGACGCTCACCGGCAATCCGGCCAGCCAGAATCCCGCGAGGTTGATGACGAACGGCGCACGCGTGTCACCGAGTCCGCGCAACACTCCGGCGCACACGGCCTGAATTCCGTCGAACACCTGAAAGACGCCGGCGACGGGAATCAGCGTGGCCGCGAGCGCCGCGACCGGCACGTCGCGCGTGTATCGCCAGGCGATCGCGCCCGGCACGAGCAGGAAGACGACCGCCGTGCACACCATGAATCCAACGCCGCACACGAGCGCGGCGCGCGCACTCTCGCGGGCAGCGTTCGCGTCGCCGGCGCCAGCCGCATGACCAACGCGCACCGCCGCCGCCGCGCCGACACCGAGCGGCACCATGAACGTGAGGCTCGCGATATTGATCGCGATCTGATGCGCGGCCATCTCTGTCGTTCCGAGCACGCCCATCAACACGCCGATCGCCGCGAAGGCGCCGAATTCCAGCCCCTGTTGCAGGCCGATCGGCACGCCGAGCCGCAACATCGCGCGCAGCGGAGCAAGGTGAAGCGTCTCGCGCCGCCATGGCACGAGTGCCGGATGCAGAGCGCGCCATCCGAAGGCGACCAGTAAAATCGTCATCAGCCAGCGGCTCACGAGGGTTGCCCAGGCGGACCCTGGCGCCCCCAGCGCCGGGCTGCCGAGGTGGCCGTAGACGAACACCCAGTTAAGGAAGACATTCGCGAGATTCGCCACCACGATCACCGCGACCAGCACGCGCATCTTGCCCATCGCCTGAAGGCTCTGGCGTAGCACGACGAAGGCGAGAAAGGGAAACACGCCCAGGATCGATATCAAAACATACGATGTCGCGAGCGGGACGAGCGCCGGCGGCTGATGGAGCAGTACGAGCACGGGCCGCACCGGAAGCAACAGCACGCTAAGGAGCACTCCGAGCGCGAGCGCCAGCAGAAATCCGCGCTGGACTCCTCGCGCCACGCCCTCGTGATCCCGAGCCCCAACCGCCTGTGCGACCACCGCGTCGAGCACCATCAGTGTGCCCGACGCCGGAACCACCAGGGAGATGAAATACAGGTTGCCCAGCGCGACGGCGGCGAGCGCTTCCGCGGAAACGCGCCCCACCATCAACGTGTCCACGACGCCCATCAGCATGAGCCCCACCTGCGCCAGAACGACGGGCACGGCGAGGCGCGACATGGCGGCGACCTCGGAACGACTGGGCAGGCGTGTGAGCACGGTGATCAAATCGTAGGAAACAGGGTAGAATGGAACCAAGTTATGCGCATGTTCTTTCTCCGGCCCGCTGGCGGGGCGTGCTCTCGCTCTCGTCGCCGCCAGCCGCTGTGTTCTCGAGGACGCTGGGCGTCGCGAGACAGCGACGTCCCAGTTCGCTATATTTCGTTGAAGACCGGACGCGTGCCCGCGCCTCCGGTGTCCTCCTTTCGAGGTCGTTCGAATGTTTCGCCCACGTACCGCGGCCGTCGCTTCGCTGCTGCTGCTCCCCATGGCCGCTGGAGGCTTTCTCCTCCAAGGCGGACCCTCTCGCACGACGCCACACCTCTTCGATCAGGTGCTCTCGATCGTCGCGAACAGGTACGTCGATTCACTCCAGGGGTCGGCGCTCTTCGAGAAGGCGGCCACCGGTCTCGTCCGCGAGCTCAACGACCCGTATAGCGAACTCCTCGCGCCCAAGGCCAACGAGGACTTCAATCGCAACGTCGGCGGTCGCTACGGCGGTGTCGGCATGCTGCTCGAGGAACAGAAGAATACCGGGCCCATTCGCGTCGTCGTCAATCGCGTATTCCCGCACACGCCGGCCGAAGAGGGCGGGGTGCTCGAGGGCGACCAGATCGTGCGAGTCGATTCGCTCGCCGTCACGGGCGTCACGAAGATCGACAGCGTGTCGAACGCGCTGCGTGGCGTCGCCGGAACGACGGTGCACGTCACTTACGTGAGACCAGGGGTGGCCGAGCCGATCAAGCTCTCGTTCAAGCGCGCCATCATTCACGTACCCGCTGTGCCGTACGCAACGATCGTGGGCGATCACATCGGATACATCCCGCTCCAGACCTTCAACGAGAACACCGCCGAGGAAGTCCAGGCTGCCGCGGCGAAGCTCGTCGGAGAGGGAGCCAAGGGCCTCGTGCTCGATCTCCGTGAGAATGGCGGCGGCATCGTCGAACAGTCGCTTGCCGTCAGCTCGCTCTTCCTCAAGGATGGGCAGCCGATCGTCAACGTGCGTGGCCGCAATACAGCGGACGAGATCGCGCGCGCGTCGAGCGAGCATCTGGCAACGCAGCCGCCCCTCGTCATCCTCACGGACGGTGGTACCGCATCCGCGAGCGAGATCGTCGCCGGAGCGCTCCAGGATCACGATCGCGCACTCGTGCTCGGCACCACGAGCTTCGGTAAGGGTCTCGTGCAGTCGCTGTTCCCGCTCGACGGGGGCTACGCGCTCAAGATCACGACGGGCAAGTGGTACACGCCGAACGGCCGGAGTATCCACCGCGAGCGGAAGCTGCTCGCCGACGGACGGCTGGTCGAGACGAAGCCCGATTCGCTCGAGACCGAAGCGCAGAAGAAGGCGCGGCCCGCCTTCAAGTCCGATGCTGGTCGCACGGTGTACGGCGGCGGCGGTATCACGCCGGACGTCATCGTCCCTGACGACACGCTTTCGACCGCGGAGCAGGAGTTCTATCGAGGCGTCGTCGCGCCGAAGTTACAGGCGTTCGCCACGACGCTCAATCAGTACGCCTTCGAGCTCAAGTCGTCGCCCAAGGACTACACCGTCACCCCCGTGTGGCGCACCGAGCTGCGTCGCCGCCTCACTGCGGCCGGCGTGACCATCGATCCGAAGCACGAGCCGGTCGCCACCAAGCTTCTCGATCGCGAGCTGGATCGTCGTGTCGCGCGCCTCGTGCTCGGCGACGCCGGTGCCAAGCAGCGTTCGCTCGATGAGGATCATCAGCTCTCGCGTGCCATCGCGCTTCTCACGACGGCGCGCTCGCAGAACGCGCTCCTGGCGGCTGCGCACACGGCGCCCGTCAGCGCGAACACGTCGCCGCAGAAGCGCTAGAGCTCGAGCGTGGGCGCGGAGACCAAGACCACGCTGCGGCTGGGCCGGCAGACTTTTGCCGGCACGGCCCAGCTCGAGACTGACGAGTTGCGCTTCCGCAAGGTCGTTCGCTTCTCCGAGACCGATACCGCGGAGAAGCTCGTCATTCCGGTCGTGGCGCGTTGAGCCTGACGCCGCATGCGATCGTGGTTCCGCGCACCGCGCGCTACTACACGCTCGGTCCGACGCACGGATTTCCACGTGAGCTCTGGATCATCTGCCACGGCTACGGCCAGCTCGCAGACCGGTTCATCCAGCAGTTCGCGCGGCTCGACGATGGAACGCGGCTCATCGTCGCCCCGGAAGCGCTCTCTCGCTATTACCTCGACCCGATCCCCGAGCGCACACATCAGCGCAAGCCGCGCGTCGGTGCGACGTGGATGACGCGCGAGGATCGCGACGCCGAGATCGTCGACTACGTACGGTATCTCGATCTCGTGGCGGCGGAGGTGAGACATCATCTCGCCGGTGCTTCGCCGCGCATCGTCGTGCTCGGCTTCTCGCAGGGCACGGCGACGGTGTGCCGATGGCTCGCCGCGAGTGAGCTTCGTGCCGATCAGCTCGTGCTCTGGAGTGGCTCGATTCCACCGGAACTCGATCTCGCGGCGTGGGCGGCACGACTGCACGGCGCGTCGATCACCCTCGTCGCTGGCGAGTCGGACGAGCTCGCGACGCCAGCAGCGATCGCAACCGAAGCGGAACGACTCTCCGTCGCGGGCGTCGGGTTCACGCTGCAGCGATTCGGCGGCGGGCACACGATCGATCCGGCTGCGCTCGAGGCGCTGGCCGCCAGCTTCGCGGGGAGCTGAGGACCTGCACCTACTTGCGCCGCTCGTCGCGCAAGCGCTCGATATCGCGCCTGTCCTTCTTGGTTGGGCGCCCCTTCTCCTCGAAGACAAACGCGGCGGGGGCCATGCGAAGCTGTTCCGCAAGCTTCGCGCGCGCGGCAAGGCTCGTTGCCGTCTCCTCGTAGAGCGTGGCGGCAACGCTGGCCGGCCCGCGTTGCTCGCTCAGTCCGCGCACGACTACGATGTGCTCGTACGGACCGAGACGGACGCTCACTGCGTCGCCGGCCTGAATCACCTTGGCCGGTTTTACGCGCTCTTCGTTGACGAGAACCTTTCCTCCGCCGATCGCCTCGACGGCGAGCGAGCGCGTCTTGAAGAAGCGCGCGGCCCAGAGCCATTTATCGATTCTGACTTTCTCGGCGCCGCCGCCATCTCTGTCTTTTTGGTGCATGTCTTCAAAATAGATGTACTCTCCGCGTTAGGGGAGCGGCGACGCGGCGAGACGAGCCCGTCAGACCCAAGCTCGACTTGAATCAATTGAATTGAACGAATTGGGTCGGGGGGGCCAGTCACGCCATGCTGGAGCATCCAACGCGATAAGCGCCGTACCCGAGCTGACCCCACTTGACTTGCAATCATCCTGGAATATATTTCGATATCGAAACATTAGACAACGACACAATGCCGACGCACTACAAAGGAAAGACCGACGAAGTGCTTGCACTCAACACCTTCATCAAGCTGGCGCGCAGCTTCAACGCTGTTCAGGTGCAGATCATTCCGCCCCTTCAGAAGGACTATGGACTCACCGAGAGCCAGTTCGCCGTGCTCGAGGCGATCCACCACCTGGGGCCGCTATCGCAGGGCCAGCTCTGCCAGAAGATTCTTCGCAGCGGCAGCAACGTCACCACGGTCGTGGACAATCTCGAGCGCGACAAGCTCGTCAGGCGTGAGCGGGACGAGGCAGATCGGCGGGTGCAGATTGTTCAGTTGACCGAACGGGGACGTGCGCTCGTGACCACTG
The DNA here is from genome assembly GCA_036508915.1 of Gemmatimonadaceae bacterium. Taxonomy (GTDB): domain Bacteria; phylum Gemmatimonadota; class Gemmatimonadetes; order Gemmatimonadales; family Gemmatimonadaceae; genus AG11. Next base: position 33,689 of record DATCGM010000030.1, read on the forward strand.
TCTTGCCTCTGCACGTCTCACGCATCACGAGCCTGATGAGCACGCTCACGAAAGATGAGCAACGCGAGCTCGGCAGGATCTGCCGGAAACTCGGAACCGCCATCGCGGGTTAGCCATCGGGAGCGTACCTCAATTCCAAGCTCGGTTCAAATACTTCGACATCGTAATATCACATAACGGAGAATACAGAATGCGTACCAACATTCTCGACCGGGAGAGCGCCGTCATCGGAGCAGCAGCCCAGGCGGCCGACACCCGTCGCTCGATTCGCCAGTACGAGTCCATGCCGATTCCCGAAGCGGATCTGCGCGAGCTGCTCCGACTCGCCGGTCGCGCACCGTCGGCGTACAACGTCCAGCCGTGGCGCTTCGTCGTCGTACAGGACGACAAGCTGAAGGCGAAGCTTTCCGCGGTGGCCTACGGCCAGCAGCAGATCGTGCGCGCGCCAGCCACCATCGTGATGTACAGCGACATGCAGAGTGCGCTCGAGCGCATGCCCGAATCCATGCATCCCGACATGCCGCAGGACAAGCGCGATGTGGGCGTCGAGACCTTCCGGGCCACCTTCACGAACCAGTCGGTCGAGGAGCGCGAAGGGTGGGGCGTCGGCCAGTCCAACATCGCGTTGGGCTATCTGCTGCTGCTCGCCGAATCGAAGGGCTATGCCACGTCGCCGATGCTCGGCTTCGAGCCTGAGAAGGTGAAGGCCCTGCTCGGCCTGCCGGCCCATGTTCGCATTCCAGCGCTCGTGTCGATCGGTTATCCGGCCGAGGAAGGATTCCGTCCCTATCGGCTTTCGATCGACACGCTCATCGATTTTCGCTAAAACATCCCGATGAGCGCGCTCGATCTGCATGTCCATCGATGGGAACCGGCCGAGCGGGCGAATGTGCCGACGCTTCTGCTGCTGCATGGCACTGGCGGCGACGAGAACGACCTGCTTCCGCTCGGACGCATGCTCTCGCCCGGTGCGGCACTCTTGAGCGTGCGCGGCAACGTGCTCGAGCATGGTGCGCCCAGGTTCTTCCGCCGGCTCGCTGAAGGAATGTTCGACATCGAAGACCTGCATCATCGAACGGCGGAGCTGGGTGACTTCATCGAGGCGGCGGCCGAGAAGTTCGCCTTCCCGCTGTCGTCGCTGTACGCGGTTGGGTACTCGAATGGAGCGAATGTCGCCGCAAGTCTGCTGCTCGCGCGGCCGACCGTGCTTGCTGGCGGAGCGCTATTTCGTGCGATGGTGCCGTTCGAGCCAGTCACGACACCCGTGCTGCACGGTAAAAAGGTGCTGATCAGCGCCGGCCAGTTCGATTCGATGATTCCGCCTGCCGGGAGCGAACGTCTCGCCGCCATTCTCCGCGAGGCCGAGGCAGCGGTGGAGTTGGTTTGGCAGCCGAGCTCGCATGGGCTGACGCAGGGGGATGTGAAGGTCGGGCAGGCGTTCTTCGCTGCCCTCGTTTAGTGAAAGGATTCGTCGGCAGTGGCGTTGGCCGGAGGGAACGCGGATTGGCGCGGATCTCCAAAATCCTCGCGGATACTGCCGTGCGCCGCGACGGTCAGGGCGCACGCCCGCTCGCGGCGTCGAACTCGTGGCCATGCGACGACGTGACGACATGCGTTCAGGCAGGGCGTCTTGCTGGCAGATCCGCGAAGATCGGCGCGATCCGCGTTTCCCAACGTACAACGCCCGCTCGAACCCCTCCATCAGTTGACTTCCCGAACTGGCCAATTAACTTACTGACCAGTCATTAATAACGAGCGGACGCAACACCCTTGGAACTCCCCGCCTATCCAGTGATTTCGCAACTGACCAGTTAGTCACTGAACTCCCGATGTCCAAAACCGCTACCGAACCGCGCTGGCGTCGCCTCCCTGAGGAGCGCCCGAAGCAGATCCTCGACGCCGCGCTCGCGGTGTTCGCTGAGCACGGGCTCGCCGCCGCTCGGCTCGACGACATTGCCAAGCTCGCCGGACTCTCGAAAGGCACGATCTACCTCTACTTCCCCAATAAAGAAGAGCTCTTCAGGGAAGTCGTCCGCACCTCGGTCGTTGGCTACATCGCGCGCGCCGAAGCCTTCTTCGAGACCGAGCCCGATCCCGTGCAGTCACTCCTTGCATGGATGGACGGACACTGGGGCTGGCTTCGCTCGCCGGTTTTTCCGGCGATGCACCGCCTCGTCAGCTCGGAGCTCACGCACTTCCCGGACCTCGCGTCATTCTACGCCACCGAGGTGATCGAGCGCGCGCAACGCCTCGTGCGCGGCATGCTCGAGCGAGGAATGGAGGCCGGCGTCTTTCGACGCATGGATCCGCTCGTCGCCGCGCGCATGCTCAGCGCACTCTTCGTGACGCACGCATTGTGGTATCACCAGCGCCAATGCTTCAAGTCCATCGAGAATGTTTCGGGCGATGTGATGCTCGCACAGATTCGCGACTTCTTTCTCAATGCCATGCGCCCGGATTCCACGGACGCTTCCTCGCATGCCTGACATGAACTGCCATCCTGTTCGCCGGTCCGTATCCGTCGGTCTCGTGCTCACGCTTATCGTCGCACTCATGGCGTTCGTCGCCCGATCCGCATCGGCCCAGCAGCCTGTCGCCGATAGCACGGTGCGCCTCACTCTCGGTGACGCGGTGCGACTCGCGGCGCGACAGAACGCGGCGGTTGAGGGAGCGCTCGCTCGCGTCGATGCGGCGAAGGCGCGCGTGACGCAACGCCGGGCGGATCTGCTGCCGAGTGTCTCGGCGGCAATCGCCGAGCGCGGCTTGACGATGAATAGCGCAACCTTTCCGATCGACTTTCCGGCTGTGCCGGGACAGCCGCCGCTCTTCGACCCGAATGGCTCTATCCTCGGACCGATGAACGCACTCGATGCGCGCGCTCGTGTGTCGCAGATGCTGTTCGATCCGGCTGCGCGCTCGCGGGTTCAGACGGCGCGCACTGGCGTCGCCGCGGCAAACGCGGACGTCGCCAGCATCGCGGACCTCGTCGCCGGCGCGGCGGCGAACGCGTACCTCGCCGTGCTTCGTGCCGACGCGGTGTACACCGC
>DATCGM010000031.1:0-5781 GCA_036508915.1 Gemmatimonadaceae bacterium
GCAGACCTTCACGATCACCGCGTGGGGTTACAAGGGAGCGACGTCCAGCAGCTTCGTGAACGGTGGTACGGGCCAGGTGGGTGCCATCGGCGAAGCACTCGACCGCAGCCGCGGCGGCATCTTCGTCGGCCTGAGAGATCCGCGGCTCGTGCTGGGTGGCGAGTTCGCGCAGCGCCATGAGAATGGCGAGCAGGGCGCGAACACCGTTGCGAGCCCTCGCACGCTGACGGATATCAGCGGGCGCCTGCTGTCGGCGTACACCGTCGTGAGGCCGTTCGCCTTTGCGAATGCCAGCGGCAAGTCGCCATTTGGCATTGTCGCTCGGTACGACGCCGTGAAGCCGTCGACGAGCACTTCAGGCTATGTGGCGCCGCTAGCCCCGTCGACCGACAACGCGTACCACCTGATCATCGGCGGCGTGTTCTACGACCTGTCGCAGAAGGCGCAGATTGCGCTCGACTACCAGGAGTCGCTCGCCTCCAACAATGGCCTGTCGCTCACCCCGCCGACGCAGTCCAAGGGCTACTTCGCGCACTTCGTCGTGAATTTCTAGTCAGATGTCGAACCCCCCCTCCCACTCGAGGAATTGTTTCGTGAGACTCGTTTCCAGAATCGCCCTTGTCGCTGCGGGCATCGCGGCGTACGTCGTGCCCGCCGCCGCGCAGGATCTGACCGGCGCCGGCGCCACCTTCCCGTATCCGATCTACAGCAAGTGGTTCAGCGACTACGCCGCGAAGACCGGCGTGAAGATCAACTATCAGTCGATCGGATCCGGCGGCGGCATTCGCCAGCTCTCCGAGCAGACCGTGGACTTCGGAGCCACCGACGCCCCGATGTCCAACGAGGAGCTCGGCAAGGCGAAGGGTGGCGCGGTCATGCACTTCCCGACGGTGCTCGGCGCCGTCGTCGTCACCTACAATGTGGCCGAGATTGCGAAGCCGTTGCGTCTCGATGGTGGCACGCTTGCCAATATCTTCCTCGGCAAAATCACCAAGTGGAACGATCCGCGGATCGCTGCGCTCAACAGGGGCGTGAAGCTTCCCGGCAGCGACATCCTGGTCGTGCATCGCTCTGATGGGTCGGGCACGAGCTACGTCTTCACCGACTATCTCTCGAGCGTGAGCGCGGACTGGGCCGCCAAGCCGGGCAAGGGGAAGGAAGTGCAGTGGCCGGTCGGCCTGGGCGGCAAGGGCAACGAGGGAGTCGCCGGGCAGGTGCGCCAGATGCCGGGCTCCATCGGCTACGTCGAGCTGGCGTATGCGAAGCAGAACAAGCTCGCCTACGCCGACATGAAGAACGCTTCCGGCGCCTTCGTTACGCCGACGATCGCGGCCGTGACCGCCGCGGCAGCTGGCGCCGTGGCGAAGCTGCCACCGAACACCGACTACCGCGTCTCGATCGTGAACGCGGCCGGCAAGGACGCCTATCCCATCTCCTCCTTTACCTGGCTCCTCGTCTACAAGCAGCAGGCCAATGCGGCAAAGGGGAAGCAGTTGTTGGCCTTCATGAGATGGGCACTGACGGACGGCGAGAAGTCGGCGGCGTCGCTCGACTACGCGCCGATTCCCGCGATCATGTCGAAGCAGCTTCTCAAGCGGCTCGATACCGTGACGTTCGCGGCCAGGTAATCGTACCCGGCTCAGCGAAAGGGGTGAAGGCCATTGCCCAGCGTGCGAGACCGGAGATGGCCGCGCGAGGTGAGTCAGCCCTCGCGCGGCGCTGGAAAGAACGCGCTGATAGTCGTGCCTCGACCGACAACGCTTGCAGCCTCGACGCGGCCGCCGTGCGCGTCCATCAGGTGCCGCACGATCGCGAGCCCGAGTCCCGTGCCGCCCTGTTCGCGCGAGCGGCCCGCATCGACGCGATAGAAGCGCTCGAAGATGCGCGGCAGATGCTCCGCCGCGATACCGATACCTGTGTCGCGCACGTCCACCCATACGCCACCGTCGCCACGTCGCGTTTGCAGCGTGACTGAACCTTCCTTCGTGTAGCGGACAGCGTTCTCCACGAGATTGGTGACGACCTGCCGAAAGGCGGTGTGCTCGGCGCTGACGCGAGCCGCGTCCGGTGGAATGTTGGAGGTGAGGGTCAGGCCCTTGGCGCTTGCGCTCGGTTGCAGAGCGGTGAAGACGTCGGTGACCACAGCGGCGACGTCCACTATCCCGATCTTCGGCCGCCATCCGCCGCTTTCGATGCGCGAGAGATCGAGCAGCTCGTCCACGATGCGCTGCATGCGCAACGCGTTGTCGCGAATGGTCTCGACGAATCGCCGGCGCTGCTCGGGCGGAATACTCTCGTCCAGCAGCGTCTCGGCGAAACCGCTCACGGCCGTCAGCGGCGTCTTCAACTCGTGCGAGACGTTGGCAACGAAGTCGCGCCGGATCGTCTCGAGACGGCGCAGCACCGTGAGGTCGAGCACCGTGACGACAGCGCCCGCCGTGGGCAGCGGACGCGCGGACACGGTGACGGTGCGATCGAACAGCGTCATCTCCTGGGGTGCGGTGGCCTCGCCGCCGATGGCGTCATTGATGGCGGCACGCATGGCCGGCTCGCGAGGCAGGTATTCCAGGGCGATGGGAAGGGGTGCGGACACGTTGAGCAGCACGCGCGCGCGCTCGTTGATGCGCACCACGGTACCACGATCGTCGAGCGCGAGGACGCCTTCCTCCAGCGACTCGATCAACGCGATCATGAGAAGCTCGTCCTTCTGCAGCGACGACACGCGATTGGCGAGCTGCTCGGCCATTCGGTGCAGCGCGGTCGCCAGGTCGCCGATTTCACCGGGCGCGGAGAGGGTAGGGCGACGCGAGAGATCCCCCCCGGCGATGGCGCGCGCGACGTCGCGGAGCTCCACCACGGGCTGCGAGATGCTGCGCGCGAAGAAGAACGCGAGGATGAGCGCGCCCCCCAGTGCGACGAGACCGCTCGCGAGCACGTCTTTCTGCGCGCCGCTCACCACGTCCTCGATGCGCCGGGTCGTGATCGACACGCGCACGTAGCCGAGCGGATGCCGAATGGCGACGTAGAGCTCCTCGTCGCCGGCCGACGCACTCTGCCGCCGCGCCGAGCCGATACCGGTGAGACGCGCCGCGACGATTTCGGGGCGCGTGGCGTGATTCTCCAGCCGACGACGAGCTTCGGACCGGAACTCCGCGTCGCCGACGACGAGGCCCGTGATGTCGATGAGGGTGACGCGATAGCCGAGCGCGTCACCATCAGTGTGGGCGAGTGAATCGGCGTCTATGCCGGCGTGCCACTCCCTCGCGACGACCCGGGCATCGCGCGATAGCTCATCGGTCTTCTCCTCGACGAGCCGGTTGCGCAAGCGGCCGCCGGCGATGAGCACGAGCGCCGCCACGAGCGTCATGACGACGATGAGCGCGCCAGTGAGCAGCCGGCTCGCGAGCCTCACGGGAGACGGCTCTGTGGCGCGCGAATGCGGTAGCCGAAGCCGCGGACCGTCTCGATGAGGTCACCGGCCACGCCGAGCTTCGCCCGCAACCGTTGCACGTGCATGTCCACGGTGCGCGTCTGAATGTCGGGCGCGGCCTCCCACACCGTCTCGAGCAGGTGCGCCCGCGCCTGTACGCGGCCGCGCCGTTCGGCGAGTGTGAGCAGGAGCTTGAACTCAGTGGTGGTCAGCTCGATCGGCTGGCCGTCCACGTGCACCAGGTGCGCCGCACAATCGATCACGAGCGGACCGATCTGAATCTTGTCGCTGCCACTCACCGCGCTCGCGCCAACGCGCCGGAGAATCGCGCCGACCCGAAGCACGAGCTCCTGCGGACTGAACGGCTTCGTCAAATAGTCATCCGCGCCCAGCGCGAGCCCCTGAATGCGATCCTGCTCCTCGCGCCGTGCCGTCAGCATCAGCACGGCGACGTCTCGCATGGCGTCGCTCGCGCGCAGCTGCTCCAGCACTTCAAAGCCGGACATGCCCGGCAGCATCAGATCGAGCACGATGAGCGCGGGGCGCTCGCGTTGTGCCGCGTCGAGCGCCTCGGTGCCGGAGCTCGCGGTCGAGACACGATAGCCGCTCTTCATGAGATGATAGGCGACAAGCGCAACGATGTCCGCTTCGTCGTCGACGACGAGAATCCGTTCCCCGGTCGGCGGCGCCACACTGGTCATGGCGACCCTGCCTGAATCCGGTGTGAGATCTTCGCCACGATCATCTCGATCGCGACGGGATTGTGTCCGCCTCTCGGGACGATGACGTCCGCATATCGCTTGCTCGGCTCCACGAATTCCAGATGCATCGGTTGGACGGTGGAAAGATACTGATCCAGAATCTCGGCCAGCGGCCGGCCACGCTTCGCCATGTCCCGGTGAATGCGGCGAATGAGCCGCACGTCGGCATCGGCATCCACGAAGACTTTGACATCACAGAGGTCGCGCACTCTGGCGTCCACGAAGAGCAGAATGCCGTCGATGACCACGACGTCGGCTGGCGGGATGCGCACCGTCTCGTCGCTGCGCGCGTGATTCACGAAGTCGTACACCGGCTTGTCGATCGCCTGGCCGCCGCCGAGCTGCGCGAGCTGGCTGACGAGATGGTCCCAGTCGAAGGCGTTCGGGTGGTCCCAGTTGACCTTTCTTCGCTCCTCGAGCGACAGATGACCATGATCGAGGTAGTACGCATCCATGTCGATGAACGCGACCGACGCATCACCGAGCGCCGCCGCGACGTTGCGCGCGACGGTGCTCTTGCCTGCTCCCGTTCCCCCTGCCACGCCGATGACCAGCGGCTTCATGCGAGCGGCCTCCACGGTGTCCTGAGGTCTGTGCTCGAAAGGTCGCCGGAAAGAGGTGCGCGGCGCAACCGACGGCGTCCTCCCCGTGCGCGCTCCCCGTGCGCGGCGCCGCCGACTAGATTTTTTCCATGCGGATCCGTTCATCTGTCGCCGTCGCAGCAATTGCTGTCGCGGCTGGCTGTGTCCCCCCCCAACCCTTCTCCACCGGCGGGGGCTCGGGCACGTACGACCTGGTTGTCGCCGGAACGACTGACGTCCATGGCCGTCTGCGGCGGCCACGCCCAGCGACGCGACTTCGCGTGATTGGCACGAACGACTTTCATGGCGCGCTCGAGCCGCGACCGGACAACACCGGAAAGCGTCGCGGAGGCGCGGCGTACCTGGCCACGGCAATCCACAATGCGGCCGCCGACTGCGTCTCTCCTGCGTGCGAAACGATTCTGCTCGATGGAGGCGACGAATTCCAGGGGACCCCCGCGTCGAACCTCGCCTTTGGCAGGCCGGTGGTCGCGATGTTCAACCAGCTCGGATTGGCGGCGAGCGCACTGGGCAATCACGACTTCGATTGGACGCAAGACACGTTGCGCGCGCGGATGCGCGACGCGCACTACGGCATTTTCGGCGCGAACGTGCGCTACGCCGACGGGCGCGATGTTCCGTGGATTCGCGACGACACGCTCATCGTTCGCGGCGCGCTCAGGATCGGCGTGATTGGCGTGGCGTCGCCGCTGACACCCAGCACGACGCGCGCGTCGAACGTGGCCGACCTTCGCTTCCTCGCGCCGGCGCCGATCGTGGATAGCCTTGCGCGCCGCCTCCGTGCGCGCGGCGCTGACTACGTCATCGTCATCGCACACGATGGCGCCTTCTGCGACCGCGATGGCGCCACCAACTGCAAGGGCGACGTCATCGACCTCGCGCGCGCGCTGCGCGAGCCGGTGGATGCCATCGTGAGCGGACACACACACTCGCTCGTGGACGCGACGGTGAACGGAATTCCCATCGTGCAGGCGCGCTCCAGCGGGAC
>DATCGM010000032.1:0-6349 GCA_036508915.1 Gemmatimonadaceae bacterium
GATGCGGCTCCGGATGTGGTCTTCCTCGACCGACTCGCGAATGCCGATCGCCATCGCCTCCATGTCGCGGCCAGCGAGCCCGCCGTACGTGTGCAGCCCCTCGTACACTACCACGAGTCCGCGCGCCTCCTCGGCCAGCCGCTCCTCGCGGAGTCCCAGCCAGCCGCCGATGTTCACGAGAGAGTCCTTCTTACCGGACATCGTGGCGCCATCGGCGCACTCGCACAGCAGGTGAAGAATCTCGGCCACCGTGTGGTCGCGCATGCCGGGCTCGCGTTGCTGGATGAACCAGGCGTTCTCGACGGCGCGCGTGGCGTCGAGGATCACGCGAATGCCACGCGCGTGGCAGTAATCGGCGACGCGGCGGAGGTTGGAGAGCTGCACCGGCTGGCCACCGGCAAGGTTTACCGTGACCGCGACCGAGATGTACGGCACCCGCTCGGCGCCGACCTCGCGCACGAGCGCGTCGAGCTTGTCGAGGTCCACGTCTCCCTTGAACGGGTGCTCCGACGCCGGGTCGTGCGCCTCGTCGATGATGACGTCATGGAACGTCGCGCCGGCGAGCTCCTGGTGCACGCGCGTCGTCGTGAAGTACATGTTGCCGGGCACGTGGTCCCCCGGCGTGATGAGGATCTTCGAGAGAATGTTCTCGGCGCCGCGCCCCTGGTGTGTGGGGATCAGATGAGGGAAGCCGTAAAACTCCTGCACCGCGCTCTCGAGCGCGTAGAAGTTCCGCGACCCGGCGTAGGCCTCGTCGCCCATCATCATGCCCGCCCACTGCCGGTCCGACATCGCGTTGGTGCCGGAGTCGGTGAGGAGGTCGATGTACACGTCCGCGGAGCGGAGGAGAAAGGTGTTGTAGCCGGCCTCTCGGATATGCTCTTCGCGGTCGGCGGCGGTGGTCATCCGGATTGGCTCGACGACCTTGATCTTCCAGGGCTCGGCCCAGCTGCGGTGCTGCGTCACGGTGGTTGTCCTCTATGGTTGCGGCTGCCCGCGGCTAGCGGGGCAGCGGTTCGAATTTCGCGGTGAAGTGCCTGAGCATCGCCGGCTGCTCCACGATCCGCACGCCGCGAATGTCCTTCGCGATGGTGTTCACGTGCAGCAGCACCTCCGCAACGTAGTCCATGTGGCTCTGGGTATAGACGCGGCGCGGAAAGGCGAGACGCACGAGCTCCAGGTCGGCGGCGCGCTCGCTGCCGTCGGGCTGCTGCCCGAACATCACCGAACCGATCTCGCACGCGCGGATGCCCCCCTCGACGTACAGCGCGACGGAGAGCGCCCATCCCGGGAACTGGTGCGACGGGATGTGCGGGAGCCAACTCCTGGCGTCGAGGTAGAGCGCATGGCCACCCGCGGGGCGCACGATGGGAATTCCGGCGGCAATCATCTTCTCGGCGAGGTACTCCACCGAGCGGATGCGGTACTGCAGGTAGTCGGGATCGAGGGCCTCGTAGAGCCCCACCGCGATTGCCTCGAGGTCGTAGCCGGCGAGCCCGCCGTAGGTGGGAAATCCCTCGGTGAGGATGAGGGAGTTGCGGCAGGTGAGGGCGAGGGCGTCGTCGTTCATCGCGAGAAATCCGCCGATGTTCGCCATCCCGTCCTTCTTCGCGCTCATCGTGCAGCCGTCGGCGAGACCGAACATCTCCTGTGCGATCTCCAGCGGCGACTTGCCGGCGTACCCCGGCTCGCGGGTCTTGATGAACCACGCGTTCTCGGCGAAGCGACAGGCGTCGATGAAGAAAGGCACGCCGTGCGCGCGGCAGAGGGCCGAGGTGCGGCGGATGTTCTCCATGCTCACCGGCTGCCCGCCCTCGGAGTTGTTGGTGACGGTGGTCATCACCAGCGGCACGTTGCCGGCGTTCTCGCGCAACACCCGCTCGAGGGCGACGACGTCCATGTTCCCCTTGAAGGGATGGATGGTCTGCGGCTCGCGCCCTTCCGCAATCGGCAGGTTGAGGGCCACCGCGCCGCGGTGCTCGACGTTGGCCCGCGTGGTGTCGAAATGCGTGTTGTTGGGGACGATCGACCCGGGCTTGAGCAGCGCGCCCGAGAGGATGTGCTCGGCGGCGCGTCCCTGGTGCGTGGGGATCACGTGCTGGAACCCGGTGATCTCCTTCACCGACTTGACGAAGGCATGAAAGGAGCGGCCGCCGGCGTAGGACTCGTCGCCCTTCATCATGCCGGCCCATTGGTACACCGACATCGCCCCCGTTCCCGAGTCGGTGAGGAGGTCGATGAGCACATCCTCGGCGTCGAGCTGGAAGACGTTGTAGTGCGCCGCGCGGATCGCCGCCGCCCGCTGCGCGTCGGTGGTCTGGCGGATCGGCTCGACCGTCTTGATGCGAAACGGCTCGATGATGGTCTTGAACTTCACGGGCGACTCGGCTGAGAGGGAGGGGATGAAGGCACCATCACCAGCGATGGCGAAGACCTCGCGCGACTACGAGGTAGCGCGAAGCGCGATGCCGGACCCTGTCGCACTCCGTTGTCCGTCGCGCAGCGTCACGGCGCCGTTGACGATGACAACCGAGACGCCGACAGGATATTGGAACGGTGATTCGAACGTCGAGGTATCGGCAATGCGCGCCGGATCGAAGACGACGACGTCGGCGGCAAATCGCGGAGCGAGCCGGCCACGGTCGGCGAGATGCACGCGTGCAGCCGACGTCGACGTCATCTTCTTGATGGCCTCGGCGAGCGAGATCACCTTTCGCTCGCGGACGTAGTGGCCGAGCACGCGCGGGAACGTACCGGCGCCACGCGGGTGTGGACTACCGCGACGTGTTGGACCATCGACCGCGAAGGCGCTGCCGTCGGAACAGATCGTCGTCAACGGATGCGCGAGGATACGCTCGAGAGTTTCCTCGTTCATGGCGAAACCGAGCATCCCGACGCTTCCCTTGCTGCGCCGCAAAAGATTCACGGCGTCGTCGTATGGATCAATGCCGACCGCACGCGCGTGCGCGCCGAGCCGCTTTCCCTCCGCATCACGGTCCTCGACGGCGCGCACGGAGGAGATCTGCACGTTGTCCCATCCGCCAATGAGCTCCACCTTCGCCAACGCTTCCTGCTTGATGCGAGGCGCGACGGACGCGTCGTCAAGACGCACGAGAAAGGCGGCGTTCCCGCCGTCGCGGCTCCAGACCGGAAACAGATTCGTGAGCCCGGTCGAGTACGCGACGTACGGATACCAATCCCAGGCAGCTTCGACACCGGCGGCTCGCGCGTCGCTGATGCGCTTGAACACCACGTCGATCTTGGAAAAGTTGCGCGGACCCTGTGCCTTCAGGTGCGAGACTTGGAGTGGACAGCCGGCGCCTCGCGCCACAGCCAGCGACTCGTCGATCGCCTCGAGAAGCCTGTCGTCCTCGTTGCGCATGTGAGTGGCGTACGGGAGGTGGCGGCTCGCGTTCGGCCTGGAGAGTGCGATGAGCTCATCGAGCGACGCGAACGCGCTCGGTACGTACTCCAGCCCTGACGACGTCCCACAGGCTCCGTCGCTGAGCGCGCGCTCGACCATCGCAGTCATCTGACGAATCTCGTCTGGTGTCGCGGGCCGGTCAGCTTCGCCAATCACCGTTCCCCGCACCGATCCCAGCCCGACCATGCTCGCGACGTTCGGACCCGGGTGAAGGCGATCGACCTCGGCAAAGTACGCCGCGAACGACTTGTCCTCCGCTCCGGTGGCGTGCGAGCTGCCATCCACTCCCCCGACGATCGTCGTCACGCCCTGCCGGATCACCGACTCGGCGCGTGGATCCTGGGTGAGACTGCCGTCGCCGTGCGAGTGGATGTCGATGAACCCCGGTGCGACGGCGAGGCCACGCGCGTCAATCTCCTCTCGTCCGCGCGCGGCGAGACGCGGGCCGATCTCGGCGATGCGGCCACCGGAGATCGCGAGGTCCAGTTCGCGGCCGTCCGCACCAGTGCCGTCGAACAGTGTGCCGTTGCGAATGACGAGATCGTGGTCGGCGCGGCGCGGCAACATGCTTGGGACGCAGGCGACCGAGAGCAGCGCGGTCCCGCTCGTGGCGAGGAAGGATCTACGATCGCAAGAGGGCATGAGGCACGAACCAGTCGTAAAGGGGCGCGAGTGCGGCGAGGATTCGCCGTGTGAAAGTCTGACATCCTGCGCGAAGCGAAGCAACTGTGTGTGTCACGCGCCGTACGCGACGCCGGTATCACGACGCGCGAGGGCTGTCACACCGTTCGGCACTCGTGTGCAACGCATCGTCTGGAAGCGGGCTACGTTATGCGCCTGCATGACGCTTGCGTACGTCAAAGTCTGTCGGTACGTTATTCTGTACCGAAGCATTCTCCTGCCTGAGCCCTCATGTCGAAGCTGAAGCCCAGCCGGGATATCCAACCGGTCACAGAGTTTCGCGCCAACGCCGCGCAGTTCATCGAGCAGGTGCAGGAGACTGGAGAGCCGGTAATCCTCACGCAGCACGGACGCAGTGCCGCGGTGCTCCTCGATGTCGGGTCCTACGAGCGCATGGTGGATGAACTCGCCCTGCTCCGGGACGTTCGTGTTGCGGAGAAGCAAATTGCGGCGGGAAAGGGTCGCAGCCACACGGCAGTGGTGAAGACGCTCCGGGCGCGCCTGAAGCGGTGAGAGTCACGTGGTCGGCGCTGGCAGAGAAACGCGCGCTGGAAGCCGTCGACTACATCGCGCAGGACCGACCGCAGGCCGCGGCGGCATGGCTCGAAGAATTGCTCGAGCGCGTGGCCAGACTCGATCGATTCGCCCGTCGCGGTCGCGTGGTCCCTGAGATTGGGCGGTCCACGGTTCGCGAGATCTGGCACGCGCCCTACCGCGTCATCTATCGTGTGGATGCCTCGCGCGTTGTCATTCTGACTACATCCTCGTTAAGCCGCGACAACGTCCACATGGAGACCAAGTGACGGACATCGCCGCGTTTACGTACCGAAGCGCCCGATCTGGCTCTCTCACGGCGGGCCTCAGTCTCGCGGTCGCCGTCGAAACGATGGTGCTCCACCTTTGGCTCCGCCAGCGGCATCCGGGATTGACGTGGGGCCTCACGACGTTGAGCGGAGCCACCCTCGCGTGGTTAGCGCTCGAGTACCGCGCCATGGGTCGCGGGACGGTCCGGGTTGAGACCGACGCGCTCGATGTGACAATCGGTCGGCGAGCCGCCCTGCGCATCCCCCGCACCCACGTCGCCACTGCAGTGCCAGCAGCGTGGCGTGATGTGCCGGATTCACCGAGTCCCGGCTATCTGAATGCTACGGCGCCCGCGGATCCCAACGTCCTACTCACCTTTGCGCCGCCGGCCCGTGCGCGTTTACTCGGTGGGCTTGTCGTGCGGTCGGTCACCCGCCTGGGCCTCCACCTCGATGACCCGGCGGGCTTTGTGGCTGCCGTGCTCCGCCCGCCCGCAACCTGACGATAGCCCAGACTGGCCAACCTTTCTGACCTTCGCGCAACGCCATTTCGAAGGGCGCTCGCGTGAGGTGTTTGCGGTTGTCCTACATTCCCGCGTACTTCACCGTCAAGCGGCGCAGATGCTCCTTCTGCGCCGCTGTTGCATTCGGCGCGTCTTCCAACGTCCACGCCTTCTTCGGATCATCCGACGCCACGAAGCGCAAGCCAAACCAATCGAGCGCCTCGGAGTAGTCCAGTTCGTCGGTCGTCTGCAGCGCCTTGTGAAAGAACGGCACGAGGTCCGTTCCGGCCACCTCCGACGCGACCGCAACGAACTGACTCGGCGTGAAGCCGACTGTGCCGCCGTAGCGCTTATACGCCAGGCGCATCAGATCGTCGAGGCTCCCTGTTCCGTTGGACGCGCGCTGAATGCGAGCGTCGAGCACCCAGCCGAGCACGTTGCCCTTCACGTAGTAGCTCACCGTGCTGTTGCGATCGCCGCCGACGCCCGATCCTCCGGTGGAGAAAATACCGAGCGACGCTTGCTCGAGCGTCTGCTCGAGTCTGCCGGGCGAGTTCTGGAGCGACGTGAGGTCGTTTGAGAGTGATGCGAAAAAATCCTTCGGCGTCCCGACGCCGGAGCGCGCCACCAGCAAGTCACCGTAGTACGTCGTCACTCCTTCGGAGAGCCAGAGACTCGCTGTCGCGGGCGGATGCTCGTAGTCGAACGGTCCCAACTCCACAGGCCGGAGCCGCTTCACATTCTCGGCGTGGAAGTATTCGTGCGCCACAAATTCGAGCCAGCGCAGCGCGCCGCCGCCCTCCGAGCGCGGACTCGAGGTGAGTAACGTGGAGTTGAGATGCTCGAGTCCTCCACCGCCCTGCCGAAAGACATTCAGAAAGACGTATTTGTTGAAAGGGAGAAAGCCCCAGAAGCGATGGTTCGCCAACGCGATCCTT
>DATCGM010000033.1:0-9911 GCA_036508915.1 Gemmatimonadaceae bacterium
CGATGATTCCCGCCTGCGGTCCGCCGAGCAGCTTGTCGCCACTCATCACGACGATGGACGCGCCGGCATCGAGCGCCTCGCGCGCCGTGGGCTCGCCTTCGAGGCCGATGTCGGCGAGCGAGATGAGCAGCCCGCTGCCAAGATCGTGAATGATGGGAAGGTCGTGGTCGCGCGCGAGCGGCGCGAGCTCGCGCACGGAGACGTCAGCGACGAACCCTTCGATGGCGAAGTTGCTGCGATGCACCTTGAGGATCACGCCAGTATCGCCGCCGATCGCGCGGCTGTAGTCGGCGAGATGCGTGCGGTTCGTCGCGCCGATCTCGCGCAGCCGAGCGCCGCTCTTCGCCATGATGTCGTGCACGCGAAAGCTGCCGCCGATCTCGACCATCTCGCCGCGGGAGAGCAGCGCATCGCGATTCGTCGCCACGGTGTTGAGCGCCAACACGAGCGCGGCGGCGCAGTTGTTGACGACGAGTGCGTCTTCCGCGCCGGTGAGCTCTCGCAGCAGCGCGGCGCAGTGGGTGTAGCGCGAGCCACGTGTACCCGCGTCGAGGTCGTATTCGAGGTTGCTGTACCCGCCGGCGACGCGTGCAATGGCGTCGAGAGCCGCGGCGGGGAGCGGGGCGCGCCCAAGATTGGTATGCAGCACGATGCCCGTCGCGTTGATGACGCGCCGCAGCGACGGACGCTGCGTCAGGGCGACGCGCGCCGCGATCGATTCCGTCCAGGCCGCATCGTCGGCGGGTACGGCGCTCGCGTCGTCCCTCGCCCGGCTTACGACGTCCCGCACCGCGGACACCACCAGCGTGCGCGGCGTTGTGACGAGCAGCGCGCGCACTCCCGCGTTCTCGAGCAGCGCACCCACGCTTGGCAGAGTGCGACGCGGATCGGTCATGGCTTCGACGGTGGCGTTGCGGGTGCCTTCGGGACCAGCGTGACAGGGACGGAATCCTTCGCCGCCTTTGGCGGTGGCGGCTTGGGCGTCGAAAAACGACGCTCGCTCGGCTGGACCTTGCCACTGAGCGCGCGCAGACCCGTCGTGCTCAGGCGGTAATCCGTGTTGGGCTTGAGCGCACGTCCGAGCTTGAGCGTCACCGCCATGAAGGGCGACGGCAGATTCGGCTTCGGCCGTGGCGGCGGCGGAGCTTTGCCCGGCGCGGCTGGTGCGGGTGCGACGGCGGAAGGAGCGACGATCGGCGTGATCGGTTTGCCCGCGAGCGAATCGGCGCGGCGAATGGAGTCGCTCGCCACTTTGGCTCTCACACTATCGGCTCGCTTCAGCTCGAGCGGTGACAACGCCGAGACGATCGGAATCTCCACACTGTCCGATCCGACGAGCCGGAAGGCGGTCGTCGATATCGTCTGTGTGGGATCGAGCAGCCGGTCGAAGGGCACGTTGACGGTGATCGAGTCAGCGACGGCCGGGACGCCCATGCGCGCGGCCAGCGTGTCGCGCAGTGCGGCGAGCAGTTGAATCGGCCCCACCTGCGGCACGGTCACGCGCAGCGTATCGAATGCTTCGTTGCGGTCGAGCGCGCGATTGCCGTTCTGGTCGATGATCGCTCGCACGAGGTAGGTGCCCTCGGTGAGCGGCCCGATCGTGAACTTGCCGCCGCTGTCCGACTGCGAGAGATAGACGATGCTGTCCGGAGTGATCGCCTCCATGTACGCGCGCACGGGAGTGCCGGCGAGCCAATCGAACGCGATTCCCTCGATCTTCAGCTTGGGAATCGTCGGACCGGTGGAGAACACCACC
The DNA here is from genome assembly GCA_036508915.1 of Gemmatimonadaceae bacterium. Classification (GTDB taxonomy): domain Bacteria; phylum Gemmatimonadota; class Gemmatimonadetes; order Gemmatimonadales; family Gemmatimonadaceae; genus AG11. Next base: position 1,757 of record DATCGM010000033.1, read on the forward strand.
GTTGCGCCCGTTTTCATCAGGTTGTTGTGCAGGTCCGCCAGCCCCGGCAGCATCGTGATCATGTATGCGGTATTCGGCCGGAAGCCGTGCCGGGGACTGATGTCGATGCGGCTGCGGTGCCAGCTGAGGCGGGCAGCGCCGTCGGACGGGGACACGAGGAAGAAGTTGTCGAGCTCCTGCGGTCCTGCACCGCGATCGTTGATCGTCTCGTCGAAGTAGAACTGCACGACTTTATCGCGAACGTTCACCGAGTTCGTGTCCGGCGAAACCTTCACGAGCTTCGGCGGTATCTTGTCCTCGGGACCGCCCGGCGGCGGCGACGCGGATGCGCACGCCGCCAGCGCCACCAGCGCGAGGATCAGGCCTTGCCGCACAGTCCCTCGAAGCGTGCACGCAGCAGGCCGGCGCGCGTGCTCCACTCGTCGCGCTTCACCCGCTCGGCGTCCACGACGTGCGACGGAGCGCGATCGACGAATCCCGGGTTGCCCAATCGCGCTTCGAGCGACGCGAGCTGCTTCTCGAGGTTGGCCAGCTCCGTCTGGAGGCGCTCGCACTCCTTCTTGACGTCGATCAAGCCGGCGAGTGGAACGATGAGTTCCGTGCCGCCAGCGAGCACGACGTTCGCCGCCGCACCGGCTGGCGCCGCGTCGGCCAACGTGAGTTGTGTGCGTGCAAGGCGCGCGATGAGCGAGAACTCGTCGGCGAGCATCTGCCGCCAGATCGGCGCAGCCACGACGAAGGCGTCGATCATCTTGCCGGGCGGGATCGCGTACTCGGAGCGCACGCGGCGCATCGCCTCGACGATCTCCTTGATCAGCTCGAACTCTCCGGCGCGGACGTCCACCGTCGTCTGTCGCCGCGCGTCGGGCCAGCTCGAGGTGGCGAGGAAGGTTCCGTCCACGTGTCCTGGCAGCCGCTGCCATAGCGCCTCGCTCACGAACGGCACGATCGGGTGCAGCAGACGCAGCGCCTGATCGAACACGTGCACGAGAACGGAGCGCGCGACCTGCTGGTCGTCGCCCGGCGTGAGGAGGCGTGTCTTGATGGCCTCGAGATACCAGTCGGCGAGCTCGTTCCAGACGAAGCGGCGCGCCGTCTCCGCGAACTCGTTGAGGCGAAGCCCGCTCGCGAGTTCCTCTTCGAGCCAGACGCCGTGCGCGGGGCGCACCGGTCCGATGGCGCGATCGCACTCGCGAATCGCAGCGTCGAGCTTCTCGAGAATCCATGCGTCGGCGCGGCCAAGCTCATCCGGCTTGAGATCGGCAAAGGCGCGCACCGTGTCGTCGCCGACGTTGTTAAGCAGAAAGCGGCCGATGTTCCAGAGCTTCGTCGCGAAGTTGCGTCCCGTCGCGAACGACTTGCCGAGATCGTTCGGATCGAGGAAAACGTCGGCGCCGAGGCCCATGCCAGCGATGAGCGTGTAGCGCAGCGTGTCCGCGCCGTAGAGATGCACGACGTCCATCGGGTCGATTCCGTTGCCGAGCGACTTGGACATCTTGCGGCCCTGCGTGTCGCGAGCAGTGCCATGGAGGTAGACGGAATGGAACGGGGCGTCGCCCATGAATTCGTAGCCCATCATGATCATGCGCGCGACCCAGAAGAACAGAATCTCCGGCGCGGTAACGAGGACGTCGCTTGGATAGAAGGCGCGCAGATCCGTCGCCTCCTCGTTCGGCCAGCCGAGCGTGGACATGGGCCAGAGGCTGCTCGAGAACCAGGTGTCGAGGACGTCTTCATCCTGCACGACGTCGCAGCCGCAGAACGGACACTCCGTGAGGTCCACTCGGCTCGCGATGACGTCCTGCGGCGGATCGCATTCCTTGCAATACCAGACGGGGACGCGATGTCCCCACCAGATTTGCCGAGAGATGTTCCAGTCGCGGATGTTGGTCATCCAGTGTTCGTACACCCCGACCCATTTTTCGGGCAGGAGCCGCACGCGGCCGGTGCGCACGGCGGCGAGCGCCGGCTCGGCGAGCGGCGCCATGCGCACGAACCACTGGTCGCTGAGTCGCGGCTCCACGACCGTATCGCAGCGATAGCAGTGCCGCACGTTGTGCTGGTGCGTCTCCGTCTTCACGAGCCGGCCCGCGGCGTCGAGCATCGCCACGACGCGCTCGCGTGCCTCGAACCGGTCTATTCCGCGGAGTGCCTGCGGCACTCGGCCCGCAGCGTCGGCGACCTCGCCCATCACGCCGTGCTCGTCGATCACGATCGGGGCAGGGAGGTCGTGGCGGCGCCCGACCTCGAAGTCGTTCGCATCATGTGCGGGGGTAATCTTCACGACGCCCGTGCCGAACGCCGGGTCGGCGTAGTCGTCCGCTATGATCGGAATGGGCAACTGCAGAATGGGAAGAACGACGTTCTTCCCAATGAGCGCGACGTACCGCTCGTCCGCGGGATTCACCGCGACGGCGACGTCGCCGAACATCGTCTCCGGACGAGTGGTGGCGACGGTGATGGAGCGCGTTGGATCGTCGGCGAGCGGATACGAGATGTGATAGAGCGCGCCCGTCGTCTCCCGCGCCTCCGCCTCTTCGTCGGAGAGCGACGTGAGGCAGCGCGGGCACCAGTGAATGACGCGATGGCCGCGATAGATCAGGCCGCGCTCGTAGAGCCGCACGAACGCTTCGCGGACCGCGACGCTCAGCTCCGGGCTGAAAGTGTACGCCGTGCGCGACCAGTCGGCCGACGCGCCGATCGATTTCAGCTGCTGGAGGATCACACCGCCCGTCTGCTCGACGAACGCCTTCGTGCGCTCGACGAACTTTTCGCGACCGAGATCGTTGCGCGCCAGTCCTTCGGTCGCGAGCTGCTTCTCGACGACGTTCTGCGTCGCGATGCCGGCGTGGTCCATTCCCGGAACCCAGAGTGCCTCGAGTCCCTTCATGCGCGCCCAGCGGATCAGCACATCTTGCACGGCGTTGTTCAGTCCATGGCCGACATGCAGAATTGCCGTGACGTTGGGAGGCGGCATGAGGATGCCGTAGGGATCGCGGTCGCCCCCGATGCGTGACGAGCGCGACGCGTCGGCGGTGAAACATCCCGCCTGTTGCCAGCGCGCGTAGATCGCCGCCTCAGTGGCGGCGGGATCGTAATGCGCTGGAAAGTCTTGATCGCTCGTGCTTGAAATGGACATGACCCGCGAAAGTTAATCCGCGGGCCATGGGTCTAAAAGCAGGTCCTCTTTGTCGTTCTGAGAGAGCGAAGCGACCGAAGGACCTGCACCTACGCAGTCGGATTCGCGACGTGATCCGCCTTCGGCACGCCCGTCGGCGCCACGGGCGACCCACCGTTCCGGTCGCCCTTTATGGGCTTCTTCTCACGAGCCCGACGCTCCGCGGCGATGCCTTCGATGTTCTCCGCGGCCTCGCGCACTTCGGCGTCCGCGCTCGTCCACTTCTCCGCCAGATCGACGCGCGGATCGGCGTGCCGGTCGACGTCATCCGACGAGCCCTGACGCCGACGGCCCGTTCCGACGGTGTTGCCCTCCCAGTGCGCCTCCGTGTGCGCGTCGTCGCCCTCGCCGAACAGACGTGCGTGATCGGCGATGCGCTCCTCCTCGTCACCGACCGCGATGCGGTTCAGCACGGTCTGAACGCCAGGTACTCCGCGCGCGATCGTGACGGCGTGCTCGGCTTCTTCTTCCGACGTGACCCAGCCAGCAAGCTCGATCGTCGCCTCACCGATGCCGCCGATGTCGATGGCGCGCTCGGCCAGGATCGGATCGTTCCGGAATGCCTCGAGGACGTGCTCCTCGAGGCCGGCCGGGCCATCCAGCTCCTCGATCTCGTCGTCCTCGTACCCGTCTGGGTAGTCGGCGAAATCGTCGGCGACCTTGGGTGTGGTACTGGCGTCGTCGGATTTCCCGCGGCGGCGCATCTTGTCGGCCAGGCCGCGGAACCCGCCCACGCGCTGGGCGACGATCATGCCGACGGCGAATCCTGCAAGGGCACCGAGCAGGACCGGCGCGACGGTACCAGCAATCGAGGACTCGTCCTCGTCTCGAAACCGCAGATATGACATAGCGGAAAGCCTGTGGCGAAGGGTCAGCCGCAAGGATAACTTGCAGAGGTAGTATCCGCGAACGCGGTGCAAGAAGAAGGCCCGTGTCTCACCTCCATCCCCAGGCCGTTGCGCCTCTCGCGAATTCTCCGACTCGAAGACGGCAAGAACCTCGACGAGACGGTCTCACTCCGCCGCGCCTTTGTCTGGGTGCTGGTGTGGATCGGCCTCCTCGTTGGCGTCGCCCTCTATTTCAAGTACGCACGGCTACTTACGCCGCTGCTCGACTGACTCGCCCCCCCCCATCGTCGTACATGATCGACCGTCCTGCTCCCGGCTCCTCCGAGGCCGACGTCACCCTCACCTTGCCCGATGGCGCCACGCGGGTGGTGCCGGCCGGCACGCTGCCGTCCGACGTCGTTCGCTCGATTGGGGAGCGGCTCCTGATGGCGGCGGTCGCGGTGTCCGTGAATGGCGAGATTCAGGACCTCATGACGCCGCTCCGGACGAGCGGTGCGTTCCGGGTCCTCACCGAAAAAGATGCCGACGCGCTCGGCGTACTGCGGCACTCCGCGGCGCATGTGCTCGCGACGGCCGTGCGACGCCTGCGCCCCGACGCCAAGATCGGCTTCGGTCCGGCGATCGACGACGGCTTCTATTACGACTTCGAGGTCGCGTCGCCCTTCACGCCGGACGACCTCGCCACCTTCGAGGCCGAGATGCGGAAGGTGGTGCAGGAGAAGTATCCGTTCATGCGCGCCGAGGTGGATATTGGCGAGGCGAGAGTCCGCTTCGCCGACGATCCGCTCAAGCTCGAGCGCCTGGATGACTTCACGGATCCGTCGGAGATCATCTCGACCTACACGGATGGTCCCTTCATCGACCTGTGCCGCGGCCCGCACGTGCCCGACACCGGACGTCTCAAGCACTTCAAGCTGCTCAGCGCCGCCGGCGCGTACTGGCGTGGCGACGAGAAGCGGCAGATGCTTCAGCGCATCTACGGCACCGCCTTCTTCAAGAAGGACGAGTTGGACGCGCACCTCTTCCGGCTCGAGGAGGCGAAGAAGCGCGACCACCGGCGGCTGGGGAAGGAGCTCGATCTTTTCATGCACCATCCCTTCTCGCCCGGTGCGACCTTCTGGACCGAGCGCGGGACGATCCTCTATAACCTGCTCGTCGACTTCGTTCGCGAACGGCAGCAGCGCGACTTCGCCGAGATCAAGACGCCGCTGCTGTACAACAAGAGCCTGTGGGAGCTGTCGGGGCATTGGGGCAAGTACAAGGAGCACATGTTCCTCGTGCTCGACAACGAAACGGGAGAGCACGACTTCTCCTTGAAGCCGATGAACTGCCCGTCGCACTACCTGTTGTACCTCTCGAGGAAGCACTCGTATCGCGAGCTGCCCAAGCGGTTCGTCACCTTCGACGTGCTGCATCGCAACGAAGTGACCGGTGCGCTGTCGGGTCTCACTCGCGTGCGCCAGTTCGCGCAGGACGACTGCCATGTCTTCCTGCGCGAGGATCAGATCGAGTCGGAGGTGAAGTTCCTCATGGACTTCATCCTCGGCTACTACGAGTCGTTCGGCCTGACGGCGACGCTCAAGTTCGCGACGCGTCCGGAAACGCGGATTGGCGACGACGCGATGTGGGATCGTGCCGAGGGCGCGTTGAAGTCCGCGCTCGAGGCGACGGGAAAGCCGTATGCGCTCAAGGAGGGCGACGGCGCGTTCTATGGTCCCAAGATCGACTTCGACGTGACCGACTCGATTGGGCGAGCCTGGCAGCTCGGCACTATTCAGCTCGACTACGCGGCGCCAGAGCGGTTCGGGCTCGAGTACGTGGGTGAGGACAACGTGGCGCACCGGCCCGTCGTGATCCATCGTGCCGTGAGTGGCTCGTTCGAGCGATTCATCGCGATTCTCATCGAGCACTTTGCGGGCGCCTTCCCGACGTGGCTCGCGCCGGAGCAGGTGCGTGTGCTGCCGATCACGGACGAGCAGGCGCCCGTCGCGGCGGCAATCGTGGAGCGGATGTTCGCGGTTGGGATTCGGGCGCACCTGGACGATCGGTCGGAGACGTTGAAGTACCGAGTCGCCGAGGGAGCGCGCATGAAGGTGCCGTACATGTGCGTTGTGGGGCGGCGGGAGGCGGAGGCGGATCAGGTGGCGGTGAACACGCGCGGGGCGGGGCAGGGGCAGAAACCGGCGCCCGTCGGCGTAGACGACTTCATTTCGCGGATCCTGGCAGAGATTGGCTCGCGCTCGCTGACACTCGAGGCAGGTGTGGGGATGAAGAAATAATGGAACGCATTCCATTAGACGTTCCGTCTTGTCAACGGCTCTGGCATCTCTCTCGCCCCGGGGCCGACAGACTAGAACAGCGGCTCCCAGTGAGGAAGCTTCACTAGCGCGCCTACGACCGTACCTGCCACTGCCCCTCCGAGCGTATACACGGGGACCGTGAACGGATCAAACGCGCACATGTCACCATGGCCGGGAACCGACAGACAATGCGCGATCCCGCGGTTCATCGCGTAGCCACCAACCACGTAGCCTAGCGCACCTCCTGCCAAGAAGCCGCCGAGTGCGAGAAGCGCGCTCCTTCGTGGCGCATACCGCTCAACATGCCGGACGTGCGCCAAGGCCACTGAGTAGCCAAGTGCGCCGCCCTCAGCCCGAAGTGTCAGACTGTCCGTGGACTGACGAACCACAACGCCAGATAGGCGCGGGCTGCTGTCCACCTCGATGCGCACGGACGACCCGAGCAGCCGAGGGACCCGTTGCGCTGTCGCTGGGCTTGCGGCGGTCAACGCCAATGTGAGCCAAGCTGCACAGGACGGAATAGCGGAACGGAAGTGGGCAATCACCTGATCGTGACCACGTCGTGAAACTGTGGATACGTCGACTTCACACGAGCCACGGGCGCTCCGTCGGTAGAGTATGTCGTACACTGGGACTCTACCGGCCCCCGAGGGCAACGGCGAAGCCCAAACGGGGCGGTCCTACGGGAAACAGACGGCTATTCGTATATAATAGTTAACTGGGAATATAGCGCATGTGTGAGTATCGGTTGAGCCGGATACCGTGGCGGAACGGGAACAGCGTTTCGCCACGCGCCACGTTAATCCCGTGCGTGTCGCGCTCCAGCCCATGTCCCCTGCAGAGGCGCAGGGTGTTCCGAGGGAGCCTCAGTTCACCGTGCGAGACGGAAGGCCACGCGTTTCTTCCAAGGCAGATCCGCCTCGAGGAGGGTGCGGTGTGAGTCCGTGCACTACGAGACCGCATTGCGCGAGGTTCGCTCGCGAAAGCGCTAGTGCGGCGCGACGGGCTGCGGGTGCCGACGAGCGCGAGTGCGTGGGTCCCGACGCGGATCGCCGCACTCGAGCTGTCGCCCACGCTGACCACGGAACTGGAACCGCTGTTTGCCGTCTTCGCCCCGCTCAACGCGCAGATCGCCGTGGCGGATGCGCGCATCGCGGCATTCGCGAAAGCGGATCCGATCGCGACGCGCCTCACCACGACGCCCGGCGTGGGGCCGGTGACGGCGAGCGCGTTCGTGGCCACGATCGACGACATCACGCGGTTTCGCACGGCGCACGAGATTGAGGCGTACCTCGGCCTGGTGCCGAGCGAGCGGAGCTCGGGCGAGAAGCGGCAGCTCGGGCACATCACCAAAGCGGGCAACGGGCGAATGCGCTGGCTGCTGGTCGAGGCGGCGTGGCAGATCCTGCGGTCCAAGTCACCGGCGACCGCGGCGCTGCGCGGGTGGACGCTGACCATTGCGCAGCGGCGCGGCAAACGCATCGCGGCGGTCGCGCTGGCGCGGCGGTTGGCCGGGGTGCTCTACGCGATGTGGCGGGACGGCGTCCCGTACGACGCGCAACAGCTTCGGCCCCGGGCAACCACGGCACAGCAACGCGCGGGATAGGCAGGGCACGGCCGTGCGTGAATCGAGAGGACTGAATCGGGAGCGGCGAGCGCGAGGAATTCCTTGACGCAGGACGCACCTCGTCGACGTCGTTGCGATCTGGATTCCAGATCTCGATACGCGCCGGCGGCGCCAACTCCTTCGTGGACGCGCCTTCCTCGTGCGCGAGCGCTCGCGCCGGTGTTGCGAACGCAGACCGAGCGACTGCTCACGCGGCACGACG
>DATCGM010000034.1:0-12791 GCA_036508915.1 Gemmatimonadaceae bacterium
TGGAAGACGCAGCCCGACGGCGGATTCGCCGGAGATGGGACGTCGCCGGCGAGAAGGATGCGCTCGCGCTTGACGCCCGGATCCGGCGCGGGCACCGCGGAGAGTAGCGCCTGCGTGTACGGCATGATGGGCGTGCCGTAAAGATCGTTCACCGCCGCGAGTTCGACGATGTGGCCGAGGTACATCACGGCCACGCGGTTCGCGATGTGCTCGACGACCGAGAGATCGTGGGCGATGAATAGATAGGCGAGCCCGCGATCGCGCTGCAGATCCTGCAGCAGGTTCACGACCTGTGCCTGCACGCTGACGTCGAGCGCGCTGACCGGTTCGTCGCACACGATGAACGTGGGCTCGACGGACAGCGCGCGAGCGATCCCGACGCGCTGCCGCTGTCCGCCGGAAAACTCGTGCGGGTAGCGGCTCGCATACTCGGGGCGCAGTCCGACTTCTTCCAGGAGTTGACGGACGCGCGCGTCGGCGGCGGCGCCCTCCGCGAGCTTGTGAATCGTGAGTCCCTCTCGCACGATCGCGCCGATGGACATGCGCGGATTGAGCGACGAGAAGGGATCCTGAAAGACGATCTGCATCTTCCGTCGCAGACGACGCAGATCGCCCGCGCCGAGGGCAAAAACGTCGTTCCCGTCGAACTGCACCGAGCCGGAGGTGGGCTCGATGAGGCGAAGGACGACGCGGCCGGTCGTGGACTTGCCGCACCCCGATTCACCGACGAGCGCGAGCGTCTCGCCGGCGGCGATGTCGAACGACACGCCATCCACGGCGCGCACCTGTCCGCTGACCTGTCCGAAGACGCCGCGTTTGATCGGGAAGTGCTTGGTGAGATCGCGAACGGAGAGCAGCGTCATGCGGCGGTGACTCCCTGTTGCGCAGCGACGGGCAGGTGTGGCTGCGAGCGCCGCTCGGGCTCGACGGCGAGATGACATCGCGAGACGTGGCCCGCGCCGATCTGATACAGCGGAGGATGCTCCTTCGCGCAGCGCTCCCAGGCGTACATGCAGCGCTCGCGAAAGCGACAGCCGCCCGGCCAGGCTGTTGGCGACGGGACGGTTCCGGGAATCGTGGCGAGTCGCTCGGCATTCCCACCGACCCGCGGCATCGCGCCGAGCAAGCCCTCCGTGTACGGATGGTGTGGATGAGAAAAGAGCTCGGCCGTCGTCGCTTCCTCCACGACTTGGCCCGCGTACATCACGATGACCCGCGCACAGTTCTCGGCGACCACTCCGAGGTCGTGCGTGATGAGAAGAATGGAGGTGCCGAACCGCTTCGTGAGATCCGCGAGGAGCTCGAGGATCTGCGCCTGGATGGTGACGTCGAGCGCGGTGGTGGGCTCATCGGCAATGACGAGCGCCGGATTCATCACGAGCGCCATCGCGATGACGACGCGCTGGCGCATGCCGCCGGAGAGCTGATGCGGATACTCGTGCGCGCGTTGCTCGGGGGCGGGGATACCAACGAGCCGCAACATCTCGACCGCCTTCTCCCACGCGTCGCGCCGGGACATCCCGGCGTGGATGCGCGCGACTTCGGCGATCTGATCGCCGACGGTGAAGACCGGATTCAACGCGGTCATCGGCTCCTGGAACACCATCGCGATCCGATTGCCGCGCACATGCTGAATGTCGCGCTCAGCAAGCGTGAGCAGATCCTTCCCCTCGAAGCGGATCGCGCTCCCCGCCTCGATGCGGCCTGGTGCACGGATCAAGCGAAGAATAGAGAGGGCCGTCACGCTCTTGCCGCATCCGCTCTCTCCAACGACGCCAAGCGTCTCGCCGTGATCGACATGCAGAGACACGCCGTCCACCGATCGCGCGACGCCGGAGTCGGTGTAGAACCAGGTGCGAAGATTCTCGATCTCGAGGAGCGGTGCGGTCATGCCTCTATGCGAAAGGTGCGTCGTCGTGCGCCGGAAGAAGCTGCCGAGGGTCGAGCGCATCCCGCAAGGCGTCGCCGAGCGCATTGCACGCGAACACCGTCACGAGAATGGCGAGACCCGGAAACAGCGTGAGCCACCAGACATCGGAGACGCGAGTCGCCCCCTCCTCGATGATGTTGCCCCAACTGGGTGTGGGGGGCCGGACGCCGATGCCGAGATAGGAAAGACCGGCCTCGAGCAGAATGACGTTGCCCACCGCGAGCGTCGCGGAGACAATCGCGGGTCCGATCGCATTCGGCAGTACGTGCCATCCGAGAATGCGCCATCCCGGAACGCCGAGCGCGCGCGCCGCCACCACGTAGTCCGCGTCACGCACCGCGAGCGTCTCGGCGCGCACAAGCCTGCTGACGGTAAACCAGCCGACGCCGGCGATCAGGAGTGTAAGCGAGACGACGCTGATGTCCCCCCAGAGTGCGATCACCACGATGAGAAGTAACAGGGTGGGAATGGAGAACGCCGCGTCGACGAAGCGCATCAGCACGGCATCAATCGCGCCGCCGACATAGCCGGCGACCGCGCCAAGCAGTGTGCCGAACGTAATCGAAATGGAGACGGCGACCAGCGCGACGGCGAGGGAGACGCGGGTGCCATAGATGAGACGCGAGAGCACGTCGCGGCTGAAGGTGTCCGTGCCGAGCGGATGCGCGAGCGAGGGCGGCTGGCTTTGTAGATGCGCGATGTCGAGCTGAGCGCGCGGATCGTACGGCGCCAGCAGTGGCGCGAAGACGGCGGTGAGGACGATCGCCGCGAGCACGCCGAGCGCGATCCAGACGCGCCTGTCACCTCGCAGTCGCCGGCGAACTGTCGGGGCGGCGAGCCCAAAACCGGCGGGCGACTTGGAGGTCACGTCAGCCCAGCCTGATGCGCGGATCCGCGGCGGCCACGGCAATATCCGCAACGAGGGCGCAAACGGCGACGAGGACGCTCATGACCATGGCGCCGGCCGTGACGAGTGGATAGTCCCGTGCCGCAATGCCATTCACGACGATCAATCCCATGCCGGGCCACGAGAACACCTTCTCGACGAAGATTGCACCAGTGGCGAAGGCGGGAATGGAGAGTCCGAACAGCGTGATCGTCGGCAGGAGCGCATTCCGAAAGGCATGGTGCCGCACTGCCGCTTGCCAGCTCAATCCCTTCGCCAGCGCGGTCCGCATCCAGTCGCTAGGCAGCACGGCCAACAGCGCGCCGCGTTGAAATCGCGCGATGCCCGCCGCGGTGAGCACGGCGAGTGTGAGAACGGGCAGGACGAGATGCTTGATCCGGTCGAGAAGCTTGGCGCCTGGAGATAGATACTCGTACATCACCGAATCGGTCATTCCTCCGGGCGGAAAGAGAGGGAGCCGGTACGCAAAGAGAATCAGCACGACGAGAGCGAGCCAGAAATCAGGGACGGAGTAGAGCACCAGGAGGATGCGTCCGAGCCAGCGATCGCGCCTGCCGCCCGGCCGCTCTGCCTGCAGAAGGCCGACCATGATTCCGATCGCGAAGCTGAGGACGAGCCCGAGTCCCGAAAGAAGCAGCGTGTTCGGCATCGCATCGGCAAAGACGTCGCGCACGGGACGGCGATGCGAGAAGGAGTAGCCGAGATCTCCACGTGCCGCGTTCACCACCCATCGCACGTACTGCTCGTTGACTGGACGGTCGAGGCCGTACGCGACGCGCCATTGTTGGCGCACCGCCTCGGTGATGTTCGGCCGCGCCAGCGCCGAGGCGATGGGATCGCCCGGCGCGAGATGGACGACGACAAACGCGAACGTCGTGACGAACGCGACGACGCCGATCGCCTGGAGCAGCCGTGCAGCGAGGTACCGCCGCACCGGTTATGGCGTGGGCCGAAGACCGATCCGGTCGCGCGCGTTGCGCTGGCTCACCGGGATCCACCAGTCGGCCAAGCCGGACCAGTAGCCGTCGGCACGCATGGTGGTGGTGTGGATGCGCTTGTGCAGACCCATCACCGCCGGCGTTTCGTAGAGCCAGATGCCTGGTGCATCCTCGATGATCGTCTCGAAGGCGCGCCGCGCGTAGGCTTTCGTGCGCTTAGGATCGAAGGTCGTCGTGGCGCTATCGAGCATCGCGTCAACGAAAGGGTTCGAGTAGGAGCCAGGGTTCCCGCCGTCCTTTCCGATACCGGCGGTAGACCAGCTCTGCTTGAATCCCGACACCCCCGGATCCGTGACGTAGTTGCCAATCTGCGCATCGAAGGTGTGCGCGGCCAGCTTCGCGCTGTAGGTCGCGAAGTCCGTCTGATCGACTGTCGCTGCCGCGCCGACGCGGCGGAAGGCGTCTTGCAGAAGCACGGCGTACTGTTTCCGAGACGCACTCGAATTGGGCACGCTGAGCGCGAACTCGAGACGCCGCCCATTCTTCGCGCGCACGCCGTCCGCCCCGACCAGCCAGCCCGCGGAATCAAGGAGTGCCTTTGCTTTGGTGGTATCGTATGGAATCTGCGGCAGCGTCGTGTCGGCGACGGGCACCGCGTGCGGGAACGGCCCGTAGAGGGCCTGTCCGATCGTGTCGAACGCGTTCTTCAGCATCGCGCGCCGATCGGTCGCCATGGTGAGCGCGCGGCGGACGGCGCGATCGCCAAAGATCGGATGCGCCTGTCCCGGTGACTTGGGGTCCCTCAGGTTCATACCGAGGATCGCGTACGCCAGCGTTGGATAGCGCTGCAGACGATGTACTGTGTCGTTGACGAAGCGCGAGAGATGCTCGGGCCGCAAGTTCTCGAAGAGATCCGCGTCGCCGGCGAAGAAGCGGGTGACGGCGCCATTGAAGTCGGGAGCGATGGCAAAGATGACGCGGTCGAGCTTCGGGCGGCCGCGATAGTTCGCGGTGTCGGCGACGAGCTCGATCTTCGCCCCGGGCTCCCACGTCGCGAGACGAAAGCGTCCTGACCCGATGCCACGCCGCCCGACTTCCGCATCCTTGAGCTTCGCGGCGGGGGTGTTCCCGAGAACGTGCTCCGGCAGGATCACGATCTGATAGACCAGATCGTAGAACTGCTCCGGCGTGTGCCTCTTGAACCAGGCGACCGCGGTCAACGAATCGCGTACGGACACCGAATCGACGTTCGTGACGAGCGGAGCGGCAGTAGAGCCGAGCGCCGGATCCTTGATGAGACTCACGCTGTAGCGCACGTCGCTTGCGCGCACCGGAAAGCCATCGTGCCAGCGCGCGTGCGGATTGATGTGAAAGGCGATCGAGAGCGAGTCCGGCGCCCAGTCCCATCGCTCGGCGAGCTGCGGCTTGAAGCCCTTGTCACCCACTGAATTGAGATCGTCGCCGATGTCGGCGAGCCGATCGTAGAGCAGGTCGGTCACCTGACGATCCGTAATGCTCGCGATGAGCGGCGGTAGGAGCGTCCCCGCATCGGCCGCCGTCGTGATGACGAGCGTGCCCCCGATGTCCGCCGGGCCCGCGCTCTTCGAGTCCTCCAAGCCCTTGCACCCAGCGACCGCGAGCAACGCAAGGAGAAGGGGTGCGACGAGGCGGAGCGGTCGAGATGAAACGCGGAAGGAGCGATGCATGGGCGTCGGCGGAAGGAAGATGGCAGCGTGAACGATGAACGACCGGCAAGGTGCGGTCAAGAATGACTTTCGCTTCTATTCGACGTCACCGCCGCCAGGTCCACCCCGGGTCGCGGTAATGTTCGGCGAATGTTGATGTGTCGAGTTGTTCGAGCTCCTCGCTCGTCAGAGGCGTCGCCAAAGCGTCCTCCATGCGACGAACGGCCGCGAAGAGCGCGTCGGCCATTTCCGGCGCGGCTGGCGCGCGGCCCAGCACCTCTTGAAGGGTAGCAGGTGGTGGCGGCACGTCGGCGGACTCACGCATCAACTGTGGAATGATCGCCTGATCGTCGTCGATCAGGATGGACCCGTGCTGGAGCAACGCACCATCGTCGCGCCACTGCGCGCTGCCGACGAGCTTGCGGTCGCCGACGACGATCTCACCAGAAGCCGGCTCGGCGAAGCAGGGCAGCGCCGTCGGGGGGCGCGAGCGCGAAACGGGACGCGCCAGCATGGCGGGAACGCCAAGCGCGGCGAAGGCGTCCAGGAGCAATGCGTTGACGCGATGATACACCGCCGTCAGACCCTCGCTCGCGAGGGCGGGAGCCGTGACGCTGTAGGTGATTTCGTGATGATGCAGAAGAGCCCGTCCGCCGGTTGGCCGGCGCACGACGGTAATTGCGCGGCGTGCGAGTTCGGCGTCGAGGTAGACGCCGCATGCGCGCTGGTTGCGCCCCAGCGAGAGGACCGGCGAGGCCCACTCGTAGACTCGCAGCACCGTTTCGCCGGATTGTCGCGCGCGCGCCATGAGCACATGGTCGAGCGCCATGTTGGCGGGCCCATCGAGGGGCGGGGAGTGCAGCAGGCGCCAACGCACGAGTCAAATCGCTATTATTGAGGTGAAAGCGCCCTGCGCTTGACTTCGAACATAACTTTGTGGACAGCTCTCCACATTCCCGACGCATCTACCGACGCGTTCGCGCGCGTCTGAGGCTCCCCTGATGACGACTCCCCGCTCCGCGCCGCTGACGCCCGCCGACTCGTTCGTTCCACGCCATGTGGGCCCGAGCGAGGCGGACGTTGCATCCATGCTCGACACGATCGGCTACCCGACGCTCGATGCGCTGATCGACGCAACGATCCCCGAAGCGATTCGATTCCGGCGACCGCTCGCGATTCACGCCGGCCGCAGCGAGCACGAAGCGCTCGCCGCCCTCCGCGCCATGGCCGTGAAAAACCGAATCTTCCGCAGCTATCTCGGCTACGGCTACCACGATACGCTTACGCCGCCGGTGATCCAGCGAAACATTCTGGAGAACCCCGGCTGGTACACAGCGTACACGCCCTACCAAGCCGAGATCTCACAGGGTCGTCTCGAGGCACTGCTCAATTTCCAGACGATGATCATGGATCTCACGGGCCTGGAGATCCCCAATGCGTCGCTGCTCGATGAGGGCACGGCGGCGGCGGAGGCGATGTTCCTGGCGTATCAGGCACGCGGCAGCGAGACGAAGCACACCTTCTTCATCGACGCGCGCTGTCATCCCCAGACGATTGCCGTCGTGCAGACGCGCGCCCGTGCGCGCGGGATGGAGACGACGGTCGGTGACGCGGCAACCGCGACCTTTGGCGCGAACATCTTCGGCGTGCTCCTCCAGTATCCGACGACGGACGGCGCCGTGCTCGACTATCGGGATACGTGCACGAAGGCCCATGCCGCGAATGCGCTCGTCATTGTGGCCGCGGATCTCATGAGCCTCGTGCTGCTCACGCCGCCCGGCGAGTGGGGCGCGGACGTCTGCGTCGGCAACACGCAGCGGTTCGGCGTGCCGCTCGGCTACGGTGGGCCGCATGCGGCGTTTTTCGCGACGAAGGACGAGTTCAAGCGCATGCTCCCGGGCCGCATCATTGGCGTGAGCCGGGATGCGAGCGGACGTCCCGCGCTGCGCATGGCTCTCCAGACGCGCGAGCAGCACATACGCCGCGAGAAGGCGACGTCGAACGTGTGCACGGCGCAGGTGCTGCTCGCGGTGTTGGCGAGCATGTACGCCGTGTGGCACGGTCCCGAGGGGCTGAAGACGATCGCGCGACGCATCCATCGCCGCACCGCGTTGCTCGCGGTGGGGCTGCAGCAGCTCGGGTATACTCTCGAGAGCGATGTCTTCTTCGATACGCTCTGCGTCGAACTTGCGGGCTCGTCAGCGAGTGACGTCATCGCCGCGGCCGCGAAGCGCGAGATCAATCTGAGACGCGTTGATGATCGGCGCGTCATCGTCGCGCTCGACGAAACGGTGACCGATGAGGATGTGCAGACGCTGCTCACCGTTTTTGCGGGGGGCAAGCCGGCGCCCGAAACAGAGGGACTGGCCGAGGAACTCGACGACCGCTTCGACGAGCGGTTCGCGCGGACGAGCGATTTCCTGACGCATCCCGTGTTCAACTCGCACCACTCCGAGACCGAGATGCTGCGCTATGTGCGCATGCTCGAGTCTCGCGATCTGTCGCTCACGCACAGCATGATCCCACTCGGTAGCTGCACGATGAAGCTCAACGCCACGGCGGAGATGCTTCCGGTCACGTGGCCCGAATTCGGGAAGATTCATCCGTTCGCGCCGGTGAAGCAGGCGCAGGGATATCAGGAGCTGTTCAAGAACCTGGAAGCGGCATTGGTGGAGATCACTGGGTTCGCGGCGGTGTCTCTGCAGCCCAACGCTGGTTCGCAGGGCGAGTACACCGGACTGCTGACCATCGCCGCCTATCATCGCTCACGCGGAGATGCACACCGGACGGTCTGCCTCATCCCGCAATCGGCGCACGGAACGAACCCCGCGAGCGCGGTGATGGCCGGCATGCGTGTGATCGTCACGAAGACCGATGCCAAGGGCAACATCGACGTCGCCGACCTGAAGGCGAAGGCCGAGGCGAACAAGGACAATCTGGCGGCGCTGATGGTGACCTACCCGAGCACGCACGGCGTCTTCGAGGAATCGATCCGCGAACTCTGCGAGATCGTTCACGCGAATGGCGGCCAGGTCTACATGGACGGCGCCAACATGAACGCGATGGTGGGGCTGTGCCGGCCGGGCGACATCGGGGCCGACGTCTGCCATCTCAATCTGCACAAGACCTTCGCCATCCCGCATGGCGGCGGTGGCCCCGGCGTGGGACCGATCGGCGTGGCGAAGCAGCTCGCGCCCTTCCTCCCTGGCAATCCGGTGATCAAGACAGGTGGCAAGCAGTCGGCCGGCTCGGTGAGCGCGGCTCCCTGGGGCAGCGCGAGCATTCTGCCCATCTCGATGATGTACATCGATATGTTGGGCGGCGAAGGTCTCGCCTACGCGACGAAGATCGCAATTCTGAATGCGAACTACATCGCGGCGCGGCTCGATCCCCATTACCCCGTGCTCTACAAGGGAGCGAACGGCCGAGTGGCGCACGAGTGCATTGTCGATCCGCACGCGTGCAAGGCGAGCGCCGGCATCGAAGTCGAAGACATCACCAAACGCTTGATGGACTACGGCTTCCATGCGCCAACGGTGAGCTTCCCGGTGCACGGCACCATGATGATCGAGCCCACCGAGAGCGAGCCGAAGGCGGAGCTCGACCGGTTCTGTGACGCGCTCATCGCGATTCGTGAGGAAGTGCGCGCCATCGAGATGGGAACGCTCGACCGCGACGACAATCCGCTCAAGCACGCGCCGCACACCATGCGTGCGGTGGTGAGCGACGCCTGGGATCACAAGTACGGTCGCGAGCTCGCGGCGTTCCCGACGGAGTGGACGCGCGAACGGAAGTTCTGGCCGACGGTGGAGCGGGTGGAGAGCGCGTACGGGGACAGACACCTCGTGTGTTCATGTCTGCCGGCGGACGCATATGTGGAGTCGGACAGTCAGACAGTCTGACAATCGGACAGCGGATCGATCGGCAAGACGATCATGAACTACACAGGGTGGTCGCTCGCGGAGCGGCCACCCTGTTCAGTGCCAGACTGTCAGCCGAGCTTATTCCCATAGGCCGCCGCATCCATCAGCGCGGACCTCTCTCCCGCGTCCGACATCCGGACCTTCACCATCCATCCATCGCCGTACGGGCTGCTGTTCACCAGCGCTGGCTCCGCGTCGAGGCGGCCGTTGATCTCGAGAATTTCGCCGCTCACTGGGGAGTAAAGCTCGGAAACGGCCTTCACCGCCTCGATGGTGCCGAAGACGTCGTGCTTCTTGAACTTCGCGCCAACCTTGGGGAGCTCGACGAAAACGATGTCGCCAAGCTCGCCCTGCGCGTAGTCGGTCACGCCGATATACACGACGCCCGGCTCGCCGGAGGGCTTGAGGTACTCGTGGTCCTCCGTATACAGCAGATCCTGCGGAATATCGGACACGGGGAGCTCCAACTGGTCAGAGGTGAACGGGGGGGGGAGGATATCGGGCGGACGAGGCGTGGGCAAACAGCGCGGACGCTATCGCAGCCCAAAGCTCAAGCTAACGGCCGAACGACACATATTCAGCTGTGCGCCGCGTGAAAAGTCGTCCCGCTGTCAGCTCCGAGCTCTCCGGCCTCGGCCAGCAGCGCCGCCCACACCTCGGCCACCCGCGCATCGAGCTGCGTCAGCGTTCCCGCGTTGTCGATCACATGATCGGCACGGGCACGCTTGAGCTCGGCCGGCATCTGCGCGACGATCATGTCCATCGCTTCCGTCTCGCGCAGGCCGCGTTCGCGCACGAGGCGCTCGAGCCGCACCGGGCGCGGGGCATCCACGAGGACGATGCGATCGAAGTCGTCGGTCATGCGGCGCTCGAAGAGGAGCGGAATGTCGCAGACGACGAGGCGGTCCCCGCGAACGCGCGCCTGCTCGACGAGAGCCGCTCGCATGCGCTCGACTTCAGGGTGCACGATGGCGTTGAGCTGCTCGAGCTCGGTCTGCTCGCTGAAGACGATGCGCCGCAGCGCGCCACGGTCTAGCCCGCCGTCGGCGCCGAGGATGGACGTGCCCCAGCGCTCCACGATGGCGCCGTGGGCCGGCGTACCGGACTCGACGGCGCGACGCGCCAGCACGTCGGCGTCGATAATTGTCGCGCCGCGCTCGCTCAGAAGCTGCGCGACCGTGGACTTTCCGCTGCCGATGTTTCCGGTGAGACCTGCGAGAAGCATGGACGTGACGTTCGGGAAACCGTTAGATCGGCAAGGTAGGGACCGCGAGCCGACGCGGCAAGCGGGCAAAGATGGACGCAGCGTACACGGACTCCGTATGATTACTCGACTACTGGAGGCTCCGTGGCGAGAGAACGCATGCACGACGAGGACGGCGACGACACCCCTGGGCGCTACGCGGCGCTCGTCCGTGAACAGTTGGCCCTCCTCGGCGAGGATCCGGCGCGCGAGGGGCTTCTCAAGACGCCGTCGCGCGTCGAGCAGGCGATGGCCTTTCTCACGCGAGGCTATTCGGAGCGCCTGTCCGACATCGTCGGCGGCGCGATCTTCAATGAAGATCACCACAACATGGTGATGGTCCGCGACATCGAGCTATATTCGCTGTGCGAGCATCATCTGCTTCCCTTCTTCGGCAAGGCACACGTCGCCTACATCCCGAACGGGCGAATCGTGGGGCTCTCGAAGCTGCCGCGCATCGTGGACCACTTCGCGCGCCGGCTGCAGATGCAGGAGCGACTCACGGAGCAGGTTGCCGCCGCCGTCGAATCAGTGCTGGCGCCGCTGGGCGTCGGCGTGGTGATCGAAGCGGATCATCTGTGCATGATGATGCGCGGCGTCGAGAAGCAGAACTCGCGCACGATCACGTCCGCGCTGCGCGGGGTGTTCCGCGATGACGCACGCACGCGGGATGAATTCCTGGCTCTGGCGCATGCCCATGACTGAAAGTCAGACTATTAGTAATTGGTCCTCGTCCCGTCGCGGTACCGAATGGCAGCTCCGGCAGCGCGCCTCGTAGCTCTCTTCGCCGCCGACCATGATCGTGGGCGAGTCGTATCGCGCGGGCTGGCCGCCGATCAGCCGCTGATTTCGGCTCGCCGGATTGCCGCAGATCACGCAGATCGCATGCAGCTTGTCCACCTGTTCGGCGACGGCGAGCAATTGAGGCATGGCTCCAAAAGGCTCACCGCGAAAGTCGGTGTCGGTGCCGGCGAGGATCACGCGTCGGCCACTTGCGGCGAGCGCGGTGGCCAGCTCGACGATTCCGAGCGGGAGGAACTGCGCCTCGTCGATCGCGACGACCTGCGTGTCAGCAGCGAGTTGACGCGCGATCTGATCCGGTGAGTCGATCGGCACAGCCTCAACGGTGCGCCCGTCGTGGCTGGAGACGTGATAGAGTCCCGCGTAGCGCTCATCCAGGTGCGATTTGAACACCTGCACCCGCTTCTTCGCGATGAGCGCGCGCCGAACGCGGCGGATGAGCTCTTCGCTCTTGCCGCTGAACATCACGCCGCAGATCACCTCGATCCACCCGCCGGCGCCCGCGGGGTACATGTCACCGATCATGCGTCCTCGCGAGGGGGACGGGGACGGGTCGGACGGGCGCTGCCACCGTCGAACTTGCGGGGACCCGCGTCGCGATTGAATGGCCGCGCGGGGCGATCGCTGCTGCCGCCACGCGGCGGGCCGCTGCGTGGTGCACCGGGACGTGCGGGGCGATCCGTCTTGTCGAAGGGACGAGCGGGAC
Organism: Gemmatimonadaceae bacterium; assembly: GCA_036508915.1. Classification (GTDB taxonomy): domain Bacteria; phylum Gemmatimonadota; class Gemmatimonadetes; order Gemmatimonadales; family Gemmatimonadaceae; genus AG11. The sequence continues at coordinate 12,134 of DATCGM010000034.1, forward strand.
GCTCGCCGCGGTCGAAGGAGCGCGCCGGTCGTGCGGGACGCTCGCCGCGATCGCGCTCGAACGGACGTGCGGGACGATCGCCACCAGAGCGCGGAGGACCGCTGCGCGGCGGACGGTCTTCCTTGGGTGCATCGAGTCGCGCCTGAACCTTTCGACCGCGAACGACGGCGCCGGTGATCTTGCCCACCACGAGCTCCGCGACCGCCGAGGCGACCTCGACGATGGCGTGGGTGTCGCGCACTTCCACGCGACCGACCTGCGAGCCGGGGATGCCTGCCTCCGTCGTGATCGCGGTGATGATCTCCTGGGCGCGGATACCGTCCTTCTCGCCGAGATTGACGAACAAACGTTGCATCGGAAGCATATGAGCGGCCGCCTGCGACGGCCGAGCCGGACGCTGCTGCTCGAGCATCCGCAGCGCCGCGGCCGCGATCTCGATGCCATCGAACTCGGTGAGCAGCGGCTCGAGCGCGAGCACTTCTCGCCGGACGTCGCCCGATGTGAGCACGTCGCGCAGCGAGGCGCGGAGTGCCGCGTCCTTGCCGCGCGCCCGCTCCGCCGCCTCGATGAGCGGCATTGGCGTCACCGTGCCGCCGCCCAGCAGCGCACGCAGACTTCCAAGCTGCGACGGCTGTACGAGCGCGTACAGCTTGCGTGC
>DATCGM010000035.1:0-3336 GCA_036508915.1 Gemmatimonadaceae bacterium
ACGTTGCTCGCCTGCGGATACGGATACTCGAACGCCATCCGTCCATAGGTGATCATCGTCTGCCGGATCGCCTTGGTGGAATACTTGTCCCACAGCGGCATGCCGTCGCGCGGGTACACCGAGTGCAGCTCGATCGGCGTCTGACCTGGGTGATACGCGAAGCCCATCGCGTCCCAGATGAAGGTCTTGCTCGACGCCCACGCGAAGTCGCGCGTGTTTTTCGCGGTGAAGTGCCAGGTGAGCGGCCCCGTTCCCGCGGGACGGCTTGATGGCTTCATCACCTCATCCGGGCTCACGATGAACACCGGCTCCTTGCTCGTCCACGCCGACGCGAGCCGGCTCCGCTGCGTCGCGGTGAGCACCTGTTCCGGATTCACGAGCGTTCCCGTCGCGCGCACGATGTGATCGTGGGGAACCGTGATGCTGACGTCGTAGTCGCCGAACTCGAGATAGAATTCGCCCTGCGAGATGAACTGGTCGGTCTGCCAGCCGTTGACGTCATCATAGACCGCGGCACGCGGATACCACTGCGCGACCTCGTACTCCCATCCGTCCTTCACCTTGTCGCGGGCGTTGCGCTGCGTGTTTCGGCCGTTCTCGGGCACGTTGAAGTGCCAATCGATCTCGACGACACTCGCTTGCCCCGCAGCGATCGGCGAGGCGAGGTCGATGCGAAGCGCCGTGCCGTTGACATAGTACTTCGCTTTCGTCTTCCCACCCGTGGCATCGACCAGCTCGACGCGATCCAGCTTGAATCCGCCGTCGAATGGCTCGCCGAGCCCGATGGCGCGGAGCGCGGCCGGAGAGAGGTTCGCGAGCTTTGGCGGAAGCGCTCGCGTCATCGTCGCGGCGCGGGAATCCTGTCGCTCGACGTTCTGGTCGAGTTGCAACCAGAGATAGCCGATCTTGTCAGGCGAGTTGTTGTGATAGGTCATTCGCTCGCTGCCGGTCACCGCGTGCGCGACCGTATCGAGCGAGGTCCGGATGGTGTAGTCCACCTTCTGCTGCCAGTACCTGCCGCCCGGCGCGCCGCTCGCGCTGCGGAATTCGTTCGGGGCGGGCCAATCTTCGAGGGAGCGAAAGTTGGACTGGTTGACCTTCTTCGACGTATCCGCGTTGAGCCACTGCTGCGCTCCCGCCGGCGCGGCCGCCATGGCGATGAGCAGGGAAATACGAAACACTCGCATTGAATCTCCAGTGAGAACGCTGGTGGTGTAAAACCAATCAGACGCCGTCCAACAAACGATTGAGCACCATCGTGAGCCCGATCCCCGCCGTCGCGCCGCCGAGGACCAGCACCCAATCCCGGCGCGCCCATCGCAGCCACTTCACCACGAACACGCCCAGAACGACTACGCACAGCACGACCATCAGTTGGCCGATCTCGAGCCCGACGTTGAAGGCAAATAGAGGGAGGGTGATCCGCTCCTCAGCGCCGAGCAATGAACGAAGATACCCCGAGAAACCGAGCCCGTGAATGAGGCCAAAGCCCCCGGCGAGAGCATAGCGCCGCCACCACGCGACGCGGGCGTCCGCCCCGCCGGTCTGCTGATCATGAATCGCGACGAGCGCCGTCACGACGATCGTGAGCGCGATCGCCGGTTCCACAACCGATGCCTGAACGCGCACCACATCCAGGGTCGCGAGCGCGAGCGTGATCGAATGGCCGATCGTGAATGCCGTGACCAGCCACGCGATGCGCCGCCAGTCCTTCGGCGCGTACGACGCCGTCAGCGCGGCGACGAACAGGATATGGTCGTACGCGCGCCAGCCGGCGATGTGATGAAATCCGAGCTTGAGATAGAGCGAAAATTCGCCAGAGAGCATGGGCAATGATACTGCTCAGTGCCCCTTCCGCGCCTCCCTCACCGCAGCCGTCAACGCCGGCACCACCTCGAGCACGTCGCCAACAATTCCATAGTCGGCCACCTTGAAGATCGGCGCCTCCTTGTCCTTGTTGATCGCGACGATCGTCTTCGAGGTGCGCATGCCGGCGATATGCTGGATCGCGCCCGAGATCCCGAGGGCAACGTAGAGCTGCGGGCTCACCTGCCGGCCCGTCTGTCCGATCTGATCGCTGTGCGGGCGCCAGCCCTCATCCGTCACCGCACGCGTCGCACCGACGGCCGCGTTGCCGAATGCGTCGGCGAGATCCTCGACGAGTTTGAAGTTCTCCGCCACCTTGAGCCCGCGTCCGCCGGAGATGATGATCGGTGCGTCGCCGAGATCGGGACGGCCTTTCGCGCCTTCCTTCACTTCGACCACCGTCACCGTCGGCCCGCCCGCCGGCACAGCGGTGATGTTCTCCGTGCGAGCGGCCTTCGCGTTCTCCGTGGCCGTGAACGCGCTGGGCCGAACGCTCAGCACCGCGGGCGAGCCGGTGATCACCAGCGTGAGGATCACCTTGTTCGCGTAGCCAGGATGCTTCACGGTGAGCGTGTCGCCGCTCGCGGAGATCTCGGTCACGTCGCTCGCGATGGGTGCGTCGAGCTTCGCGGCGACGCGTGGCCCGAGGTCGCGGCCCTGGGCCGAGAAGCCGAGCACGATGGCGCGATACGCGCCGGCCTTCGCGCGCTCGGCGATGGTCGCCGCGATGGATTCGCGCGCGAAATTCGCGAAGTCCGCGCTCTCGGCAACGAGCACGACGTCGGCGCCGTATGTCCCCAACTGTGACGCCTTGGCGCCGATGCCCGGTGCGCCTGCAATGAGCGCGTGCACCTCGCCACCTCCAGTTGCGTCGGCAAGCTTGCGTGCCGCCGTTACCGATTCAAAGGCGATCTTGCGCAGTTCACCGCCGCGCGTCTCCGCGAAAACAAGGACGTTCGTCATCAAAGCACCTTTGCTTCGTTCTGGAGCAGCTTCACGAGCTCCGGGATTGCGGCCACGCCTTCACCGATGATGCGGCCAGCCGGCCGCTCGGGAGGCAGTTCCTCCTTCTGCACCGTGACGCGCACCGGCCCAAGCTGCGCCGGCTTCGATTCGAGCGGCTTCTTTTTCGCGCCCATGATACCCTTGAGCGACGGATAGCGCGGGCGCGCGATGCCTTCGTCGATCGTGACGACGGCCGGGAGCGAGAAGGAGAGGATCTCGGCCGAGCCTTCGAGCTCGCGTCGCGCGGTGCCCTTGCCACTCTCGACGCTGAGTTGCGACGCCGCGGTGACGCAGGCCATTCCGAGCAGCTCGGCGGTCGCCGTTCCGACGACGCCGGCCGAGCTGTCGAAGGCGTGCTTGCCGAAGAGGACGAGATCGTAGCCGCCGTCCTTGAGCTCAGCGGCGAGCGCCTTGGCGATCGCGAGGCCGTCGGCGGGAATCTTGTCCACCTTGAGATGGACGGCG
>DATCGM010000036.1:0-3796 GCA_036508915.1 Gemmatimonadaceae bacterium
TCCGCGCGATGCGAGACGCCAATCGTGAAGGGTGACGAGCTCGCCGCGCAGATCCATGCGCACGCCGCGCACTCGCCGGGAAAGTCCCTGCAGGCCCCGGGAGTGATAGAGCCATGTCGCGGGGGCGAGTGAGTCGAGCGCGATCTGCACGTCGCGCCAGGCAGTCGAGCGTTCGTCCCCGTCAGGTGCGACGGCCGCGTGCACAAGAAGGTTGTCGAGGTCGGGGCTGTGAAAGCCGGTGTAGTCGAGCGTTCCGCCGCGCTGCGCGCTGTGAAACATCGCGCTGATGTAGGAAAAGGAGAGATCTCCCGGGATTCCGGTGATCAGCATATCGAAGGTCTTGCGGTTGGCTCGCGCCGCGGTGAGGAAGGCGCCCATTTCCGTCTGTCGTACGGTCACGGTGATCCCACGAGCCGCGAGATCGCTCTGCACGAGCTGCTCGGCGACGTTGTCTCCGCTCCCGACGCTGAGCAGCTCGATCGCGAACGGCTTGCCATTTCGCATACGCCGGCCATCAGTGCCACGTTGCCAGCCGGCAGCGTCGAGCAGCGTATCGGCGCGTGCGGTGTCCCGCTGAACGGGGGGTGTCCACGCGAGCGGACTATCAGGCGGAATGGGCGACGACGCAGGACGCCCGAATCCGGCCAGTGCGATCTCGACGATTCTCTGCCGCTCGATGGACAGTGCGACGGCGCGCCGAACGCGCACGTCGCTGAAGGGCGAGCGGGTCGTGTTGAAGCAGAGCGCCGTGCCGAACAGCACGGGATAGGTGAGGAGCTGCAGCGTCGCGTCGCGACCGGCGAGGGACGCCATGGTCGGTGAGATGCCGGCGACGTCGAGCTCGCCGCTCGCCAGGCCGGCGAACTTCGTTGTCGCCTCGTCGACGACGGCGACGACGAAGCCGGCGAGCGCGGGCGGACCGCCCAGCGACGGAGGGAATGCATCGTTGCGGGCGAAGGTCCAGCGCGTGCCTCGTTGACGCGATACGAATCGAAAGGGGCCGTTGCCGACGGGGGCGTCGTTGTATGGAGCCGTGCGCATGTCACTGCGTGGCACGCCAGAGAGGCGATGTGCGGGGACAATTGGAAGCTCGGAGAGCAAGGCCGGAACCCGCGCCTGGGCGCTGCGAAAGCGCAGTACGAGCGTGGTGTCGTCCGCCGCGATCGCAGTATCCAGCGGCGCGAGTTCGGACGCGCGGGAGAATCCAGTGGCGGGATCCTTCGCGGCGAGAAAGGTGAAGGCCGCATCGCGCGCGGTCGTGGGCACTCCATCGTGCCATCGCAGATCCGGCGCGAGCGCGAGTGTGAGCGTTCGGCCTGCGTCGCTCCAGGTCCAGCGCCTCGCGAAGTACGGCTGCGGTACCAGCAGCGAGTCGTAACGTGCAAGCGTGACGAACAGGGCGTAGCGCTGCACCTGGCGAGAGAGCGGATGCACGGTCACGAGCGGGTTCGCCGACTCGAGATCGGCGCCGGACGCCATGACAAGGATGTCCGAACTCCGCTGCGGCGCGATGCAGGATGCGGCGGCAAGCGCGAGGAGCACGAGCACGATTGAAGCCAGGGATAACGAGCGGAGCGTTGACGCCGCTCGCGCGCGATGCGATATCACCGCGTGCGATCCCCTGCTCTCATGCGCGCGCTCGGCCGCGCCGTGCTGCTGTACTGGTGCGTGCTCTCGCTCACCTTCGCGCTCCTTCGGCTCGCGCCGGGCGATCCCGCCACCTTTCTCCTTCCACCCGGCGCCAGCGCGAGCGACGCCGTTCGCATGCGCGCCGAGTTGGGACTCGACCGATCCGTCGCGGTGCAATATGCACGATGGCTGCGCGAGTCGCTCAGCGGGCGACTCGGCTCGAGCTTCACCGATCGCCGGCCAGTGCGCGCCGTGATCGGCGACGCGCTTCCCGTCTCGATCGGGCTCGGCGCCGCGTCGCTGCTGTTGTCGTTCGTCGCGGGAACGTGCGCCGGACTCGTTCAGGCCGCGCGGCGCGGCTCGCGGACCGACATCGCACTCACGATTGCCAGCGTGGTGCTCGTCGCGTCGCCGGCGTACTGGCTGGGACTCGGCGCCATTGCCTGCTTCACCTATCTCGCGTCGTCGTGGAGCTTTCCCCTCGTGATGCGCCTGCCGGCGATCGGCATGAGTACACCCGGCGCCGAGCTGCGCGGACTCGCGCATCTGGCCGACCTCGCGCGTCATTCGATACTGCCTGTGACGCTGCTGGCCGCGATCGGCGCTGGCGGAGTTGCGCGCTACGTGCGCACGGGCGCTCTCGACGCCATGAGCGAGGACTGGATGCGGACGGCGCGGGCCAAGGGTGCGAGCGAGTCACGCGTATACGGCCATCATCTGCTGGCGAACCTTCGGGCGCCGCTGCTCACACTCTTCGCGCTCGCTTTGCCGGGCACCGTGGCCGGCTCGGTGTTCATCGAGACGATTTTTGCCTGGCCGGGGATGGGACGGCTGATGGTCACGTCCATCATCGCGCGTGACTATCCAGTGGTGATGGGATGCGCGGCGACGTTCGCCGCGCTCGTGATCGTCGCCAACCTCCTGGCCGAAGCGCTGCTGCCGTGGGCCGATCCGCGCGTGAGATCGTGAGCCCCTTTCGATCGATGCGTCGTGCGGAACGCGTAGCGCTCGTGCTGCTGGCTCTGCTGTCGCTGGCCGTGATTCTGGTACCGGCGTTGGCGTCGCGCGATCCGCTTCGCATCGACGATGTCCTCGCGCGCCGGCTCGTGCCGCCCTTCGCGACCGATGCGCATGGCGACTGGCATGTGCTCGGCACCGATCGGTTCGGGCGCGACATGCTGGTGCGAATGATGCTCGCCGGCCGGCTCTCGCTTCTCGTGGGTGTCGTTGGCTCCCTCGTGGCGGGGGTGCTCGGCACCCTGCTCGGTGCGCTCGCCGGCTGGCGCGAGGGAATCGTCGATCGCGCCGTGACGTCGGCGGCGGACGTGCTGCTCGCCCTGCCCCGCCTCGTATTGCTGCTCGTCGGTGTCGCACTGTGGCAGCCAGGTCTCGCGACGATCGTCTCCGTGCTCGTACTCACCGGCTGGATGGGGATCGCGCGACTCGTGCGCACGGAGGTGATCGCGGTGCGTCACCGTCCCTTCGTGCCCGCGGCCACGGCGCTCGGTGCGTCGTCGTCGCGCGTGCTGTTTCGCCACATTCTGCCGAATGCGATCGGCCCCGCGCTCGTCGCGACGACGCTTGGTGTGGGCAACGCGATTCTGCTCGAGAGTGGACTCTCGTTCCTCGGCCTGGGCATTCAGCCGCCGGCGCCGAGCTGGGGCAACATGATCGCAGGGGGACGCGATCTTCTGGTCGTCGCGCCGTGGGTTGCTCTGGCACCCGGCATTGCGTTGGTCGTTACGGTGTTTGCGACGACGATGCTCGGAGATGCGTGGCGGGATCGGCTCGCGGGGGAACGGCTGTCGTCCTGAGCGCAGCGAAGGACCTGCACTTCGACAGCGCACCAGCAAGTGCAGGTCCTTCGGTCGCGCGCTGTGCGCTCTCTCAGGACGACCACGTTGCGACTCAGCGAACCAGAATAGTCACGATCTCCAGCGACGCGGCGGTGAACCGCACGACGTTCTCCGTTACTGTTAGCGCGTCAAGCGGTATTTCGTCGAGGCGAGCCCGCACAGCCTCCGCGATGCCGCGACCGACGCGCCATGCGCCGTCCACACTCGTCGCGCGGTGATTCACGCATCGCAGCACGATCCATCCTTCGCGCCGAGCCGGGGCAGCTGCGCTGAAGGCAAGACCGGCCCCACTAAGCTCCAGCCCTCCGCTG
>DATCGM010000037.1:0-19418 GCA_036508915.1 Gemmatimonadaceae bacterium
GAACCTGCTCGACCGCAGCTTCGAGACGACGTCTCGCGGCCTGCAGACGATCGGCGATTCCACGATGGCGACGACGAATTCCTTCAAGAGTGACGGTGCGATCGCCGATCTAAGGCTCGCGCTCGCGTGGACTCCGGTGCCGTGGCTCAAGCTCGGCGTGGCAGCGCATGCGATCACCGGTGACAACCGCCTGCGCAACACAGAGGTGTTCGACGACAGCACGCGATTCGCGCGCCTCGTGGACACGGCAACGGTCGGCTATACCGGCAACGCGTACTCGGCGGGCTTCGAGCTCATCGCCGGCCACGATTGGAGTCTGGCCGGATCATACCGACATGGCGGGCCATTGTCGCTCAAGAGGGGCGATACGACCCTGGCGAACGCGCACGTGCCGGATCGGATTGCCATGAGCGTTGCGTTTCTTGGCATTCGCGGTTCGTCGATCGCCGTCCGTACCGCGAAGGACAGCTGGTCGCGCATGGCCGGACTTGGCTCTCCTGGCCTGCGCATCACGGATGGCTGGGACACGAGCGTTGGGACCGACATGCTCGGACCACGGTTCGGTGAGCAGAGCATCCAGTTTCGCGGCGGTGCTCGATGGCGCACGCTGCCCTTCGGCACCAGCACGTCGAGCGTCTCCGAGAAGAGCTATTCGCTCGGAGCGGGAACGCTGCTCGCGCGCGGACGCGCCGCGCTGGACGTGGCCGGCATTCGCTCCACGCGGGCGGCTGGACCAAATCTCTCGGAGACCGCATTTACGCTGAGCATCGGCGTTACGGTGCGTCCTTGATCGGATGACTGGGCTCGTCCCGCCGCCGGCCAACGCGCCGATCATCCTCGTTGCCGACGATGTGCCGGCGAACGTGGAGCTGCTGTTCGACCAGCTCCATGTGCTCGGCTTTCGCGCCATCGCGTCGCATGACGGCCCGTCGGCGCTGAAGACCTGCTTCGAACAGATGCCGGATCTCTGCATCCTCGACGTGTCCATGCCCGCGGGCGATCTCGGCGTGGACGACCGCTCGACGGGATTCGAGGTGTGCCGACGCATCAAGCGTGATCCGCGCACGGCGCGCATTCCAGTCATCTTCGTCACCGCGCTGAACGACACGACCGATCGCGTGAAGGCGATCGAGGCGGGTGGCGACGACTTCCTCACCAAGCCGCACAACCGCCTCCTGCTCGGCGCGCGGGTTCGCTCGCTGCTCAAGCTCAAGGCGGCGACCGACGCGCTCGAGGAGAGCCTGCGCAAACAGAAGGAGCTCGAGAAGGTGCGCGACGATCTCATGAAGATGATCGTCCACGACCTCAAGTCGCCGCTCACGTCCGTCATCGGCGCGATGGAGATGTTGCTCGACGGCGACTTCGGCACGCTCACCACCGACCAGCGTGCCGCACTCGGCGACGCAGAAACGCGCGCCGAGGATCTGCTCGCGCTCATCGAGGATCTGCTCGAGGTCGCGCGGCTCGAGGAGACGCGGCTCGCTCTGAACCTCACGCCCACCGCACCCGGCGCGCTGCTCACCGAAGTGCGGCACGAGTGGGACATGCGTGTGCTGCAGGAGGGCGCAACGGTCACGCTCGAGGTCGCGGACGATGCGCCCGTGATCGAAGCAGATCAGGCGCTGGTGAAGCGCGTCTTAGGCAACCTGCTCCAGAATTCCCTCACGCACTCCGCCCGCGCGGTCACGGTGAGGCTCGGCGCGCGGCGCGAGAATGACGGCACGCTGTTCACCGTCGCGGACGACGGCGTCGGCATCCCTGCCGAGTATCATGACATCATCTTCCGGAAGTTCGAGCAGGTGAAGACGCTGCACATTCCACGCGTTCGCAGCTCCGGATTGGGTTTGGCCTTCTGCAAGCTCGTCGTCGAAGCGCATGGTGGCCGCATCTGGGTGAAGAGCGGTGGCGACATGGTCGGCAGCGCCTTTCACTTCTGGCTTCCGATGCACCCGCCCGCGGCGTCCGCGCCGCTCACGTCTTAGGTCGGCGCGCGTGGAACGCGTGCCGACCTTATCTTTCCAGAATGGACCAACCAACCGTCTACGTCGAGACGTACGGCTGCCAGATGAACGTCAGCGACTCCGAGTTGATGCTCGGCAAGCTCGCTGCCGCCGGCTACCAGCCTGTGGACGTGCCCGACGGCGCTGACGTCATTCTCGTCAACACCTGCGCGATTCGCGATCACGCCGAGCAGCGCGTGATCGGGCGGCTGGGCGAGTTGAAGCGTCACATGAAGAAGGACTCGGTCATGGGCGTCACGGGCTGTATGGCGCAGCGCCTGGGACCGCTACTGCTCGAGAAGGCCAAGCACGTGTCGCTCGTCATCGGACCGGATGGCTATCGCGCCCTTCCTCAGCTCGTGGACGGCGCCCGGAACGGCCGGCGCGCCATCGCCACGAGCTTCGACCTCGAGGAGCACTACGAAGATTTCACGCCGCGTCGCTTCGACAAGGTAAAGGCGTGGATCCCGGTGCAACGCGGCTGCGACTATCGCTGCACCTATTGCATCGTCCCGACGACGCGCGGCTCCGAGCGCAGCCGCCGGCTCGAGGATGTGGTGCGCGAGACGGCCGGTGTGGTCGCGGAAGGCATGAGCGAAGTCGTGCTGCTCGGACAGACGGTCAATTCGTACACCGACGGCACGCACGACTTCGCGGATCTGCTTCGCGACGTTGGGAGTGTGCCGGGCGTGAAGCGCCTGCGCTTCACCAGCCCGCACCCGAACGACTTCAGCGATCGCGTCATCCGTGCGATGGCCGAAGTGCCGGCCGTGTGCGAGCACGTGCATCTGCCGATGCAGAGCGGATCGTCGCGCATGCTCAAGCGCATGCTCCGTCGCTATTCTCGCGACGGTTACATGGATTGCGTCGACCGTATTCGTCTCGCGATTCCGGGAGTCACGCTCACGACGGACATCATCGTTGGCTTCCCGGGCGAGACGGACGAGGAGTTCGAGGAGACGTTGAGCGCCGTGCGCGACGTTGGTTTCGCCGACGCGTATACCTTCATCTTCTCGCCGCGAGACGGCACGCCGGCGACGCGACTTCCTCCCGAGATGTCCGTGCCCGCGGAGATCGCGAGCGAGCGGCTGCAGCGTCTGGTCGAGACGGTTCGCTCGGCGGCGCGGCAGCGGAACCTCGGTCTGCTCGGCACCCGGCACGAAGTGCTCGTCGAGCGCGAGGCGAAGCGAGGCGAAGCGATGCTCATGACGCGCACTCGCGATTTCAAGACGGTGCTCGTGCCGGGTGACGGCAGCATGCTGGGGCAGTACCTGACGGTGGAGCTCACGGGCACCACGGGCTCGACGTTCACGGGTAGCATCGTCCGCGAGCGGCAACCGCTGCCCATGGCAGGGTAGAAAAGGTGCGCGCCGACTGACCCTTCGTCGCGGCGAAGCGCTGTCCACCGCAGACGAACGGTGACGCGCCTGCGCGCCGCTGCGGCGTTCGTATCGCGTGCCGCTCGTCGCCTGGTCGGTCCTCGTCTACTCTGCCGCGCTCATCGTCTCGCTGAGCGTGGGCGACGTGATGCGCGTGGGGCTCTGCGCGCTCGCGCTCACGTCGGCCGCTGCGCTCGCGATCGTTGGACGTCGCATTCCGGCAACGGTGAGCGCGGTCGCCGCCTCGGCTGTGCTCATCGCGATGACGGTTCAGCAGGCAGATGCGCGCTGCATGGCACGGCTCGCCGCCGCGGGCGAGTGGCGTGCCGACTTCGAGACTGACGCCGCGGCCGGCGACATCGCGCATGTAAGCGTACGTCGCGACGGCTGCATCGCGCGTGCGACCGTGCTCATCAGCGGCGGCGCGGCCAGCGGCGGCGATCGCGCCACAGTGGCCGGTCGCGCAACGGCGGGCGACCGCGGCCTCTTCATCGAAGACGCGGTCGTGTCGTCGGCCACGCGCTCAAATCTTTTGTTGCGTGCGCGCGCCGCGGCCGGACGGCGAATCGACCGCATCTTCGGCGCCGACGCACCGATGGCACGCGCGCTCGTCATCGCGGACATGAGTGCCATCTCCGCGGACCAACGTGATCGCTACGCTCGCGCCGGATTAGTGCACATGCTCAGCGTGTCCGGTCTCCACGTCGGCATCGTCGCTCTCGCGCTGGATCTGCTCGCGTCGATACTCCGATTGCCACGTACACCGGCGCGTGTCGCGACGCTCATTTTGCTGGCCATCTATGTCGCTGCCATTGGCGCGCCGCCGCCGGCCGTGCGCGCCGCCGTAATGCTCAGCGCGCTCCTCGTGACTCGCCTCATTCAACGTCCCACGTCACCGTGGGCCATCCTTGCGCTCGGTGCGGCCGCGCCGCTCTGGGACCCGCGCACCGCGCTGGATCTCGGGTGGCAGCTCAGCGTCGCGGGCACGGCGGCGCTCATTGCCGGCGGTGCGCTCGCGCGACGGATCATTCCGAAAGGATGGGGCGGATGGCGTCGCACGCTCGCCACTGGCGGAACGATCAGCATGGTGGCGACTGCCGTCACCGCTCCGCTCGTGGCGTGGGTGTTCGGGCGGGTGTCGCTGCTCGGACCCGTGACTAACCTTGCCGCCGATCCGGTGATGGGGCTGTTGCAGCCACTCCTCTTCATCGCGATGGCGATTCCGGTCGTTGGTGTCGAACGATTCGTCGCCGATGCGTCGCATGCGCTGCTCGCCGCGTTTGATGGCATCGCGCGCGCCGCGGACGCTGTGCCCGGCGCAGCGCCAATTGCATTGCCGAGCGCACTGGGGGCTGTTGCCGCGGGCGTCGTCGCCGTCGCGCTAATCGTCGCGTGTCTATCGCGCCGTCCAGCTCGGCCTGTGCTCATCGGCGCGCTCGGTATCGCCGTGCTCGTCATTGAGCCCCTCCTGCCGCACCTGAACGGAGCGGCCGAGCTGCACATGATCGACGTGGGGCAGGGCGATGCGCTGGCGCTGCGCACGTCGCGCGGTCGCTGGATCGTGATCGACGCAGGGCCAAGCTGGATGGGCGGGGACGCTGGGCGAAACACCGTGGCCCCATACATCGCGCATCGCGGCGGCGAGATTGCGCTCTTCGTGCTGTCGCACCCGCACTCCGATCATGTCGGTGGAGCCGCCTCGCTCTTCTCGATGCTCCATCCCGGACGATTCCTCGACCCTGGATACGTCGGAACCGACGCCCCATACAGGGCGGCGCTCGCGAAGGCACGGCTGGACGGCATTCCATGGCAGCGCGTCCGTCCCGGCGATTCGCTCGTCGTCGACGACATTGTGCTCACCGCGCTCGCGCCCGACTCCGCGTGGGCCGCACATCTCGCCGACGCGAATCTCGCCAACACCATCCTGATGGCGCGCATCGGATCCGTACGGATTCTCTTTACTGGCGACGCGGAGGCGCCCGAGGAGGCATGGCTGCTGGCTCACTCCGCTGAGGCGCTGCATGCCGACGTGCTCAAAGTGGGGCATCATGGGAGCTCGACGAGCACGACGGCCGCATTCCTTGCCGCCGTGCATCCGCGCGTCGCGCTCGTCAGCGTTGGCGCGCACAATGATTACGGCCATCCCAGCGCCGAGGTGCTGGAGTCGCTGCGAGCGGCGAACGTCGCTACGCTTCGCACCGATCGCCTCGGCACCGTCGTCCTTCGCTTTCTTCCGCGCGCGATCGACGTCACGGCTCGCGGCGAGCACTGGCTCATTCCACTCAAGTCATAGATGATCCCCGAGACGTTCGACGCGTGCTGAACATTCTCCGCGGTGTGGTCGGCACTCCATACAACCTGCCGGCGCAATTGCTCGCCCAATATCCGGAGCTCGGCGACGCCTCATGGCGCCGAGGGGGACTGGCGTTGCGTATCGGTGGATGGTGCCTTGGCCGGTCCACCGTTTCAGGAATCACCTTGTGGCGCACCGTCTGGCTCTCGCCGGAGAGCGCACCCGAACCCGAAGTGCTCTTGCACGAACTCCGGCACGTCCATCAATTTGAGGCGGACCCGCTCTTCCCATTGCGCTACCTGTGGCGCGGCGTGAGGCATGGGTATACGGATAATCCGTACGAGGCCGACGCGCGCGCTTTCGCTGCACGACGACTCGCCGAGGCTCACTCCACCGCGTAGAGGCAGACTGTGGTGCATCACACTGCGACGTCGGTCGTCACGATCGAGCGGTTCATCATCGAGGAGGAGCGCATGCACCCGGAAGCCTCGGGTGAGCTCTCCGGCATCCTGTACGACATGGCGCTTGCGGCGAAGATGATCGCCAACAAGGTGCGCCGAGCCGGGCTGGCCGACATTCTCGGCGCGACCGAGAACTCGAACGTGCAGGGCGAGATCCAGCAGAAGCTCGACATTTTTTCCAACGACACGATCATCAAGGCGATGGATCATGGCGGGCGGCTCTGCGCCATGGCGTCGGAAGAAGAGCCGGGCATCATCCAGATTCCCGACGGCTTTCGCTGCGGCAAGTACTGCCTGCTGTTCGACCCGCTCGATGGATCGTCGAACATCGACGTGAACGTCCCGGTCGGCACGATCTTCAGCGTGGTGCAGAAGATCACGCGCGGCCGTCAGGGCGAGATGGAGGACATGCTGCAGCCGGGTCGACGCCAGGTCGCATCGGGCTACGTGATCTATGGGTCGAGCACGATGCTCGTCTACACCACCGGCACGGGCGTGCACGGCTTCACGCTCGATCCGGCGATCGGTGAGTTCCTCCTCTCGCATCCGAACATTCGCATCCCCGACGAAGGGCGCTACCTGTCGGTGAACGATTCCTACGAAGCACAGTGGGACGACGGGACGAAGCAGTTGATGCGCAAATACCGCGGGCTCGAGGGCGGCCGGAAGCCGCTCAACGTGCGATACGTCGGCTCACTGGTCGCAGACTTCCATCGCAACCTCCTCGGCGGGGGCGTCTTCTGCTATCCCGCCAACAAGAAGGCACCGGGCGGCAAGCTGCGACTGCTCTATGAGGCGAACCCGCTCGCATTCATCTGCGAGCAGGCCGGCGGCGCCGCGAGTGACGGCATTCAGCGCGTGCTCGACGTCGTGCCCACCGAGTTGCATCAGCGCGTCCCGCTGTACATCGGGAGCAAGCGCGATGTCGATCTGGCGACGCAGACCTTTGCGCATCATTCCGAGCGCGTGGGCGCGTAACGCAGGAAGAGAGGACAGGACGGGGCACACCGAGCAGGCAGGTGTGCCCCTTTCTCTTTCTTCCTCTCTTCCTGTCTTTAAGTTCAGGTCATGTCCGACGACACCAAGCTCTCGCCCTCCGGCCTTCCCATCGCCCCCATCTATCGCCCCGACGACGCGCCGATCGACTACGAGCACGATCTCGGCGATCCAGGCTCCTATCCGTATACGCGCGGCGTGCAGTCCACGATGTACCGCGGCCGGCTGTGGACGATGCGCCAGTACGCGGGCTTCGGGACGGCGCAGCAGACCAACACACGTTTTCGGCTCCTGCTCGAGAAGGGGCAGACCGGTCTCTCCGTCGCCTTCGATCTGCCGACGCAGATGGGTATCGATTCCGATTCGCCGCGTGCGCTCGGCGAAGTTGGTCGCGTTGGCGTCGCGATCGACACCGTCGAGGATATGCACGTCTTGCTCGATCAGATCCCGCTCGACACAGTCTCGACGAGCATGACGATCAACGCGACGGCGGCGACGCTGCTCGCGATGTACATCGTCGTCGCGGAGGAGCGCGGGATTCCGCGCGCGAAGCTGAGCGGCACGATCCAGAACGACATCCTCAAGGAGTACATCGCACGCGGGACGTACATCTACCCGCCAGTGCCTTCGCTCGCACTCATCGCGGAGATCTTCCGATTTTGCGCGAGCGAGGTGCCGAGCTGGAATCCGATCTCCATCTCCGGCTATCACATTCGCGAGGCGGGTGCCACGGCGGTACAGGAACTCGCCTTCACCTTTGCGAACGCGATGGAGTACGTGCGCGGGGCCATCGATGCCGGGCTCGCGATCGATGACTTCGCTCCGCGTCTCTCGTTCTTCTTCGCCGCGCACAACGACCTGTTCGAGGAGGTCGCGAAGTTTCGCGCGGCGCGCCGCATGTATGCGCGCCTCATGCGCGAGCGCTTCGGTGCTCGCGACGCGAGTTGCCGTCTTCGCTTTCACACGCAGACGGGCGGCGTGACGCTGCAGGCGCAGCAGCCGCTCAACAACGTCGTTCGTGTCACCATCCAGGCACTCTCGGCGGTGCTCGGCGGCACGCAATCGCTGCACACGAACGGCTACGACGAGGCGCTCTCGCTGCCGACGGCGGAGGCGGCCACGCTCGCGCTGCGCACGCAGCAGGTCATCGGGTATGAAAGCGGCGCTGCACTCACCGCCGATCCGCTCGCGGGGAGCTACTACGTGGAACAGCTCACGAACACACTCGAGCGTGAGGCGCTCGCGCTGCTCGCGCGCGTGGACGAGCTCGGAGGCGCTGCACGCGCCATCGAGGCGGGCTTCTTTCAGGAGGAGATCGGCCGCTCGGCGTACGAGTTCCAGCTGCGCGTCGAGCGCGGCGAGACCATCATCGTCGGCGTGAACAAGTTCGCCGATGGCGACGAGTTACCGGTCATCCCATCGCCCGACTACTCGGCGCTCGAGCGCGAGCAGGTCGCACGCCTCGAGGCCGTGCGAGCCGCGCGTGACGCGGCGCAAGTGACGGCGACGCTCGCCGCGCTCGCAGAAGCGTCGAAGAGCTACCTCGGCGACGACGCAACCTCGTGTGCGACATTGATGCCCCTCATCATCGACGCCGCACGCATGCGCGCCAGCGTTGGCGAGATCAGCGATGTGCTGGGCGCGACATGGGGTACGTACCGGCCCGCGACGTGAGGCGGCGTCTGGTGCTCGTCGCCACCGTTGCCGCGGCGATGGTCGTTCCGACTGTCGTGTACGCGCAACTGTTCGGGCGACGAGTCGAGGTGTTCGGCACCGTGGGTGGCATTGCCGGTGCGACGCCGGTGCGCATCGATGGCAGCTCGCATATCGGCGCGCACGCCGGCTTTCGATTGGACGCCGGCATTCAAGGGGAGCGACTCGCCCTCGCGGTGGGCACGCGCCTTTGGGAGCTGAACCCCACCAGCAGCTATGGTGGCCACGGACTCGACGGATTGTTCATCGGCGAATGGCGTCTCGGATCAGGTACGCGTACGAGCGTGCGTGCGTCAGTCGGAGCGGGCTTCGACGAGATCGATGGGGGCCACGGTCCCGATCGCGAGCACACCGGAACGAGCGGCGCGCTCTGGTCGATCGGCGCCGCACGCGAGCTGATCGCACCATCGGGCGCGCTCGTCATTCTCTCCGCCGACCTCGTCGTTCCCAATGTCAATACCGACGTGAATGGCAGACGACGTCCGGTGCTGGAGCTCGGCTTTGGCTATCGCTTTCGCTCCTACGCATCGATTTCACCGCTCCCGTCGCCAAAGGCACCTCGCTGAAGCCGGAGTCATGGGCTTGTACCCACCCCTCGCAGCGGCTAAGTTTGCTGGTTGGGAACGAATCGCCTAAGTCTCATATCGATGCCAACTTACGAGTTTCGCTGCCCCGACGGGCACGAGTTCGAGAAGTTCTACCGCAGTATCGGTGGTGCCGAATCCCAGGCCGTCTGTCCGGTCTGTGGAAAGCCAGCCGAGCGCATGATGTCTGCTGCCGGGTTCGCCTTCAAGGGATCCGGGTTCTATCTGACGGACTACGGCAAGAACGCCCATCGCGGCGAGCCCCCACCCGAGGCGAAATCCGGCGCGGCGGCGACGAATGAGTCGTCGTCCGACTCGTCCAAGTCCGACGGCGCGAAGACCGAGACGGCGGCCGCGACAAAGAGTGTGAGCGCAAAGGGCGACAGCGCGAAGGGCGACAGCGCGAAGAGGAGCGAGTCGTCGACCTCGAACAGCGAGTCGAAGAAGACGGAATCGAAGGCCGCTGACTCGAAGCCGGCAGCGCCCAAGCCGAGCGCGAGCGAGTGAGCGCAGGCGCCGACGCTCTGCGACGCGAGATCACTCGCGCCGCGGTCTCGCTTGGTGCGCCCGATGACATCGTGCCGCTGCTCGAGCGTCCTCGCGATCCCGCCTTCGGTGACTGGGCGACGAACGTCGCCATGGTGCTCGCCAAGCAGCTCGGTCAAAAGCCGCGCGATCTCGCGCAAAAACTGATCAGCGCACTGGACCGCGACGCAGCGGGGCTCGCCTCGGCGGAGATCGCCGGGCCGGGCTTCATCAACTTCCGTCTCGACGCGAGCACGGTCGCGACGGGCATCAGCGCACTGGTCGCCGAGGGCTCGGCGTACGGTCGCTCGACCGCCGGCGCGGACAAGCCGGTCGTCGTCGAGTTCGTGAGCGCCAATCCCACGGGCCCACTCCATGTCGGCCACGGCCGCCAGGCCGCGCTCGGCGACGCGATTTCGTCACTGCTCGAGTGGAATGGATGGCGCGTCTCGCGCGAATTCTATTACAACGACGCCGGCGTCCAGATCGAGAATCTCGGGCGCAGCACGCAGGCGCGCGTGCGCGAGCTGCGCGGTGCCGCCCTCGCCATTCCCGAAGGCGGATATCACGGCGCGTACATCGCGGAAATCGCTGAACGGTATGTCGCGCAACACCCGGATGATGCGGAGGGCAACGATCTCGACGAGATCCGCCGCTTTGCCGTGCAGGAGCTGCGAAAGGAACAGGATCTCGATCTCCAGGCCTTCGGCGTGGCGTTCGATACCTATTACCTCGAGTCCTCACTCTACGAGGACGGCCGAGTCGAGAAGACCGTCGCCGCGCTCGTCGCGAGCGGACACACGTACGAGAAGGACGGCGCTCTCTTTCTGCGAACCACCGACTATGGCGACGACCAGGATCGCGTGATGCGCAAGAGCCCGGAGAAGGGCGGCACGTACACGTATTTTCTCCCCGATGTCGCGTATCACGTCACCAAGTGGGAGCGCGGCTTCACGCGGGCGATCAACGTGCAGGGGTCCGATCATCACAGCACGGTCACGCGAGTGCGTGCGGGCCTCCAGGCGCTCGACATCGGCATTCCCGAAGGCTATCCCGAGTACGTATTGCACCAGCTCGTAACGGTGCTCCGTGGCGGCGAGGAGGTGAAGATCTCCAAGCGGGCAGGGAGCTACGTCACCGTGCGCGATCTCATCGACGACGTGGGACGCGACGCGGTCCGTTACTTCTTCCTCATGCGAAAGGGCGACTCTCAGCTCTCATTCGACGTCGACCTCGCGCGGACGCAGAGCGAAGAGAATCCCGTCTACTACATTCAGATGGCACACGCGCGGCTCGCCGGCATCTTCCGCGTGGGAGGGATCGACCCCGCGCGAATCTCGGCCGACGCCGTCGATTTCGCGCAGCTCGCGCTGCCGGAAGAGACGGAGCTGATGAAGGCGCTGCTCGATTTTCCGAAGACGGTGGCGAGCGCCGCCGAATCGCTCGAGCCGCATCGCGTCGCGACGTATCTGCACGACACGGCTGGGAGAATTCACCTCTGGTACCACAAGGCCCACGTGCTCAACGAGCCCGAACAGATCATGCACGCCCGCCTGTTGCTCGCTCGCGCCGCGCAGATCGTGATTCGTAACGGCCTCACATTGCTCGGTGTGAGCACGCCTGATCGCATGTAGCTCCGCTGCAGGTCGTGTCGTCCTTTCTTCCTCTTTTCCTATAGCTCCATGTCCGTTCTCGTCGTCGGTTCGGTCGCGCTGGACTCCGTGGAAACTCCGTTCGGGAAAGCCGATAACGTCATCGGTGGGTCGGGGACTTTCTTCTCGGCGTCGGCGAGCCTGCTCGCTCCCGTGCAGCTTGTGGGCGTGGTGGGTGATGACTACCCCATGGACCAACTCGAGCCGCTGAAGAAGCGCGGCGTCGACATGGCCGGCCTTGAGCAGGTCGAAGGAGAATCCTTTCGCTGGCGCGGGCGATACCGGCACGATCTCAACTCCGCCGAAACGCTCGAGACGCACCTTGGCGTGTTCTCGCATTTCAGTCCGAAAATTCCGCCGCAGTTCAAGAACGCACCCTTCGTCTTCCTCGCGAACATCGACCCGCGTCTCCAGCTCGACGTGCTGCAGCAGGTCGAGCGGCCGAAGCTCGTCGCCTGCGACACGATGAATTTCTGGATCGAGAGCCGGCGCCCCGACATCCTCGCGCTCATCAAGCACGTCGATCTGATTACCCTGAATGATGGGGAGGCCAGACAACTAACGGACTGCTCGAACCTCGTGAAGGCCGCGCGGTGGATCATGGAGCGCGGCCCCAAGATAGTGATCATCAAGAAGGGTGAGCACGGCGCCTTCATGTTCAAGGAGCGAAACATCTTCTTTGCGCCCGCCTATCCGCTCGAGGACGTATTCGATCCCACGGGCGCGGGCGATTCCTTCGCCGGCGGCTTCATGGGCTATCTCGCCCAGACCGGCGACCTGAGTGACGCAAACCTTCGTCGCGCGGTCGTCGTAGGATCGGCAATGGGCTCCTTCGCGGTGGAGAAGTTCTCCGTCCAGCGGCTCCTCGAGATCACGCGTCGCGACATCGGTGAGCGGGTTGTCGAGTTCCGCCAGCTCGTGGCCTTCGAACAGGAAGAGGAAAGCGTATCGTGACGGACGAGGGTGGGCTCGACTACGCGGCAGCGGGGGTCGACATCGCGCGGTCGGACGCGGTGAAGCGCCGCATCCGCGCCGTCGTCGAATCCACCTTTACGGCAGGGGCCCGCGGGGCATTCGGCGGGTTCGGCGGAATGTTTCGCATTCCCGCCGATTTTCAGCGTCCCGTGCTCGTCTCGAGCGCGGACGGTGTCGGGACCAAGCTGCGCGTCGCGATCGAGGCCAACCGGCACGACACCGTCGGGCACGATCTCGTCAATCACTGCGTGAACGACGTGCTGGTGCAGGGGGCAGTCCCACTCTTTTTTCTCGATTATTTCGCTGCGGGGATTCTGCTCCCCGAGGTGGTGGAAGCGGTAGTGAGCGGGGTGGCCGCTGGCTGCAGGGAAAATGGCTGTTCGCTCTCTGGTGGCGAGACGGCGGAGATGCCTGGGATCTACACGCCGCCCGACTACGATCTGGCCGGCTTCATCGTCGGTTGTGTCGAAGAGTACGGCATCCTCGGTGCCGATCGCGTGGAAGAGGGAGATCTGCTCTTAGGGCTAGCGAGCAGCGGCCTGCACACGAACGGGTATTCGCTCGCTCGCCGGATCGTGAGCGAGCGCATGAAGCTCGGCTCGGGTGATGGTTTCCCCGGCGAGGATGGGACGGTTGCGGATGTTTTGCTTCGCGTGCACCGCTCGTATCTTTCCGCGCTCAAGCCAGTTTTGGCGCGAATCCACGGAATGGCACACATTACCGGCGGCGGTTTGCCGGGAAACGTGGTTCGCGTGCTCCCAGATACGCTCGACGCGGTCATCGATGCATCGAGCTGGGAGGTGCCAAACGTGTTCCGTCAGCTCGAGACGGCCGGCGAGGTATCGCGGGCCGAAATGCACCGTACGTTCAATATGGGTGTAGGAATGGTTGTCATCGCCGACGAAGCCAGCATGCCCGCAGTCGAGGCAAGCGTCGCGTCGGCCCACATCGCATCCTACCGGATCGGGCGCATTGTGCGCGGGACCGGTCAGGTGCGCATCTCCGAGGAGAAAGCATGAAGAGACATCTTCTGGTCGCCGCAGGCCTTTCGGTGTTCGCTGTTGCCAGTGCTGGGGCGCAAGACTTGGCGACTTCGATCTGCCCGCCCGGCTCTACGACGGCCGGCATTCCGGATTCGCAGCGCGTCGCACAGGACGCCTGCCAGCAAGCGTCGGACATCTATCAGTTCATGGCACCACAGCTCGGCCTCGCCCTCACCGGCGGCAACGCGACGTTGGGGCAAGGCTCGACGCTCGGTGGATTCGGGCACTTCTCCATCGGTGTGCGCCTCAATGCCTTCCAGAGCTCGCTGCCGCAGGTGCAGAGCTTCACGCAAAGCACGAGCGGCGCACAAAAGAACCCAGCGCTGCCGACGAAGGATCAGTGGGTCGGCCTTCCAACCGCGGACGCCGCGATCGGATTGTTCGGTGGTATTCCGCTCGGCTTGACGAACGTTGGTGGCGTCGATGTGCTCGTGAGCGCCGCGTACGTGCCGACGGTCACCTCGGGCTCGGTATCCGTGACCCCTAAGCAGAATCTCCAGATTGGCTACGGCGTGCGCGTCGGCCTGCTGTCCGAGTCGATTGTCGTACCGGGCGTGTCGTTCACCTATCTCAAGCGCGATCTGCCGACGACGAGCATCACCGGCGCGTCGGGGAACAACTCGCTCAGCGTCAACAATCTGACGGTCAATACGACGGCGTGGCGCGTCGTGGCCAGCAAGAGCCTGCTGCTTTTCAGCTTCGCGGCTGGTGGCGGCATGGACAAGTACGACCAGTCGGCGCAGATCTCGGCGACGGTGAACCCCGTCGGCATCCCAGGCCTCACGTCGGTCACGGCCTCTATTCCGGGCCCCTCGCAGTCGATGCAGCGCAGGAACTACTTCTTCGACGCCGCGCTCAACCTGCCGCTCTTCAAGCTTGTTGGTGAAGTCGGTCAGGTGTCGGGCGGAACGGTGCAGACGTATAACGGATTCCAGGGTGGCCGCGCGGACAAGTCCCTGCAGTATTACTCGGTCGGTCTCCGACTCGGCCTGTAAATCGCATGACAGAGGGAGCGCGCGTGGCAGCGCCAGACGACGGCGCATTCATGCGCCGCGCGCTCTCCCTCGCTGAACGCGGATGGGGACAGACGGCGCCGAACCCGATGGTCGGCGCCGTCGTCGTTCGCGATGGCGTCGTCGTCGGGGAGGGATGGCACACCCGCTATGGGGCGCCGCACGCCGAGATCGACGCGCTGCGCGCGGCAGGAGACGCGGCCCGCGGCGCGACGATGTACGTGACCCTCGAACCTTGCAACCATCATGGGCAGACTCCCCCCTGTAGCGAAGCGCTTCTCGCCACTGGCGTCAGTCGCGTCGTCGCCGCGACGGCCGACCCCAACCCTGTGGCGCAGGGCGGGGCGGAGTGGCTCAGAGAGCAGGGCGTACAGGTTCTCGTCGGCATCGAGGAGCCGGCCGCGCGCGAACTGAACGCGCCCTTCTTCCACGCACACGCGTCGTCGCGCTCGTTCGTTCAACTCAAGCTCGCGCTGTCGCTCGACGGGGCGCTGACCGATCACACTCGGCAGCGCGGCTGGCTCACGCGCGAGGAAGCGCGGCGCGAGGTGCACCGGCTGCGCGCCGGAGCCGATGGCATCGCGGTGGGAATCGGTACGGTGCGCGCCGACGATCCGCTGCTCACCGTCCGCGACGTCGCTGCGCCACCTCGGGTTCCGCCGGCGCGCATCGTGTTCGATACGTCCGCGCGGTTGCCGCTCACCTCCAGGCTCGTGCAGACGGCGCGGGAGCAACCAACGATGGTCGTCTGCTGGGCCCCGGATCCCGCCCACGCCGCCGCGCTCGAACATGCAGGCGTCACGCTCGTGCACGCGGCCTCGCTCGCGGATGCGCTCGTGGCCCTGCGGGTCGCGGGCATCCGCACGCTGCTCGTGGAGGGCGGCGCGGGGCTCGCTTCCTCGTTTCTGCAGGAGGCATTGGTCGACCGCCTGATTATCTTCCGGGCACCCCTGATTCTCGGGGGTGGTGCGCTCAACGCCTTCGCCGGACTTCCACCGGTGACGCTCGGGGAGGCGCGGCGCTGGCGCGTGATCGATGCGCGGCGTTTTGGGGACGACGAGATGACGGTCTATGCGCCTCCCGAGTGAGGGGGCTGGAGCTATTTGAATTGTTCACCGGATTGGTAGACGACGTCGGCGTCGTCGAGCGGGTCGAGCGGACGGAGGTGGGGCGTGAGCTCCGTATCTCGTCTCGTTACACCGGGCTGACCACTGGCGAGAGCGTCGCGGTGAACGGCGCCTGTCTCACGGTGCGCACATCCGGCCCCGGCTGGTTCGTTGTTGCCGCTGTGGTGACCACACTCGGCCGCACGACGATCGGCGACTGGGACGCGGGGCGGCGCGTGAATCTCGAGCGCGCCATGCGTCTCGGTGACCGGCTGGGCGGGCATCTCGTGCAGGGGCACGTGGACGACGTCGGAGTCGTGGAGCGCGTCGAGCGCGCCTCCGACGCCATCCTCGTCGACGTACGGCTTCCCGACGAGCTCGTGCCCCTGGTGGTGCTCCATGGCTCGGTGACGATCGACGGCGTGAGTCTCACGGTGAACGCTCTTCCCGAGCCGGGGATTGTTCAGCTATCACTCATTGAGTTCACCTGGCGGCACACGGCGCTCGGTGATCTCGCCGCCGGAGACCGCGTGCACGTGGAAGCGGACATGCTTGGCAAGTACGTGCGCCAGCTTGTCGCGCCCTACGTGCAGTATTGTCGTCCTGAGCACAGCGAAGGACCTGCGCTTTAAATCCTATGCCATTCAATACCGTCGAACAAGCCGTTGCCGACATCGCGGCAGGAAAGCTGGTCATCGTCGCCGACGATGAGGATCGCGAGAACGAGGGTGACCTCATCTGCGCGGCGCAGCTCGTCACACCTGAGTTGATCAACTTCATGATCAAGCGGGCGGGCGGGTTGATCTGCATCGCCCTTCCCGGCGAGCGCGTGGATCAGCTCGGGCTGTCTCCGATGGCCGAGAGCAATCTCGACGAGTATCGCACGGCGTACACCGTGAGCGTCGATGCGTCGCCGCGCTTTGGCGTGACGACTGGCATCAGCGCGCAGGACCGCGCGACAACGATCCGCACGATCGTCGATCCGGCCACGGTGCCGAGCGACCTGCACCACGGCGGACACATCTTCCCCCTGCGGGCGCGCGACGGCGGCGTGCTGCAACGTACGGGTCACACGGAGACCGCCGTCGATCTCGCGAGACTTGCCGGCGTCTACCCCGCCGGCGTGATCTGCGAGATTCTGAACGAGGATGGCACGACCGCGAAGCGTCCGCAGCTCATCGAATTCGCGCGGGAGCACGGCCTCACCTTTATCAGTGTCGCGCAACTCGTCGCGCATCGTCTGAAGAACGAGCGGCTCGTGCATCGTATCGCCGAGGCGCGCCTGCCGACCAACTTCGGCACGTGGAAGATCGTCGGCTACAGGAACGACGTGGACGAGCACGAGCATGTCGCGCTCGTGTACGGGGACGTTGGCGACGGCGAGAACACGTTCGTGCGGATGCACTCGCGCTGCCTCACCGGCGACGTCTTTCATTCCATGCGCTGCGACTGCGGTTGGCAGCTCGAGACGGCGATGGAGATGATCAAGACCGAAGGCCGCGGTGTGATCGTGTATCTCGATCAGGAAGGGCGGGGCATCGGCCTGCTGAACAAGCTCAAGGCGTACGAGCTTCAGGACGCCGGCGCCGACACGGTCGAGGCGAACGAGCGGCTCGGCTTCGCACCCGATTTGCGCAACTACGGCATCGGCGCGCAGATCCTGCTCGACCTCGGTCTCAAGTCCATTCGTCCCATCACGAACAACCCGCGCAAGATGGTCGGCCTCGAGGGCTATGGCCTTATCGTCGACGAGCGCGTTTCCATCGTGCAGCCGGAGAACGACGAGAACGCCGGCTACATGAGTACGAAGCGCGACAAGCTCGGTCACCTGCTGGCATCCTGATCCGAGATGGCTGAATTCAACGGCGTTCCAAACGGTGAGGGCCGGCGCTACGCCGTGCTCGCGTCCCGTTTCAACAACAACATCACGAGCAGGCTCGCCGACGGCGCGATGGACGCGCTCGTCCGGCATGGCGTTGCCTCGGAGGATGTGGATCTCGTCTGGGTGCCCGGTGCGTGGGAGCTTCCCTTCGCCGCTCGGCGCCTCGCGCAGACGGAGCGCTACAACGCGATCGTCGTCGTTGGCGCTGTCATCCGCGGCGACACGCCGCACTTCGACTTCGTGGCCGGCGAAGCGTCGCGCGGGCTCGCGGATGCGAGCAGCGAGTACGAGATCCCGATCGGCTTCGGGTTGCTGACGACGGACAACATGGAGCAAGCCGAAGCTCGCGCTGGCGGCGAGTTCGGAAACAAGGGTTGGGATGCGGCGATCGCCGCGCTCGAGATGTCGGACCTCTTTGAACGGCTCGATGGCGCGGACGAGGGTTGAGACGCGGGCGCGCGCGCGCGCACTTCAGGCGCTCTACGCGTGGGACATGCGCGGCGCCGCGAGCAACCTCGAGAAGGTCGCCACGCAGGTGTGGGACGACATGGCGATCACGGCCGAGGAACGTCGCGTCGCTGGCCCGATCGTACGTCTCGTGGCGAACAGGCAGCGTGAGCTCGACGCGCAGCTCGCCGACGTGACGACGAACTGGCGCATGGAGCGCATCGGTGCCGTCGAGCGGTGCGTGCTGCGCATGGCCGCCGCCGAGCTGACCATCGGCGACACGCCGCCAAAGGTGATCATCCAGGAGTCGGTCACCCTCGCGGAGCGCTACGGCAGCGCGGCGAGCGCCAAGTTCGTCAATGGCGTGCTCGACGCTCTCGCGCGGCGCATGGGGCGCATGTAGTGCGGCTGCTCCTCGTCAACTGGCAGGACCGCGACAATCCACAGGCCGGGGGCGCTGAGATCCATCTGCACGAGATCTTCGGACGGCTCGCAGGCCGCGGGCACGAGGTCACGCTGCTCTGCGGCGGCTGGCCCGGCTGCGATCCGTACACCAGACTAGACGGCATCGACGTGATTCGCGTCGGCACGCGCTACACCTTTCCCTTCCTGGCGCGCAAGCACTTCCAGCGCGAACTCGCCGGCGCGCAATTCGATCTGCTCGTCGAGGATGTGAACAAGGTGCCGCTCTACACGCCTCGGTGGGGCGGTCCGCCGGTCGTCGCTCTTGTACCGCACCTGTTCGGCTCGACGGCCTTCCAGGAGTTTTCCGCGCCGCTCGCTTCCGCGGTGTGGCTCTCCGAGCGTCCGCTTGGCCGTGCCTACAAGGGCGTCCCCTTCCAGGCGATCAGCATGAGCACCGCAGCCGACCTCGCCGAGCGAGGCATTCCGCGAGAGACGATCGAGGTGATCTACCCGGGCATCGACACTTTTGCGTACACGCCGCGGGACCACACGCGCGCCGCCACGCCGACGTTCGCCTATCTCGGCCGGCTGAAGAAGTACAAGGGCGTGCACCTCGTCATCCGCGCCTTCGCGGCGATGAACCACCCGACGGCGACGCTCGAGATCGCGGGCGCCGGCGAC
Source organism: Gemmatimonadaceae bacterium (assembly GCA_036508915.1). GTDB lineage: Bacteria > Gemmatimonadota > Gemmatimonadetes > Gemmatimonadales > Gemmatimonadaceae > AG11. The sequence continues at coordinate 19,156 of DATCGM010000037.1, forward strand.
TACCGCCCCGCACTGGAACAGCTCGCCGCTTCGCTTGACCTTGGCGCACGCGTACGGTTTCTTGGACGTATCGACGAGACGGAGAAGCTGGCGCTTCTTCGCCGGGCCTGGGCGCTCGTGTTCGCGTCGCCGAAGGAAGGATGGGGAATCACCAATCTCGAGGCGGCGGCCAGCGGGACACCCGTCGTCGCGTCGAACTCGCCGGGCATTCGTGAATCCGTGCGCGACGGTGAGACAGGCTTTCTCGTTCCGCATGGCGACAC
>DATCGM010000038.1:0-20731 GCA_036508915.1 Gemmatimonadaceae bacterium
CGTCGTGCCCGGCAGGGGACGACGCGAGTCGCGCCGCTTCTCCACGCCGCGCTCGAGGTAGTGCATGACGCCCGCATGTCCCGCGTCGATCCATGCGTCGAAGGCATCCGCCGTGTCAGCGGGGCCAAGGGCGGCGATGCCCGCGAGCTCGAAGCCGAGCGCGTAGGCGTGCGCCTTCGCAAGGCGCGCGAGCTCGGCGGGGGTGTAAGTCGCGATCTCGGCGCCAGCAGCCGCGTCGATCACGGCTTACGCACAGCCCATCGCGCGTACCGCTCCACGTCCTCCACAGGCGGAATGGCGTGGTCGTCGCCGTAGGCCGTGTGCATGCGCCAGCGCACGTAGTCGCCGGCCGGGAGAGGCAGGAAAGGAAATCGGCGCCACCAGTTCCGACGGCGAAAGCGCCAGGCGACGCGCAGCAGCGCCGCACCCGTCGCCGGATGACGAAGCGCGCGTAGCGCGAGCCGGAGTGAGAGGCGTGTCCACCGCATGACACGTAAGTTGCCCGCGTGCCACGCTCCGATCAACTCGCGTCGATCGCCGCGCCTTCTGACGTGCGACTAGAGAAACGACTCCCCGTCGAGCTCTGCGGGCGCTGGAATGCCGAGCGCCGCCAGCGAACTCGCGAAAACATCCGTCGTGCGTCGCGGCTCGCGCGCCGGCGGACGATTCGTCAGCAGCGGCACGAGCATGTGATCGCGATGCAAGGCACCGTGCGCGCTCAGATGGGGAATCGGCTCATATCGCGCACGAAAGTCCCAGCCCGGCGCCGCGGAGAGAATGAGATCACCGGCGCGCGCGGAGCCGGCGAGATTGCCGATCTGCACGATCCCGTCGGGATAGTCGCTGTCGCGCAGCGCATCGTACACCTCGTCTGCGTCGCCACGCAGATCGGCGCCGGCGCCGAGTGGATCGCCGGTGGTGCGCTCGTACCGGTAGACGTCACGCTCTCGCGAAACGAGGGCGCGTCCACGAGCGGCGCTCCGCACCTCGCAGCGATCGGTCGAATGCGGCAGCAGCAGCAGGTCGACCGACGGCCGCTCGAGAAGCAAATCCACCAGCGCGCTCCACCGCGTCTCCAGCGCTGGCCACCAGGGACGCGTTCGCTGGCGTAAATCGACGTAGATGTGCGCCATCGCGTTGCCGCTCACCATGACCGCGGCATCGGGCGAAAACCCCGCGGACCACGGATGCGCGACGGTGCGCGCTCCTGTGGCGGCGACGACTCCCGCCAGGTCCTCGTGCGCGCGAACTTCGCTGTGGCCGTGATCGCTCACGATCCACATCTGCGTGTCAGGCCACCACCCGCCGGCTTCCGCGTCGGCGCGCAACCTGCCGGCCGCATCGTCCACGATGCGCAGCGCCGAGCGGACCATGGCGCTCCCATGCCCGCGGGCGTGCGAGGACTTGTCCGCGCCCACGAATGCCGCGAACAAGTAGTCGGGGCGATCCTCGCGCTGGCGGCGAACGATCGTCTCCGCAACCTCGAGATCGACGTCCAGCCACCCTTCCGCCCGCCCGCGAAAGTGCGTGAGCGCGACGCGCAGGGCGGAGCGCGGGGTGAGCGTTCCATGACGGCGTGACGGAGCGAGACCACGCGTCACCACGCTCAGCGCGCCGATGCTGTTCGGCACGAGCTCGAAGATCGTCGGCGCGCGCGCGTCGAGGTCGTCGTTGAAGCGGGAGAATTGGAATCCGACGTAGCTGCGCGAGTGATCGGGCCACCCGCACGCGTTCCGCGTACGATCGTACCACCGGATCCCAGGCACTCCAATCGGTCCTGGAAAGCGTCCCATCAGAAAGGGCGTGTATGCCGGGCCCGTGACGGAGGGAAACACGCTCGTGATCGCGTGCAGTCCACCTTCCTCGCGCAATCGGCGCAGCGCGGGCAGATCGCTCAGATCGCCTTGAAACGCGTCAAGTCGCGCCCCGTCGGCGAGGAGGACGACTACCGGCATGCGCAGTGCGAGAACGGCATCGGCGAAGAAAAGCCCACGGTGCGCGCGAGAGCAAGCTGCGCGGCGGAGATCGCTGGCGCGACGCCCCGTCGTTCGAGTACACTCCCGCATGGCTACTCGTAAACGGAGCACGACGCGCTCGAGCGCGAAATCCGCGGTGTCCACTGGACGCGCCGCGAAAGCAACGAAAAAGAAGTCTGCACGCGCAATTCCGGATGAAACGCCGACGTCCAGGTCCAAGGCGGTCAAGGCGCGTTCCCCGCGCACGGCGACCGGCAAGCGCGGTAATCCGGCTCAGCTTGCGGCCGCGCAGGCCGAGGCGCAGGATGGGCTGCGCGAGCGGACTGAGGAGGGACATCGCGCGGCCGGCAGGACGCCGCCGTCGCAGAAATCGAACAAACGCAGCTCGGGAGCGACACGCAAGGTCGACGACGACCTCCGCGACTTCATCGGCCCGGTCACCGAAGACGAGAAGCTGCTCCGGGCGCCCCACGCGGGCGGCGTCACACAGGCGCAGGACTTCCGGCGGACCGATACCTGGCGCGTCATGCGCATCATGGGCGAGTTCATCGAAGGCTTCGACGACCTCACCACCGTCGAGCGCGGTGTCTCGATCTTCGGCTCGGCGCGCACCGCGCCGGACGACCCAAAGTATCTCGCGGCCCAGGAGACGGCGCGCCTGCTCGCCCTCGCCGGCTTCTCCATCATCACCGGGGCCGGACCGGGCATCATGGAGGCGGCGAACAAGGGCGCGAAGGAAGGTGGGGGTCGTTCGATCGGCTGCAACATCGAGCTGCCCTTCGAGCAGGGCGCGAACCCCTACGTCGACACGCTCGTGAACTTCCGATACTTCTTCGTTCGGAAAACGATGTTCATCAAGTACTCGAGCGCCTTCATTATCTTCCCCGGCGGCTTCGGCACGCTCGACGAAACGTTCGAGGCGCTCACGCTCATTCAGACTGGCAAGATCTATCAGTTCCCGGTCATTCTCTTCGGCCGGCACTACTGGGCCGGACTGCTCCGCTGGTTGCAGTCGCGCGTACTGGCGGAACGAAAGATCTCTGCGGGCGACATGGATCTCATGCTGCTGACGGACGATCCGGCGGAAGCGGCGCATGCCGTGATCGAGGCATACAACGCAGTGAACCCGAAGTAGTCACATACTCCCAGCAGAGCGCGACATGGCAAGCAGGAAGAGCACGGGCAAGAGGATCGCACCAGAGAACGGCAGCGAGCAGAAAGCCTTCGCTGCCGGCAACAAGAGCGCGCAGAAGCGTGCCGCCGAGCAGCGCGAGGACGCCGGCGAGCAGCACACCGCGCATGACACCTCCAGGTTCCTGCAGGGTGGACGCATCGCGCCAAAGCGCATCGACGGTTCGGAGACGGCGGCCGATCTGATCGACGGGACATTCCTGGCCTACAACGGCGCGCGGCTCCGTGAAGCCTGCCAGCTCTTCACGCAGAAGATGCTCGAACCGGACGTCACCATCGGCATGACGCTTACCGGTGCTCTCACGCCGGCGGGCCTGGGCATGGCCGCGCTGATTCCGCTCGTCGAGTCCGGATTCGTCGACTGGATCATCTCGACGGGCGCGAATCTCTATCACGACGCGCATTTCGGCCTCGGCCTTTCGATGCACCGTGGTAATCCAGCAGCAAGCGACACCGTGTTGCGCGAAGAAGGCATCGTTCGCATCTACGACATTTTCTTCGACTACGACGTCCTGCTGAGCACCGACGCGTTCTTCCGGAAGATCGTGCAGGGCCCCGAGTTCCAGCGCGCGATGAGCAGCGCGGAGTTCCACGCGCTCTGCGGCAAGTACATTCGCGAACGCGAAAAGGCGCTTGGGCTAGGCAACAAGTCGCTGCTCGGAGTAGCGTACGAGTGCGGGGTGCCGGTTTATACGTCGTCGCCCGGCGATTCGTCCATCGGCATGAATGTCGCCGCCCTGTCGCTCGGGGGAAACAAGTGCGTGATCGACCCGAACGCCGACGTCAACGAGACGGCATCGATCGTCCTCGGCGCGAAGCGCGGCGGGGGCAAGAGCGCGGTGTTCATCTGCGGCGGAGGCAGCCCCAAGAACTTCGCGCTACAGACCGAGCCGCAGATTCAGGAAGTGCTCGGCATCGACGAGAAGGGTCACGACTACTTCCTCCAGATCACCGACGCGCGCCCCGACACCGGTGGACTGAGCGGCGCGACCCCGGCCGAGGCAGTCAGTTGGGGGAAGATTGATCCGGACCGCCTGCCGGACGCGGTGGTCTGCTACCTCGACAATACGGTGGCACTCCCTCTGCTCACCGCGTACGCTCACGCTCGACACAAGCCGCGGAAGCTGAAGAGGCTGCTCGACAAGCGGGAGAAGAACATGAAGCTGTTGCGGGATGAGTTTGCCAAGGCGAATGGCGCTCCGCACGAGTCGTCCGAGACGGACGCGAAATTACCGATGCACCGATGAACTGAAGCATCCAAGCACGGCCTTCACCAACGACAGCTTCGAGTACTCGCCGAAGCTCACCCAACCCACGAGCGCCTCGCGGCCGAGCACGCGCCGCTGAATCTCACGCTCGCCGCAGCCTGTCGCGGCGAGCGCTTGTATTTCTCCGATCGTTTCCTCCATCCACCCGATCTTCGCGCGTAGCAGCTCCGTCGCGTTCTCCACCACGCCACGGTGCGCATCGAGCAGAATCCGCGGCTCGAGCGCCGCGACCGCACGCAAACTCCGCAACAGCGCCAACGGCGACTCGTGCCTATGCGCCACGCGCACCTTTACGCCGAGGAAGAGATCGCCGCTTGCGAGGATGCGGCGCTCCGCGTCCCACACCACGAGATGATCGTCCGTATGGCCGGGCGTCTCGATGATCTGCAGGGGAGCCGGATCGAAGTCCAGGAGCGGCACCGAGAGCCGCGCCGACCGTTCCCAGACGATGCGCCGATAATGGCGAATCGGAGGCCGAGCGCGAAGAGTGGCCTCGCACCGCTGGTGCATGCGGAGCGGCAGCCTGAGCGCCGCCAGCCCGGACACATTCCCGGCATGGTCTTCATGCCAATGCGTCACGACCGCCCCACGCGGGGCAAGCGTGCGAACCACATCGAGCAATTCGGCGCGCACGCCGGGGAACCCGGTGTCCACGAGCACGCCGTGCAGCAGGTACGCGCTCACGTCGTACCCCATGGCGCGCCCGCGCCAGCTGCTGAGCCTGAGACGCACGACGCCAGGCTCGATCTGCTGGACGGAGAGGGTCACGTAAACGACCGGATATTTGCCACGACTGGGAGCAGAGGATAGAATAAAAGTATGCGGCGTCCGACCTACGGTCGGGCGTCAACTTTTTTTTGTGTCCCGCGGTCCGGCAGCCTCATGATTGAAGCGCTCAAAGCAAAGCTCGGGGAAGAGGTCGAGAAGCTCCAGTTCGAGCTGAACGTTACCCTGCCAGGAGAGATCCGCCGCGCGGTAGAGATGGGTGACCTGCGCGAGAATAGCGAATACAAGGCCGCGCTCGAGCGCCAGCAGTTCGTGCGGGCTCGGCTCAACCAACTCCGCGAGCGCCTGAGCAAGCTGTCCTCTATCGACATCACGCAGATCGCGCACGATAGCGTCGGGCTCGGTTCTCACGTCGTGGTGACGGATGAAAAAACCGGACTCGTCGAGACGTACGCGCTCGTCTTTGGCGATGCGCTGGAGTTCGATGAGGGGCACGTCACGATGTCGTCGCCGATCGGCCGCGCACTGCTCGGCAAGAAGATCGGCGATATCGCGCTGCTGAAGCTTCCGGCGATGCTCCGAACGCTCAAGATCACCGAGCTCAAGACCATTCACGAGCTGAAGGCAGACGAGGTCTGAGATCGCGCGTCATCCCGAGCGAAGCGGCGGGCGGGCCTCGGGATGCCATGCGGTCACGCTCCACTGCGGTGCGTGATTGGGAGAAACATCCCGATGTCGGGCAGGGCATTCGCCACGACCCAGCCGCGAAAGAATGGATTGTCGAAGGTCCATCCCGGGGCAGCTGACTGGTCGCGCGCGATCAGGCGCTGATCCGCGAGCGCCGCGAGTGCCTTGATCACCGGCCCGCTCGCACTCAGGCCAAACCGGACTCGCGTCGCGCCGGTCGTCATCCCGGCATCGGCGGCGGCCACCGCGCGAAGCACCTGCTGCTGACCGACCGCGAGCGATTCCCACGTGCCGCGGAATGGATCGGCCTGCGAGGCGACGACGTCCGCATAGGCGGCCGCGACGAGCGAATGTCCCTCGCCACGCGCTCGGCCGCGCTTCGGCCGCGGATCCTCCACACCGCGCGAAAACGCCGCGCGTGCAAGTTGCACGATGTCGCGCGTTCGCGGGCCGGCGAGCTCGAGGCACGGCGCGCCGATGCCGGTGATCTTCAGGCCGGCGCTCGACGCGCGGTCGTCGATCCACCTGGAGAAATGCTCAGCCGCGATCGGTCCGATGTGCAGCGGCGTGAACTGCTGATAGAACGCTCGGCCATGCGTCTGCATCGCGGCGAACAGCGTGGGCTCCGATCCCGCGAGCACGACGGAGAGATGCGGCAGCTCCTGCAGGATGCCGCGCAGTCGCCATTCTCCCGCCACGAGCGCGTCCGACTCGCGCGGCGCGTCGGCTCCAAGGGCGACGAGCAGGCGCTGCACCTCGTCGAGCAGAATGCCGAACGGGCGCCGCAGCCGCGCGGCGCGCGCGTCAAGCGCCCGGAGCACGTCCTCGAGCACGCGGGGTTGCTCCGTGCGAGGAATGGCGGCGGCGCTCGGTTCGAGGCTCACGGTCGGCAGATGGGTCTGCGGGTCGGTGCCGAGCTGCAGCCGCAGCGAGAGCGTGCGTCCGAGGTCGCTGACCGCCCGTCCCCAGTCCCGCCCGATCGCCCGGGCGGCCTGCGTGAGCACCCGGTTGGCCACCTCGACCGGGGTTCCCGCCGTTCCGCAATCCACGAGCGCTGCGCCGCCGCCGCGCCGCGTCGCCAGCTCGGCCGCCCGACGCAGCACGCTCGTCTTGCCCATCCGGCGCTCGCCCGAGACGAGCAGCCGCGCGCCGGGCTCGCGCAGCGCGGCGACGACGCCGGCCGTCTCGGCCGCGCGGTCCGTGAAGGCCGATCCGCGGACGACGACGCCGATGATGAAGGGATTGGCCATGGGAACGGTGTGCGAAGGGATGCCGCCGACGCGGAGGCACCCCATAAACTATCCAAATGGATAGTATCCAACAAGATACTATCTAAATAGATAGCAATTCGTCCAGGCGTCGCCCCCTCCGCCGTCCGCCCGGCGTGGCTCGCTGCCAATGCGCCGGCGGGCCGTGGCGCCGCGTTCCTGCCGGCGAGCGCCTACGGACTCGCGCGCGCGCGCCGCGGCGACCCGGGTACCGGAACTGGTTCGATCGTGAACAGCCGCGCGATGTCGCCATCGTACGCGTCGAGCGCCGCGCTGGCTGCGGCGTCATCCCATCCCATCCATTCGGCGACAGCCGGCACGACCCGCTGCGCCGCGTTCCGGCCGTGGTCCGCCGTCTCGAACGCCACCGGCGTCCGGCGAATGAGCAGATCGCTGAGAGTCCGCGCGAGCTCGTGCTGCACGGCGTACCGGAACTCGGCGAGCAGATAGGGACACCCGGGCGCGATTCGCGCGCGCAACGCGGGCTCCGCCTGCGCAAGCGACCACACGTCGCGCCACGCGGACCCGTGCGCGCGCACGAGACGCTCGGCGACCGCACTATCCTCGACCAGCCGAGCCGCCTCGGCGATGGCGCCCGCGACGTCGGCGATATCGCCGCCAGCCAGCGGCGCATCGGCGGTACGGCAAGAGGTTCGTGCACGGCCCAGCACTCGCTGCACAACGTCGACTACCTCCGATGACATCGCGCGGTAGGTCGTCAGCTTCCCGCCCGTCACGCTCACCAGCCCCGCGAACGTCTCGGCGATCGCGTGCTCGCGCGAGACACTGCCTGGGTCGGACCCGCTGGCTGCCGTGGCGGCGAAAGGGCGCAGACCCGCCCACGCGCTCACCACGTCCTGCTCGGTGAGCCGCGCATCGGCGAAGTAGTGGTTCGCCGCCTGAAGCAGGTACGCCACATCGTGGCTCGTCGCTCGCACCTCTTCCGGCGCGACGTCGTCGAACGTGTCCGTGGTTCCGATGATGGTGAACGCACCGGCGGGCAGAACGAACATCACGCGCCCGTCCTGCGGCGCGATGAGCGTGAGCGCCGAGACGTTGCCCACCCGCGTCCGATGCACGCTGACATGCACGCCCTTGCTACGGCGCACGCCCGCAACCGGGCCGGTGCGAGCCATCGCCTCGATACGATCGCTCCACGGCCCCGCCGCGTTCACCACGACGCGCGCGCGCACCTCGATCGCTGAAGTCGTCTCCGCATCCACCACACGCGCGCCGACGATGCGATCGCTCTCGCGAATGAGCTCCGCGACGCCGGCATGATTCACGATCACCGCGCCGGCCTGCTGCGCCGAGAGAATCGTGCTGAGCGTGAGGCGCGCGTCATCGGTCGCGGCGTCCCAGTAGCGCGCTCCGCCCGTCAGTTGCGACGCGCGCAGCCGCGGCTCGCGCGCTAGCACGCCGCGGGCGTCGAGACGCTCGTGCCGCCCCACATTTCGGAACAGCGCCAGCGCGTCGTAGAGGGTGAGCGCGAGAGAGAGCTTCCAGCGGGCGATCCGTGCACCGCGATAGACCGGCCACACGAACGGAAGTGGTCGCACCAGATGAGGAGCGATGCGCAGCAGGGTGCGGCGCTCGCGGCTGGACTCGACGACGAGGGCGAGCTTCCCGTGCTCGAGATACCGCACGCCACCGTGCACGAGCCGAGACGACCGGCTCGACGTCCCGCTTGCGAAGTCGTCCCGTTCCACCAGCGCGACGCGAAGCCCGCGCATCGCCGCGTCGCGCGCGACGCCGGCACCCGTGATGCCTCCGCCGATGACGAGAAGGTCGAATCGCTCGGACGAGAGCGCTTCGAGCGCACGCCGGCGCTCGGTGTCGGGAGACGGTAACTGAGTTGGCACTCCCGCCAAGCTAATCGCGCCGTACCTTCAACGGATGCCTATCTTCGGCTCTCCAGGTCGCCGTGTCGCCATCGTTGCCGGCCTCCGAACCCCGTTCGCCAAATCGGGAACGACCCTGAAGTCCCTCTCCGCGATCGAGCTTGGCAAGCGCTGCGTCGCTGAGCTCATCCAGCGCTCCGAGATCGACGCGACGCTGGTCGAGGCGATCATCTACGGAACCGTCGTGCCCTCGGTGCTCGCGCCGAACATCGCGCGCGAGGTCTCGTTGCTACCGCTGCTCCCGAAGGGCGTGCAATCGTTCACGGTGAGCCGCGCCTGTGCGTCAGCGAATCAGGCGATCACCGACGCCGCCGATCAGATCGCGCTCGGCCACGCCGACATGATCATTGCGGGGGGAGCCGAGTCGCTGTCGAACGTACCGATTCTTCACTCGCGCGGTATGAGCGACGCACTCGTCGCGGCATCCAGGGCGAAGAGCTTCGGCGCTCGCGTGCGCGCGCTCGCGAAGGTCCGTCCGCGCGATCTCGTGCCGATCACCCCCGCGATCGCCGAGCCGTCCACCGGAGAGTCGATGGGCGAATCAGCGGAGAAAATGGCGAAGATCAATCACATTCCGCGGGAAGAGCAGGACCAGTTCGCGCTCCGGTCGCACCGCCTGGCGGCCGCCGGCACGCAGGACGGGAGGCTCACGGCGGAGATCGTCCCGCTGTTCGTTCCGCCCGCATTCGAGGCGATGACTGCGGACAATGGAGTTAGGCCCGATAGCACAATTGAAGCGCTCGCCGCGCTCAAGCCGGTGTTCGATCGAAAGTATGGAACGGTCACCGCAGGCAACACGTCGCCGCTCACCGACGGTGCGAGCGCCGTGCTGCTCATGAGCGAGGAGCGTGCGAAAGAGCTCGGCTACGAGCCGCTGGCCTACATTCGCAGCTACAGCTACGCCGCCCTCGATCCGGGCGAGCAACTGCTCATGGGGCCAGTGCTCGCGGCCCCCATCGCCCTCGAGCGAGCCGGCCTTACGCTCGGCGACATGGATCTGATCGAGATGCACGAAGCCTTCGCCGCGCAGGTGTTGTGCAACCTGAAGGGATTCGTATCGAAGGAGTGGGCCGAGCGCGCCGGCTTCAGTCGGCCCGTCGGCGAAGTCGATCGTGCGAAGCTGAACGTGATGGGCGGCTCCATCTCCATCGGTCATCCCTTCGGCGCCACCGGTGGCCGCATTCTCACGACCCTGTGCAACGAACTCGTGCGACGCGGCGGACAGTTTGGTCTCATGACCGTCTGCGCCGCCGGCGGGATGGGACACGCCATGGTCATCGAGAGGAACTGATGCCTGCCCTCACACTCCAGCACGTCGACGGAATCGCCGTCGTCACGATCGACCTTCCCGGCGAGCCGGTCAACAAGGTGACCGCTGGCCTGCGCGCCGAGTTCGCCGCGATGTTCGCACAGCTCGAGGGCGACAGTTCGGTGAAAGGCATCGTGCTCGAGAGCGGCAAGAGCGACACGTGGCTCGCTGGCGCCGACATCGACGAGTTTCTCACGATGCAGAGCGCCGCCGACGCGGAGGCACTCAGCCGTGGAGGCCAGGCGCTGCTCGCCCGACTCGCATCGCTCACAGTTCCCGTCGTCGCCGCGATTCACGGTGCCTGTCTCGGCGGCGGACTCGAGACCGCTCTCGCGTGCCGCTACCGGATCGCCAGCGATCACCCCAAGACCGTGCTCGCGCTGCCGGAAGTACAGCTCGGCATCGTTCCCGGCGCCGGCGGCACGCAGCGTCTGCCGAGACTGATCGGTCTGCAGCGCGGGCTCGACATGATCCTCACGAGCCGCAACGTGCGCGCCAAGAAGGCGTATCAGATGGGGCTCGTCGACGAGCTCGTGCATCCGGCCATACTGCGCGAGGTCGCGCTCGACCGCGCGCGCAAGCTCGCCGACGGAAAGCTGGATGTGCAGCACTCGCCGAAGGATCGCGGCACGGCGAGCCGGCTGCTCGAGGACAATCCGATCGGGCGCGCCATCGTGTTCAGGAAGGCCAGGGAAGGCGTGCTCGCGAAGACGCACGGTCACTATCCCGCGCCCCTCGCTGCGATCGGCGCGGTGCAAGCCGGCTACGAGAAGGGCAGCGAGGCGGGCTATCGCGAAGAGGCGCGCGCCTTCGGCGAGATGGCCGTCTCCGACGTCTCGAAGCAGCTCGTCTTTCTTTTCTTCGCCACGACTGCGCTGAAGAAGGATTCCGGCGTGTTGCCTCCCGCTCCCGAGCCCATGCCGATCACCACACTTGGCATTATCGGCGCAGGCTTCATGGGGGCGGGCATCGCGTCCGTCGCGGTGCAGCAGGGAACGCCGGTGCGGCTCAAGGACACCGATACGGCGCGCGTCGGCAAAGGGCTCGCCGCAGTGAGCGACGTCCTCAAGGAACGGCTCAAGAAGAAACAGATCACACGCCTCCAGTACGAGGATCAGCTCACTCTCGTCGGCGGCACGACCGGCTACGCAGGCTTCGGTCGCGCCAATCTCGTCATCGAAGCGGTGTACGAGGATATCGCGCTCAAACATCGCGTCCTGAAGGAGGCGGAGCCGGTGCTCCACGACGACGCCATCTATGCGTCGAACACGAGCACGATCCCGATCGCGAAGATCGCGGAAGCGGCGGCCCGGCCGAACCGTGTGTTGGGGATGCACTTCTTCTCCCCGGTGCACAAGATGCCGCTGCTCGAGGTGATCGTGACGCCGGCGACGGACAAGGACGCCACGGTCACCGCGGTCGCGTACGGCAAGCGTCTCGGCAAGACGGTGATCGTCGTGAACGACGCCCCGGGTTTTTACACGACGCGCACGCTTTCGGCGTACATGAACGAGGCCGGCCGGCTGTTGGATGAAGGCGCGGCCATCGAGGCGATCGACAAGGCGCTGCTCGACTTCGGATTTCCCGTCGGCCCGATCACGCTGCTCGATGAAGTGGGCATCGACGTCGGTGGAAAGGTGGGTCTCGTGCTCTCCGAGGCATTTGGTGCGCGAATGGCGCCGAGCGAGTCGCTGCGCCGGGTCGTCGAATCGGGACGCACGGGCCGAAAGGGCAAGGAAGGGTTCTACCTCTACGACGCGGAGGGGAAGAAGAACGCCGTGGATACGTCGGTGTACGAATTACTCCCCCACGGCCCACAGCGCCGGGAGATCGACGCCGAGGAGATCCGTCAGCGCTGTGTGCTCGCGATGGTGAACGAAGCCGTGCGCTGCCTTGAGGAGGGCGTCCTTCGCTCCGCGCGCGACGGCGACGTTGGTGCTGTGTTCGGTATCGGCTTCCCTCCATTCCGGGGCGGGCCATTCCGTTACGTGGACAGCGTCGGCGCAGTCGCTCTCGTGGAGGAGCTGGAGCAGCTAAACGGGCGTTTCCCCGGACGGTTTGCTCCGTCGGAGCTTCTACTGGACCACGCCCGGGGGCGCAAGCGGTTTTATTCTGCGCACGGCTCCCCCCCTGCCGTAGATTTCTCGACGTGACGACGGGTGGATGCGAACCGGAGTGTCCTGTGAGAGCCGGCTCATGAACGTGCCAACTGTGACCATAGGTGTTGACCTTGGGTCTTGAAAGCATGGAGAGCTCGGATGCGGAGCTCGTCACGCGGGTGTTGCATGGCGATGTGAACGCGTACGGCGCGCTCGTCTCGCGGTATCGAGACCGGTACGTTCGTTATGCGGTGCACATGCTGGGCAATCGGGAGGATGCGGAGGAGGCGTTGCAGGATGCCTTCACCCGTGCCTACCGGTCGCTGTTGCGGTGCGAGGAGCCGGAGCGCTTCGGTGCTTGGCTCTTTCGCATCCTTGTCAACCGATGCCGGACGAGTGGGGCACGGCGCGTGCGCCGCAGCCAGACGTTCGTGCACGACGAGGGAGCGCTACTCAACGCCTCGGAGGAGCATCCGGCCGAGCAGACGATGTGGCGGGAAGAGATCGAGCGAGCCGTTGGCGAGCTCAGCCAGGATCAGCGTGAAGCGTTCCTCCTGAAGTATGTGGAGGAGGTGGGATATGACGAAATGTCGGAGATCACCGGTGTCGGCGTCTCGGCGTTGAAAATGCGTGTCCTGCGCGCTTGCGACCGGTTACGCGTACTATTGAAAGAGGTTCACAGTGCCTGAGTGGGGACGTACGACGCTCGAGATGATCGTCCAGGATCTACAGCGGCCCGTGCAGCTCGACGAGTCGTTCGAGCGTCGCGTCATGGTTCGCGTGCGCCGATTCTACGCCCAGCGGCGCCGTCGTATGCGGGGATGGCTCGCCGTCGGCGCATCGATCACGCATCATCCCGCGTGGACCGCCGCCGTGGCAGCCGGTATCGTCGCGGTCGCGACCCTTGGCGTCATGAGTGTGCATCCGCGCACCGCGTCGGGTGGCGTCATCGAACCGACGACATTTGTGCTCGTGGCGCCCACGGCGCGGAGCGTCGCCGTCGTTGGGGACTTCAATAATTGGGGGCTGGACGATTCCGCCCTGGTCGCGACGAGCAACCAGGGTGTGTGGAGCGTCACAGCGTCCGTGCCTGTCGGCGTGCATCGTTACGCCTTCGTCGTGAACGGAGTGAACGGAAAGCAGTGGATGGCCGATCCAACCGCGCCGCGGTCGTCGGGTGACGATTTCGGCATGCCAAGTAGCGCGCTGGTCGTGGAGGACAGCACCAAGTGAGCAAGCGTACGACTCGCAGTCTGATGATGGTGGCCGCACTCGCCAGTGCCTCGGTTACCTCGGCGAACGCGCAGGATCCTCGCGTCCTTCCCCGGCTCGACGCGCCGTCGCGCGCGGCCATTGCCGCGGTCGTGGACTCCGCGAAGGCACAGGGCATTCCGGTCGAGCCACTGTATGACAAGGTGAATGAGGGCGTCGTCAAGGGCGCGGACGGGCCACACATCGTGGTGGCGGTTCGCAATCTCGCTCTCGATCTGGCAACCGCGCATCGCGCGCTCGGCGCTCTGGCGACCGCGGACGAGATCAAGGCGGCTGCGTCGGCGATGCATGCCGGTGTGCCGGCCGTCGAGCTCGGAAAGTTGAAGAAGCAGAGCGGGCTGCGACGCTCGCTGACGCTGCCCTTCACCGTCCTCGCAGACATCGTATCGCGCGGCGTGCCCGTGAGCACGGCGGCGAACGCAATCCGCTCGCTCGTTGGCGCTGGCGCGAAGGACAAGGACATCAACGACTTTCAGCGTAATGTGAAGGTCGACATCGAGCAGGGTGCGCCGCCCGCCGCCGCCGCGGAGACGCGCGCCAAGGGTGCGGCAAAGCCCGAGAATCTGGACCAGATCGGCCAGTAGACAATCGCCGTGGTCGAGCATCTGACGGGCCGGCATTAGCTGCCGGCCCGTTTTGCGTTGGCGGGCCCCTCTAGCAGCAATCACCAACGCCGGGGTACACTAAGCGTCTTCACCATCTACCTCGAGAGCCTGTGATTCACTTGCGTAGTGCACTACGGGGGCGGCGAGCGATGCTCGGCGCCCTCTCGCTGTCTGTGGGCGTCGCCTCTTGCGGCGCTATGGCGCGTTCCGGTGTGTCCGTTCCCATCGTCGCGACTCGCGATCTTCCGTCGACGCGCGCCGAGCGCACGAACTATCTGGAGACGTCACGCTACGATGACGTCGTCGCATTTCTCGACTCGCTGAGGGCGCTCGGCGCACCGCTCGCCTTCGGGTCGATCGGTCGTACGAACGAGTCGCGCGAGATCCCGTACGTCATCGCGTCGCGGCCGCTGGTGCACACGCCCGCAGAAGCACGCGGGACGGGCAAGCCGATCGTGTTTGTGCAGGGGAACATCCACGCAGGCGAGGTCGAGGGCAAAGAGGCACTTCAGGCGCTGCTGCGCGATCTGACCTTCGCGAGGAGTCCCAACGTTCTCGATTCGATCGTGCTGATCGCGGTGCCGATCTACAACGCGGACGGCAACGAGCGATTCCTTCCGCAGGAGCGGCAGCGCGGCTCGCAGAACGGGCCCGAGCTCGTGGGGCAGCGGCCGAACACGCAGGGGCCGAATGGGCAGGGGCTCGATCTGAATCGCGATTACATCAAGGCAGAAGCGCCGGAGACC
Source organism: Gemmatimonadaceae bacterium (assembly GCA_036508915.1). GTDB lineage: Bacteria > Gemmatimonadota > Gemmatimonadetes > Gemmatimonadales > Gemmatimonadaceae > AG11. The sequence goes on from DATCGM010000038.1 coordinate 15,049, forward strand.
CGCAACTCGCTGAAGATGTTCAATGCGTGGGATCCGGATGTCTTCGTCGATCTGCACACGACGGACGGCAGCTTTCACGGCTACGCGCTAACCTACTCGCCTTCACTGCATCCGTCGGCGCCACTCGGCGACTACACGCGCGGTCTGCTCACCGAGTTGCGCCAGCGCGTCCGGACTCGCGATGGCTACGAGATCTTCGACTACGGCAACTTCAACGATGGCGGCGGACGCGAGGTGAGCACGGATTCCGTGCACAGCGGCTGGTACACGTACGATCATCACCCGCGCTTCGGCACGAACTACTACGGGCTGCGTGGCCGCGTCTCGATTCTGAGCGAGGCGTTCTCGCACGACCCCTTCGAGCGGCGGGTGAAGTCCACCTATTCCTTCGTGAAGCAGCTTCTGTCGCTCGTCGCTGAGCGGGGCAGCGAGATGCGGTCGCTGGAGCAGCGCGCGGATAGCGAGCTCACGAGCTCCGCGCGTCCGCAGATCGCACTCGCCGCGGACCTTCCGAAGACGGCTGCGGCAGCGCCCGTCATCTTCGAGATGCTGGCCCGGACCGGGGATTCGTCGCGCACGCAGCCGGGTGTGCCGAAGGGTCTGCGCCGTACCGGTGACATGCGGACTCGTCTGATGCCGGTGTTCGACCGGTTCGTGCCGACGTTCGTTCGGCGGATGCCGGCCGCCTACTACCTTAGTGATTCGACGGCACTCGCTTTGCTCCGCCTTCACGGCGTGCGCGTCGAGCGGCTCGGTGCGAACGATCATCCAAGCCACGTCGAGCGGTTCGCCGTCGACTCGGTCGTGCGATCGCCGCGCCCCTTCCAGGGACACAACGAGGTGCGCGTCATCGGCCGCTGGGAGGCTACTGGTCCGCAGCGGGACGTTCCGAACGAGTACGTGGTGCGCACGAACCAGCCTCTTGGCCGGCTCGCCATGTATCTGCTCGATCCTGAATCCGACGACGGTCTCGTCACCTGGAACGCGTTCGACGCGTACCTCGCGAAGCGCAACTACCCCGTCACGCGCAGTCCGGCGCCCTGACCACGCGTTTCGCCGCGATTACATTCCACGCTGCTCCCCGGTTCTGGCCGGTCATCGTCGCTTCGAGGATTCATGCTTCGTAACACGCTTCTCTACCTCTCGAATCAGCCTCGCGTTTTCAAGTTCGTCCGCAACAGCCGGCTCGCGAAACATTTCGCCAGCCGGTTCGTCGCGGGTGAGACGGTGGAGGAGGCACTCGCGGCTGCTCGCGAGCTCAACGCGAAGGGGATCACCGCGTCGCTCGATCTCCTCGGAGAGAGCGTGTACACCGAGAAGGAAGCACGCTCGGCACGCGACGCATATCTCAATCTCCTCGATCGCATTCACGAATCGAAGCTTCAGGCGAACGTCTCCGTGAAGCTGACGGCGATGGGGCTCGACATCGATCACGAGCTGTGCGTCGCGATCATGCAGGACATCCTCGGCCGTGCGCAGCAGTATGACACCTTCGTGCGGCTGGACATGGAGTCGAGCGCCTACACCGACATCACGCTGAAGCTGTTCGAGGACCGCCTCTATCCGGCGTACAAGGTGAACGTCGGCGTCGTGGTGCAGAGCAGTCTCTATCGGACCTTCGCGGACGTCGAGCACATGAACGCGCTCAAGGCGCGCGTGCGCCTCTGCAAGGGGGCATACAAGGAGCCGCCGTCGGTCGCGTATCCCGACAAGAAGGATGTGGACGCGACCTACGTGAAGTGCATGCACGAGCTCATGCTCAAGGGCAACTATCCCGGCATCGCGACGCACGACGCGGCAATCATCACCGAGGCGAAGCGCTTTGCGAAGGAGCAGGGCATCGCCAACGACCGATTCGAGTTCCAGATGCTGTACGGTGTGCGACGCGATCTGCAGGACGCGCTCGTCAAGGAAGGTTATCGCGTCCGCTGCTACGTCCCGTTCGGCACGCAGTGGTATCCGTACCTCATGCGCCGGCTCGCCGAACGCCCTGCCAACGTCGCCTTCATCACGGGCGGCGTCATCAAAGAGGCGCTGCACGGCAACAAGTAGCGAGCGGCGAATGCCAGGGCAGCATCTTCCCGCCGATCATTCGCGCGGTGACGTCAACACCATCGGCGGTTACGCCGCCGTGCATGGCCGACCGGCCGCCTTCGAGGGAAGCGACGGATTCTCGTACAGCGTCGAGATCGTTTCCGCGGTTACGGGGCATGAGGAGCGGCCGTGGGGCGCATATCTTCTGTTTGTGCAATGGGGCCGCATTGGCGCGACGTCGCCGAGTGGCCATCTCGAGACCGATTTTCTCGCGGAATCCGATACCGAGGACGACGCACGCGCGGTGGTCGGCGCACTGTCACTCGGACAGGTGCGCGGCGTGCTGCACGCGCTGATCGCCGGCCGATCGGGTGGTGAGCCGTCGCGTCGCTGGTTCGATGTGACGCACGACGAGGCCGATTCGGGCGACGACGAGTGACGGAACCAGGGACAGTCCATGGTGTCGTCCTGAACGGCACCGGAGGCATTTGGCGTGTTCGACGCGATGACGGCGTCACGATCGAAGCGTCACTCCGCGGACGGGTGAAGAAGAGCAACTCCGGCAAGCGCGCCGATGGCTCTCTGAGGCGCGACACGATCTCCGCCGCGGCCGAAACGCTCAAGCTCACCGTTGGTGATCGCGTGGTGCTCGAGCAGGAGGGCGAGGATAGTGCGTGGGCGATCTCCGAGATCCTTCCGCGACGCTCGCATCTTGCGCGCCGCAATCCCGGCGGCGGACACGGCGAGCGCATCGTTGCGGCAAACGTCGATCAGGTGGTCATCGTTTTCGCGGCGGCGAACCCGGAGCCGCATCCGCGCATGCTCGATCGCTTTCTCGTCATCGCCGAAGCGAACGAGCTGGCGGCGCGCATCGTGATCAACAAGGTGGAGCTCGTCGGCGGCGCGGATGAGGCGCGAAAGCGGTGGATGGACTACGAGCGCGCCGGCTACACCATCCACTATACCAGCGTAAAACAGCGCGAAGGACTTGAGCCGTTGCATGACGCACTGGCCGGAGTCGTCAGCGTCCTCACCGGGCCGTCAGGTGTCGGCAAATCGTCGCTGCTCAACGCGATGTTTCCCGGTCTCAACCTTCGCGTCGGCGAGATCAGCGAGTCGGTGAACAAGGGACGCCACACGACCGTCGGTGGCTTCGTGCATCCACTTCCGGGCGCCGAGGGCGGCTACGTCGTCGATACGCCGGGATTACGCGAAGTCGGCATGTGGGCGCTCTCGCCGACGGAGCTGGACCAGTGCTTTCCGGAGCTGCGGCCCTTTCTCAGTGGCTGCCGCTTCGCGGACTGCCGGCACAGCGTGGAGCCTGGATGCGCGGTGCGCGACGCGGTGGCTCGCGGCGACGTGAGCAAGGCGCGGTATGAAAGCTTCATCAAGCTGCGCGAGGAGCTCGAAGGGGTGAAGCCGGCACGATAGGGCTACGATCGCCTGGAACATTGCCGAACCGTGCTCGTACAACCGCCGACACGCCACCAGCGAGCTCCACATGCGCGAACTCAATCTCGGCGCTCTTCTCGTGATCGCCGCCAGTCCCATGCTCATTGCTCAAGGCACTCCGGCGCTTGCGCACGCCAGGCAGCAGTTCGACGCGCGCAACTGGGAGGTCGCGAAGCAGGAATACGCGGCGCTCGCGAGAGCGACTCCGAACGACGTCACGCCCGTTCTCTATCTCGGGCGGATAGCGCTCGCACAGGGCGAAACCGAGGAGGGCATCAAGCAGTTCGAGCGCTGCGCCGCGATCAACGAAAATGTGGCTGACTGCCACCTCTGGCTCGGCAACGCGCTGGGCAATGCCGCGATGCACACGAGCAAGTTCAAGCTTCCCTTTCTCGCGAAGCGAACGAAGCGCGAGTTCGACCGGGCCGTGGAGCTCGATCCCAACAACATCGACGCGCGCTCCGGCGTGTTCCAGTACTACATGCTCGCGCCGGGCTTTCTCGGCGGCAGCATGGACAAGGCGAGAGAGCAGGCCGCGGAGATAGACAAGAGGAGCAAGCTGCGCGGTGCGCTCGCATACGGACTGCTGGCTGATCGTGAGAAGAACCCGCGCGAAGCGGAGGCCGCCTATCAGCGCGCCGTGACCGCAGCGCCCGACAGCGGTGTCGGCTACAACGCGCTCGTCAATCTCTACGCGCGCGAGAAGCGCTGGAACGATGCGTTCGCCATGCTCGACCGGGTCGTCGTGCACGCGCCGTCAGAGACGAACGTGCTCCTCGCCATCGCGCGCGTCGCCTATATGAGTGGGGAGCAGCTTGCCAAGGGTGAGGACGCGGCGAAGCGGTGGATCGCCAGCCCGCCAAAGGACGCAACGACTAACACGCAGGCGGTGGCGCACCTCCGCCTCGGCCACATCTACGAGAAGACCGGCCGACGAGATCTGGCGCGCGCCGAATACGAGCGAGCGCTCGCGCTCAACCCGAAGTATGAAGAGGCAAAGAAGGCGCTGGACGGCGTGAAGCGCTGACTACCGCTACCAGCTACCGCGCTCTCCCGCGACCTCGATCACCTTCGCAATGCGATCCGCCGCATGACGCCAGTTAGCTTGCACGGCGTTCTGCGCGGCGTCGGCCTCTCCGGCGTCGATCGCGTCGATGATCGCGTCATGCTCGGCAACGGACGCCTTGATGTCGCTCGTGAGCATGCTGATGTACATGCGGATGTAGCGCTCCGCCTGCGGCTTCACGCTGTCGTGCATGGCGATGAGGCGGGGACCTGCGCACGCTTCCACGATCTTGCGATGCAGCCGCTCGTCTGTTTCGTAGAGCCGTCCATGGTCGATCGGCGCCGTACGCCCAGTGCGAAAGAATTCGGCGTTGATGGCCTTCATCTCCTTCGTCAATGCGCGGCGCTCGGCAACGGGAAGTCCGGCCGCCCACCGCGCGCCGAGTCCCTCGAGCTCACCGACGATGTTCAGCAACTCGTGCACGTCCGCGCGCGTCAGTGGCGCGACGGTGAGTCGAGCCTGCTGCGCTCCAGGCGCCCCAACGACAAAGCCTTCCTGCTGTAGACGTTGCAGCGCTTCGCGCACGGGGGTACGGCTCACCCCGAGTCGCGCGGCGACTTCCGTCTCCACAACGCGGCTGCCGGGTGCAAGGAGCCCCTGCACGATCAGGTCGCGCAGCCGCTGGTAGACCTGCTCAGGGCGCGACCCGTGCGGCGCGTCTGACGCCGAGTTGTCCTCTGCCGGGCGCGCGCCGCGAGGACCCCGCGAAGGGGCGGATCGTGAGCTGGAAGGGGTGCGGCGGGCGGGCATGATGACGGGGTAAGCGGGCTGGGGACAAATATAGGGCAAGACGGTCTGTAGTGCGCGACAGGAAATTCCTGACTGATCGTGTGCAAGCTCCCGCTCGGCGCACGTCTCCCCTCCGTGGTCTCACCCTGGAGGAACTCATGAGCTTCACCCGCTATCTGGCGTGCCGGCGTGGCGCGTCGTCGCTGCTCGCCGCCGTCTTTCTCACCCTGCCACCCATCCGGCCGGGAACCCCCGAGCGACAAGCCTCCACCGTCATCACGGGCCGTGTCACCGACTCCGGCGGCCAGCTTCTCGGTGCCGCGACAGTCTCCATCAGCGCGCGCAAGCTGGCCGCAGTCACGGCGTCCGACGGTCGCTACACACTGACCGTCGCGCGGGCCG
>DATCGM010000039.1:0-3538 GCA_036508915.1 Gemmatimonadaceae bacterium
TGGCGCAGCTTTGAACTCGATCCGACGGCACCGCCGCGGCACGCCGAGAAGCAGGCGGAGCTACTGGCGCGGAAGTACCGCGTCCCCCTCGATCGGGCGGAAGCGATGAATGCGAACATGACCGCCGAGGCCAGCAAGGAAGGGCTCGACTTTCACTTCGATCGCGTGCAGGTGGGCAACACCTTCGATGCGCATCGGCTGATTCACTTCGCGGCGAGCGACGGCAAGCGCGCCGAGATGGTGGAGCGGCTGTTCAAGGCGTATCTGACGGATGGCGAGGCGCTCGGTGAGCTCGACGTACTCGTACGTCTCGCGAGTGAAGTCGGACTCGACGCCGATGCCACGCGTGGCGTGCTCGCAAGCAACGCCTACGCCGCCGAAGTGCGTGCCGACGAGGAGCGCGCGCGCCTGTTCGTAATCAGTGCCGTGCCCTACTTCGCGATCGACGAGAAGTACGGCGTGTCGGGCGCGCAGCCTCCGGAGGCGCTGCTGGATGCGTTGCGACAGGCATGGAACGAGTCCTCCGTCGTGCCGGTCGCGACCTCCGCGTCACCGGACGGATGCGAGGACGGGAGTTGCTCGGTGTGAGTGTCTCCGCAGCACCACGTCTCTGGACAGTGGTGCGCTCGTGCGATAGGCTGCACTCGTGCGCCCTGCGGTGCGTACGCCTCACAAATACTTCGCGGATGACATGATGGGATCGAGCGACCCGCTTCACGGAGTCACGCTTCAGATGATGCTGGAGCATCTGGTGGCCGCCTACGGATGGAACGGGCTCGGACGTACGATCGAGCTACGATGTTTCACGAACGATCCGAGCATCAAATCGTCGCTGACGTTCTTACGCAAGACACCCTGGGCTCGCACCAAGGTGGAAGCGCTATACGTGAGGTCGGTGCGTTCCGCACGCTGACACATGTCCGTTGACGCCAAGCAGCGAATGAGCGACGCCGAGCGCTATCCCGTGCCGGCCGAGCGGCACCGGGTCGAGCAGTCGATCGAGCGAAGCCGCTTCATCTGCACGGTGCAACGAGTGATCGTGCCCGAGGATGCGCAGGCGTTCATGCGAGAGATGAACGCGGAATTTCCGGACGCGACGCACAACTGCTGGGCGTACATCGCCGGCCCGCCAGGCAGCACGAGCCGCATTGGAATGAGCGACGACGGCGAGCCACACGGCACCGCGGGACGTCCGATGCTGACCGTTCTCACGCACAGCGGAGTAGGCGAGATCGCCGCCGTCGTGACGCGATACTTCGGAGGCACCAAGCTCGGCACTGGTGGGCTCGTGAAGGCATATGGTGGCGCGGTTCAACTCGCGCTCGAGACTCTGCCACGTGGCGAGCGGGTAGATTACGTCGAGGTCGCTCTCTCCATCGGGTATCCGAGCATCACGGCCGTGCAGCAGTTGCTTCCAGCCCTGGAGGCCGAGGTGGTCGCGCAGGAGTATGGAGTTGGCGTACTCTATCGTCTGCGCGTTCCTCGACAGAATGTCACGGCGCTGCGGTCAGCGGTCGCTGACGCGACGAGAGGAGAAGGGGAGTGGATTGAGGGAGAGTCTGCCACTGAATAGCTGTTGTTCGCCGGAAACAGGAGAGGCGATGACCGTTGAGATAAGAGAACCTCGGGAGGTCCTACACGGCGGAGCCTGTTTGTTCGCGGCGGCCGGCTATTCGTGTCGCGCGGCGCTCCTCGTCGCCGCGCTCGCACTCCGCGTTCACGCCCAATCGTCGCGCGCGGCTTCGCCGGCGATTGATCGCTACTTTCGGCTGGCACGCGCCGAGTACTCGGGCGAGCGAGCGCGCGAGCTCGTGGCGTACATGGGAGGATGGTTCCGCTGGCCCGGCAACACGGCGTTCGACGCCAGCATGGATCGGGTGGTCAGCCAGCTTCGCGCCGCGGGATACGCGCAGGAGGATTCGGCGGGGAAGTCGGCGCGCCTCGTCTACCGAGTGGAGCGACGACCCCTGCGCGGACCGGCCTGGGATCTCCAGGGCGCATCGCTGACGATCGTCGGAGATCGCTCGCCGCTCCTCGAGATGGCGACGAATCTCAACATGCTCGCCATCAATTCGTACTCGACGCCGGACTCCGGGGTGTTCGCCGAAGTGGTGGATGTGGGTAAGGCAGCGCCGGCCGACTTCGATCGCGTGAAGGTCGCGGGGAAAATCGTGCTCGCCGACGCGGGTGTTGGACAGCTCTTCAGCGAGGCGGTGCAGAAGCGCGGCGCCATCGGCGTGCTCGCGTATCGCATGCCGGCGTACACGAAGCCCGAGATCAACCGGTCGTCGATTCAGTTCTCCTCCATTCCACTCGATACCGTCCGCAAGGCCTGGGGGATGCCGATCTCGCGCGGCGCGATGGACTCATTGCGCGCAGCGCTCGCCCACGGGCCAGTACGCGTTCGCGCCATCACGAAGACGCGTCTCTTCCCGTCCGTCGAGAGAACGGTCGTCGCGGAGGTGCGCGGCACCGAACGGCCAGACGAGCGGTTCGTCTTCAGCGCCCATGTGCAGGAGCCCGGTGCCAACGACAACGCATCCGGCGTGGGCGCCCTGGCGGAGATCGCGCGCGTGCTCGCGACGTTGTCGAAGAGCGGCGCCGTGCAGCCGCGTCGCACGATCACGATGCTCTTCGGCAACGAGATCGCGCAGACGCGCAACTTCCTCGCGGATGATTCCGTCCGCACGCGCGGAGTGCATTGGGGCCTGAGCCTCGACATGGTGGGCGAGAACACGAAGAAGACCGGCGGCACATTTCTCATCGAGAAGATGCCGGATCCGTCTGCGGTCTGGACGCGTGGAGAGGATCATCACTCCGAATGGGGCGGCAGTCCGATCAGAAAGGATCAGATCGTCCCGCACTATTTCAACGACTTTCTGCTTGCGCGCTGTCTCGACCAGGCCGCGACGACCGGCTGGGTCGTGCGAACCAATCCATTCGAAGGCGGAAGCGACCACACGCCATTTCTCACTTTCAAGAAGCCCGGCGTCCTTTTCTGGCACTTCACCGATCAGTTCTATCACACGGACGGCGATCGTATCGACAAGGTGTCGGCGGCAACGTTGCAGAACGTCGGCATCGCCGCGCTGGTGTCGGCGCTCACGCTGACGAGCGCCGACGGTGAGGTGGCTCGCAACGTGGTGGCCGAGCTCGAGCGCGCGGCAATCGCCCGGCTGGATACGGAGCTGGCGCTGTCGCGTGCGACCGTGTCGGCCGGTGGCGATGCGGCGAAGGAGCGCGACATCCTGCAGACGTGGACGGACTACTATGACCGCGCGCTCGCCACGGTGTGGGATGTGGAGACCGGGGGATCGTCCACGCAGACGATGGACGCGATCGGCAAGGCCCGCGAGCGTGTGCTTGCGGCGGGCGCGGCGCGGGTGGCGGCGATCAAGTGAGGCACACGCACCGACAATGACAAGTCTTTTCGCGCGTCTTCGCTCGGCGCTGTTCGGAGGCGACCTGTCTGCGAGCATCGAACACTACGAGGTGCGCGGGTTTCGCGTCGTCGTGGAGAACACTCGGCCGGACATCG
>DATCGM010000040.1:0-8046 GCA_036508915.1 Gemmatimonadaceae bacterium
TGCTGGCGTTCATTTACATCACGGTCGCGGCCAACGCCGAGGCGCATCATCAGGATCGGGTGATGAACGTTCCTGAAATCGGAACGTCGATCGACGAATTTCTGCGCGCGCTTCACGGGGCGGCAGGCGAGTGCATCTCCGAGGGCAATGCGGTCGATCTGTACCAGAATGGCGACGAGATATTTCCCCCGATGCTCGCCGCAATCCACGCGAGCCGCTCGACCATTCATTTTTCGACCTATGTGTATTGGGCCGGCGTCGTACCCGAGACTTTCGCGAGAGCGCTCTCCGACGCGGCGCTCCGCGGGGTGGTCGTGCGTGTCGTGCTCGACAGCGAGGGGACCGAGCCGATGCCGAAAGGCCTGGTGCAGCAGATGCGCGACGCGGGATGCACGGTCGCCTGGTTCCGGCGGATGCGCTGGTTCGACTGGATGAAGTACAATCACCGCACCCACCGCCGGTTGCTCATCGTGGACGGAACCGTTGCCTTCACCGGCGGCGTCGGCATCGCTGATGAATGGACGGGTCACGCGCAGAGCCCAGCGCATTGGCGCGACACACATGTGCGTCTCACGGGTCCGATCGTCGCTTCGTTGCAGGGCGCGTTCACCGACAACTGGAACCAGTGCACGGAAGAGCTGCTGTTGCATGGGCGAGACTACCCGAAGTTACAACCGACTGGCGACGTGCCCGTCTGTGCGGTCGTCAGCACGCCAGCGAACGGTGCCTCCGAAGCTCAGCGTGTGATGGCGGCATGCGTCGCCGGTTCGACGCGCACGCTGCACGTGAGCAACGCCTATTTCGTTCCACCCGCATCGTTCATCGATGCGCTCTGCGCGGCGAGCGAGCGGGGCGTGGACGTCACAATTCTCGTGCCCGGCCCGTACCACGATCAGAAGATCGTGCAGCGCGCGAGCCGGCACACCTGGCCGCGCCTCGTTCGGGCGGGCGTGCGCATCTACGAGTATCAACCGACGATGATGCACGCCAAGACCGTCATCGCCGATGGGGAGCTGCTGCTCGTCGGCTCCATCAACTTCGACCCGCGCTCCTTTGCGCTGAACGCGGAGTGCGGAGTCGTCATCGTCAGCCGCCGCCACGCGGCGGACGCGGACAGATACTTCGAGGACGACATCACGCGCTCCAGGCAGGTGACGCTCGAGCAGCTGGCGTCCCTCGGCACCGGCAACAGGCTGGTGGACAAGCTCTGCTACTGGGCGCGGGCGCAGTTGTAGCGATCGTGAACGGCCCTTCTTATTTTTTCGCCGAGCCAGGCTCGCGATACACCATGTTCTGGCCCGCATAGCCGAACTCGAGTCCCGAGCTCTTCTCGATGAGGTGGATCGCCTGCATTCCCGAGTCGAGCGACACGCGCATCGTCACCTTGCGATCGAGCAACGCTGGGGAGGGCACTCTGATCTCGTAGCCGTACCAGCGCTTCATCAGCACCAGTGCGTCCTTGAGCGACCGGTTCTCGAAGGCGAGTGTCCCGGTCTTCCACCCTGCGGCTTCGTCGCGCTCCGCGGCGCTCGCCACATGAGAATTGCCGTCGTCGCGCATCACGAGCCCTGCGCCAGCGGCCACGGCCTGCGAAACGTCTCCGTGCCGAACGTTCACCGACCCCTCGCCGACGACGATCGTCATCGTCGAATCAGAGGGATAGGCGCTCACGGTGAATGACGTCCCTGTGGCGACGACGACGGAATTACGCGCATAGACCTCGAACGGCTTCGCGAGTCCCTTCGCGACGTCGAAGGTCGCTGCTCCTTCGAGCTTCACGCCGCGCAGAGTCGCGCTGAAGTCCTTCGGGATCATGAGCTTCGACTCCGGCGCCATGTGTGCCGTGCTGCCATCCGTGAGGTCGACGTTTCCCGCACGGCCCGCCGGCGTCGTGATCGGGCGCGCGTCGGAAGAGTTGACCGCCTTCGCGACCTTGCCCTTCGCGGCCAGCCGCTCCAACGCGAGCATGCCGACGACGACCACCACGATCGCGGCGGCGCCCAACGCGAGCGCCATCCACACGGACTTCGATTTTCCAACCGCGCCGATATGCCCCGCCGCTTCGTGCCGCGACGCTGCCGCCACCGCGGCCAACGTGCCCGGCCTGTGTTCCTCGCCATGCAGCGCGTGCTGAATGTGCGCCCACGACTGATCGGGATCCAGCTCCCCCGACGTCGCATGCGATCCCTCGTGCGGCGCTGAGCCTCCGACGTGCGGCGCTGAGCCTCCGAAGCGGTGCGCGGCCGCTCGCCGACTCAGCGCCCGCGCGGCCGCGTGATGCACGTCGTCCACGAGGAATTGATGCAGCTCCTCGGGAGTCTTCAACTGCGCGCGTGCGTCCCACGCGCGCACAAAGGCCCCTTCCACGACCTTCGGCGCAAGAGAGGCAGCGGCGTCGCCGAGACCGGCGCGTGCATCCACACTCAGTGTGGAGTATTCGGTGAGGAAGGCGCGCTTGAGAGCATCCTCGTCTCCGAGCACCGTAGACGGCAGCGCGGAGTCATCGCGCGGTGGAATCGACATCGACATGGGAATCTCCAGTCGTGAAATGGACTGACTGAAACGTACACGGAGCAGTTGCTTGTGTGCCTCGACTATACGATATCGGGGGCGGGGGCGCCAGACGCGATCAACCGTTCCCGCGACGGGGCACGACTACTTCGCGATCGTCTTCGCGAGCGTCGACGCCGCTCGGCTCAGCTCGAGCGCGATGTCGGTCCACCAAGATCCTGCCGTCGGATCCGCGTAGAGGCGCTTGCCCGCGAGAGGATTGCCGCGGCGATATCAGGCCCGCCTGATCTGGTTCGGGCTTGCCCCACGCCGACAGGGCGGTAGTAGCCGGCGGAGCAAACAATCACTCACGACACCGTGATCGTCCCCAACGTCGCATCGTACACGACCGTAAGCTGCGCGAGCGAACGCGTGGCGGGACCGTTGGTCACGACGCCTGTGCTGCTGAATCGCGCACCATGATTCGGGCAACTGAAGATCTGGCCCTGGATGTTCACCTTCGTTCCTGCGTGCGTACAGGCCATGTAGAGCACGACGAAGGAGCTCGTTCCGGTGCGCACCGCCGCTACGTCGGAAGGTGAGCCGCTCGACGTGCGAATCTCCACAGGTTGGCCGACCGTCGCGAGTCCCGCGTAGTCCGACAGCTTCACCGTGATCGGGCCGCCTGGAAGCGGGTTTGAGCCTATGCCCGTGAGATCGCTCGCGGAGCAACCCGCCAAGATCATCGCTCCGGCCACCAGCGCGACGCGCCCCAGAAAATCCCGGCGGCTCACGCAAGCCTCGCACCCGCCGAATAGTGCCTCGTCTGTCATGTCGCTATGCTGGAATGAATGCCGCGGTCCATTGAGCCAGATTCAGGTCCTGCTGGTAGAGCGTGTCGATCTCCACGACGAGCGTCTGTCCATCACGACGCATGGCGAGGCGATCCATGTCTCGTGTCGCGCGACCCTCGATGAACGAACCATCTGCGCGATAGTGCGAGTGGTGCTTCGAGCACACGAACTCCTTGTCGTCCGCGCTCCAGCGCAGCGCCGTATTCTGGTGCGGGCAGGCGAGCGAGAATGCGTAGATCTTTCCCGCCGCGCGCGCGATGATGACGCTGTTATCGCGATCGATCGACACGCTGTCCGTCGTCGGCATCGGGTAGCGCTTCTCCTCGTGGCGGTCGCCGCTCCTTCCCGCGAGCGCCCTGACCTCGCTCACCGTCATTGCCGCCGCCGCCCGCGCGCCGAGCCCAAGCATTCCGAGCGACGCAAGTGCCAGGGCGCCGGCGCGCAGGAACGCTCGCCGTTCAATCGCCGCGGGAGCGTTCAAGGCATCGTGGAGCGAGCAACCGCCGTCGCACCGCGCGTCCTCGGGCATCGAGTTCTCACGTCTATCAATCATGGAATGGCACCCAGTGCTTCACGGTGAAAGGCTTGGTCCCCGATGTGTGTTACCCTGCCGCGACAGCACTGATCCGTGGAAGCACATGCAGCGAAGCGCGCGCTCAAGCGTGCGCTAATGATCGCCGACGAGCATGATGCCATAACCGGCGAGCGCAGCGCCCATCGAGTAGTAGGCGACGTTCTTGTGGCTGGTTCGCGACGCCTGCTTCTGACGCCCGCCATTGGCGAGCGCAATCCCCGAGTACGTGAATCCCGCGTCGGAGGCGAGCAGAAGGGCCGAGTGCAGCAGCCGCTTCGTACGTCCAACGTCGTTGTCGCGGGACTCCCAGAGATTCCAGAGCCCTGTCACCGTGTTGATGGTGAACACCCCGCCGAGCGCGGCCGCGCCGGCTTTGTGAACGTTGCGCGCCCAATCCGGTCGCAGGGCGCCGGACTTGTCGGCCTGGAAGAGCTGATTGCCCGCCACCGATTGCACAATAAAGAGCGGCACCGTGGTGTACGATAAGTAGCGGTGAATTCTGAGACGCAGTTCGTACGCGTCGCTCACCTCTATCGCTTTGGGACGACGACGCACGGTATCCGCCTCGGCGTCTGCCGTACGGGTGACCCCCACGGGAGCGAACGCGGCCAGCGCGACGACCGGGCGCGTGACGCCGGTATCCGCGGCCGGGTCGGCTTGCTGCCCTTCAACTGGCAGCGTCAGCAATACGAGGGCGCTGAGTACAACGATTGTTGTCTTCATGACAAACGATGCCATTGCGGATATGAGATGATCGCCGGAGCTACGGATCGGTCCGCGCGGCGTCGTCGAAAGCGTTTCTATTCTGACACCTGACGCAGGAAGCTCCCTATGCCTGAGCGAGATCCGTGCCCCGGACAGTCGCGCCGCTTCCCCACCAATGTTGGCGAATAGCGACCAGAACGCACACCGCCCAAGCCTTTCCTGCTATGGCCATGGAAGATCGCGGCCATCGACGCCGGACTCGGCCATAAAGTGATACGCACCAACACTTTTACACAGACGCGTCAAGTCGTTAGATTTACGAATCACCAGCAGTCGCATCTTTCGGTTCAGGAGCAGCCAGTGGTGCCCCTGCCTTCCGTCACGTCCCCCCCGGCGCCATCGCGCCCCATAGCCCAAGAGAGGAAGCTCATGCTTCCAGCCAGGCACCTACAGAACGTCCTCGTCGGCGCGAGCGCCCTTCTGTTCGGTGGCGCGCGCCTGGCGCCCAGTCATGATCAGTCCGGTCCGGTGCTGACGGCAGCGGTCTCGTTCGTGAGCGGCGAGCCAGTCACGCGGAATTCGGCCGCTGCTGCTAGCGCGACGGGAGCCGTCGCGGCCGTAACCAGGGCCGCGCTCGACGCCTTCACCGGTGCGGTGCGTCCGCTCAGTCGCCCCGAGGCGCTCGAGGACGCATTCAAGAGCTACTTCGCGTACAAGACGGCGCACCCGGACGATGTCAGGAAGCCATACCTGTACTTCGTGGACTACGGTCTACCGAGCACGGAGCCGCGCGGCTACGTGTTCGACATGAACTCGCTCAAGATCGTGGACGGCCCGTTCACGGTCGCGCACGGCCGCGGGTCGTCGACGACACAGTACGGCGTGCCCACCCGATTCTCGAATGCGTCGGGGAGCAATGCGAGTTCGCTCGGCCTCTATGTCGCGCAGGCGACGTACGACTTTCATGGACACACAGCTGGCCAATCGTACAGTTCGATCGGGCTGCGACTGATGGGTGTCTCGAGCGGCTTCAACGACAACGCGCTCGGTCGCGGCGTCGTGGCGCATGGCGCGCCGTACGTCACCTCTGCCAAGGCGGGACGCAGCGAGGGCTGTCCGGCGATGGAGCCATCGCGCGCTGCGCGGCTGCTGCCGAAGCTCGCGGATGGTGGGATGGTATTTCTCTTTGCGCCTGATGCGGACTGGATGGCGCGCGACCCGTGGCTGGCGTCTAACGCGGAGTAGTCGGCATCCGCAGCCGCCCTTACGGACGCGGCGCGGACGACACCTGACGCACGAGCTGATCGAGAAAGTCGAGTCCTTCGTAGAACGACTTCACGCGCAGCTTCTCGTCGCGGCCATGCGCGTTGCCTTCGCCGGATTGCATGAAGAGTCCGCTCACACCGTACGTTGGAATCCCTCCGGCGCGTAGATGCGCTCCATCGGTCGCCCCAGTGGACATGGTCGGGATGACAGGAATTCTGCCCCAGGTGCGCGTCGTCAGATCGATGATCGCGCCCAGAAGCTGCGGCTCGATCGGCGCCGGCGCGCGGCCGAACTTCTGGACCGTCGTCAGGAAGGCGACCTTCACTCCCGTGTCGTTCACGGCGCGGATGAGCGCCTGACGCACTTCCTCGCCGTTCGACGTCGGCACGATGCGGCAGTTCACATTCGCCGTCGCGGATTGCGGAAGCGCGTTGTATGCATGTCCGCCGGCGAGGCGCGTCGCAACGCACGTCGTCCGAAGCATGGACGAATATTGCGCATCCTTCGAGAGCGTTGCATTCGCCTCCGCATCACCCGGCTTCGCGACGATGGCGCGCATCGCGGCGGCGATGTCCGCACGCGGCTCGACTTTCGCCGTCTGCTCGAAAAAGCCCTTCGTGATGTCGTTCATCGCGACCGGGAATTGATAGCGCGACACGGTCAGCAGCGCCTGCGAGAGCTGATAGATCGCGTTGTCGGGCCGAGGGACGCTCGAGTGTCCGCCAGGATTCGTGGCGGTGAGCGTAAAGTCCACATAGACCTTTTCCGTCGCCTGCACCGAATGAAAGAGCGGCGTGTTTCCTATGAGGGTGCCACCACCTCCTTCATTGATCGCGTATGCTGCATCGATCAACGGCTTATGCGTGGCGACCAACCACTCGACGCCGTTTGCGTCACCTCCCTCTTCATCCGCGGTGAGCGCGAGGATGATGTCGCGATCGGGGACGTACTTCTCCGCCTTCATCCGGAGCATGTTGGCGACGAAGACGGCCGCCATCGCCTTGTCGTCCGAGGTACCGCGGCCGAGGAAGTAGCCGTTTTCCTCGTACAACGTGAACGGGTCGCGCGGCCAATCGCTCCGCTTCGCAGCGACGACGTCGAGGTGCGCGAGAAGGAGAACGGGCTTTCGGCCTGACACTCCACCGCGACCGTGATAGCGCACGACAAGATTGCCCTTCGTCGGCTTGCCATCGGGAATGAGAAGCTGGACGTCCTCAGCCGGAAAGCCTGCCGCACGAAAGCGCGCGGCCATCGCCTCGGCAGCCTTCGTCACGGACCCCACTGAATCGACGGTGTTGATTTCCACGAGTTGCTTGTAGACGTCGCGCGCGAGCTGCTGGCGCGCGGTGAGTGTCGCGGGACCAGACGGCGCGGACTGCGCGCGCACGGGAGCTGAGTGCGTGAGAAGGCCGAGAGCGGCGAAGACCACGGCGAAGCGAGGAAAGCAGGACATCGAGGATGGAGTTGAGGCGATCGGTGCGGTCGGTCGGCGGGAACGTCGAGAGGAAAGTTACGTGCCGGCGTTATTGCCGGCCAGCAATGCGGGCAGCGCGGATACGAGCGGATCTGGCGCTCGAGCTGCTGATCGGGCTCAGCGAGGGGACGGCGGCACGCGAATGGACCCTAAGGGCCTCCGGCGTCGCCCGTATTCGGACGGACCCGCCCCACGCGCCGCATCAACTCCGCGCCCGACTCCGCACCGAATCGGCCGTCGGCGCGCCAGTGCACCTTTCCCTCCCGGTCAACGAGAAGGACGTAGATGCGATCCTCGTCTGGCAGGTTCAGCGCGCCGCGAAAGGGCGCCTTGTCGATATAGAGCGTGACGGTCGCCGCGCGAACGGCCTGGTCCGCAATACCGCGCCGCATCGCGCCGTTGATGAACGAGCGCATCAACCGGTAGCGGCGCCCCAAGATGGGGATCTCGTAGACCCGCACGTCGCTTCGGGCCTCGGCGATCGTCTTCAGAAACGGCATCCAGCCGTCCACGTCGCGCTGTTGCTCCCGCGCGAAGGCGATAAGTACGACGTTGAGCTCTCCCTTAAAGTCCGTTGGCAGAGTGAAATGCTCGCCCTCGAGATTGCTCCCCTCGACGCGCGGGAACCGCCCGAGGCTGTCTGCCGCAGTGTTGGGCATCGTCTGGCCGCGCGATTGTGATCT
>DATCGM010000041.1:0-34360 GCA_036508915.1 Gemmatimonadaceae bacterium
GCGCGCAAGCAGGTCGAAGAGGAGCGGATGAAGCTCGACCAGCGACTGCGCGACCAGCACTTCTACACGCGCTCGCTCATCGAATCCAACAGCGACGCACAGATGACCACCGATCCGCGCGGCATCATCACCGACGTCAACAAGCAGACGGAGGCGCTGACCGGGTGCACCCGTGACGAGCTGATCGGCGCGCCGTTCAAGAACTACTTCACTGATTCGGGCCTGGCTGAAGCGGGCATCAACCGCGTGCTGACCGAAGGCAAAGTCACCAACTACGAGCTCACCGCGCGCGCCAGGGATGGCACGCTCACCGTGGTGTCCTACAACGCGACCACCTTCCACGACCGTGACCGGAGCCTGCAGGGTGTAATCGTCTCGGCGCGCGACATGACGGAGCTGAAACGCTTCGAGCAAACGCTGCAGCAGAAAAACGTCGAGTTAGAAGACGCGAGCCGCATGAAATCCGAATTCCTCGCCAACATGTCACACGAGCTGAGGACGCCGCTGAATGCCATCCTCGGTTTCTCCGAGTTGCTCAGGGACGGCATGCTCGGCGATATGACCGATCAACAGCGAGGGTTCATCGGCAATATCTTCAACAGCGGCAAGCATCTGCTCTCTCTGATCAACGACATCCTCGACCTGTCCAAGGTGGAAGCCGGCAAGATGTTGCTCGACCTGGAGCCGGTGCAGGTGTCTTCGTTGTTCGAGAACAGCCTGTCCGTGGTCAAGGGGAAAGCCGTGACCCGCCACATCCGCCTGGATATGGACGTCGCCAAGAATCTGGGTTCGATTCTGACGGACGCGCGCAAGGTCAAGCAGATCGTGTACAACCTGCTATCCAATGCAGTCAAGTTCACCATCGATGGCGGCCATGTGACCCTTCGCGCCGGCCGCGTCCCGCGTGCCGAAGTCGGCCAGATCTCCGGCTCCCGGACCGGTCGAACCTTTCCGTTGGCCGACAACGAGTTCGCGCAGTTTCTCGAGATTAGCGTCACCGACAGCGGAATCGGTATCTCGCCGAAGGAGTTGGCGCAGCTGTTCAAACCCTTCAGTCAGATCGATAGCAGCCTGGCGCGAAAATTCGAGGGCACGGGACTCGGTTTGGCGATGGTGAAACTCCTCGCGGAGTTGCATGGCGGCACGGTGGCGGTTGAGAGTAAAGTGGGCGAGGGCTCATGCTTCACGGTCTGGCTGCCGCTCCGGGCGCCGAAGGAAGGGGAGTACGCGCCGGTCAGAGCGACGCCCGTCCGCCGTATCAAGGCGCTGCCGGGGGCGCGCACCGCGCTGGTGGTGGAAGACGACTACAAATCCGCGGAACTGATCCGCGTGCTACTTGAAGCGGAGGGCTTCAAGGTGCTGCACGCCGCCTCCGCCGAGGCCGCGCTGGTGCTCGCGGTGCAGCACCCGTTGTCGCTGATCACGCTGGACATCACGCTGCCCAACATGGACGGCTGGGAATTCCTCAGCCGCCTCAAGCAGGTGCCGGCGCTCAGGCGCATTCCGGTCGTGATCATTTCGATCGTGGCGGATTTTAACAAGGGCTTCGCGCTCGGTGCCGCGGCGGTCATGCAAAAGCCCATATCCCGAAAGGAGTTGCATGAGTCGCTCGTTGAGCTTGGTCTATTTCCTCTCGCGCAGGGACAGACGCTCAAAGTCCTCGTGGTCGATGACGATCCCAAGGCGGTGGAGCTGATCGCCGTCCACATCCTGGATTTGGCCAGTACCGTGCTGCGCGCGTACGGCGGCCGCGAGGCGATCGATGCCGCGCGGCGGGAACTGCCGGACTTGATCGTGCTCGATCTGATGATGCCGGAGGTAAACGGCTTCGACGTGGTGGAGGCGCTGCGCGAACATCCCGACACGGCTCGCATTCCAATCCTGGTGGTCACCGCCAAGCGGATCACTGCCAAGGACCGCGCCAAGTTGAATGGCTCTGTGACGACGATCATGGAAAAGGCCGAGTTCGGCCGTGATCGCTTTACGGCCGAAGTCCGGCGGGCCATGTCGGGGCGCCAGGTGGTCGCCTGACGTGGCAAAAGTTCTGATCGTCGAGGACAATGCCGCCAATATGACGTTGGCGATGTTCCTGCTTCAGTCGGCGGGCCATACAGTGCTCACCGCTACGGATGCAGAGGCCGGGCTGACGTTGGCACGCGAGGAGCAACCCAACCTGATCCTGATGGATATCCAGCTTCCCGACATGGACGGCCTCGAAGCCACCCGGCTGCTCAAGCGGGACGACGCGACGCGCGCCATTCCGGTGATCGCCCTCACCGCCCTGGCGATGAAGGGCGACGAGGAGCGCATTCGAGCCGCAGGGTGCGATGGCTACATCGCCAAGCCGATGCGCTATCAGGAATTCCTGGCGACCATCGCGGCTCAGCTGGCCGCACCGTGAACCCGAGGCCGGCCATCGCTGCCCCTCCAGCGCGCATTCTGATCGTGGATGATGGCGCCACAAACCCGTGAATCGTGCCGAACTGTGCGCGCGAGTGAGGAACCTGTTGCGCCTCCAGGCGTCCGGATGATCTCTACCTGTCTTGCGATCCTCCTCCCGCCTGCTCCCTCCACCACCACAGACTCGCGACGTTCCGCTGCCGAGGCCAAATCTCGTTGAGCGTATTCCCGTCGTAGAGACGGCCGTTCTTCATGACGTAGCGAATGGTGTTGGTGTTCTTGATGTCGTCCAGCGGATTGGCGTCGAGCACCTGGAGATCCGCGAGCTTGCCGGACTCCAGCGAGCCGAACTCCTTGTCCATCCCGATCGCTTCGGCGCCGAAGATCGTCGCGACGCGAAGCACGTCGTGCCGCGGCATGCCGCCCGACGCGATGTTCCATATCTCCCACTGTGCGCCGAGTCCCTGGAACTGGCCGTGGCTCCCGAGTCCGACGCGACCGCCCGCTGCGACGACCTTCGCCGCCTGCGCGGCAAAGAGCGGGAACGAGTACTGCGACGGCGCCCACCAGCCGGGCCGTCGCAGCGTCTTCTCCTCGACGACATGACGCGGCATGAAGTGATTGACCTTCGGATCATTCACGACGTCGGTGTTCTCGTACCAGTAGTTCTCCGCCCACGGACCGCCGTATTGCACGATCAGCGTCGGCGTCCAGGTCGTACCGCTCTGGCTGAAGAGCTGAATCGCGTCCTTGTACATCGGCGCGATGGGCAGGGTGTGCTCGATTCCCTGATAGCCGTCCATCGCCTCGGTCATGTTCTTCTTGAAATCCAGACCGCCCTCGAGCGTGGACATCAGCCCCTGCTCCTTGGCCGCCATGATCACCCACTGCCGCGTCTTCCGATCACCGACCATGTACTGCTTGATCGTGTTCGTGTGATAGAACTCGGAGTAGCGGCGCAGCACGTCGCGCGCATCGTCGAGGCTCTTGATACTGTCGCGCGCAAAGACCCCCGGTCCAGTCGCGAGAATGCGCGGGCCGATCAGGTCGCCCGTCTCCACGAGATCGCCGTACGAGAGCACGTC
This sequence comes from Gemmatimonadaceae bacterium, assembly GCA_036508915.1. Classification (GTDB taxonomy): domain Bacteria; phylum Gemmatimonadota; class Gemmatimonadetes; order Gemmatimonadales; family Gemmatimonadaceae; genus AG11. The sequence goes on from DATCGM010000041.1 coordinate 3,486, forward strand.
GGTGGTGGAGGTTTGCGGGTCGCGAATGGTCGTGACGCCGTAGGCGAGGTTGATCAGGTACTCCCACGGCTGCGAGCGATGCACGCCGAACGCTGGCCAGATGTGCGCATGGACGTCCACGTAGCCGGGCAGAATCGTCTTGCCGGCGACGTCGATCACCTTCGCTCCTGCCGGCACCGTTACTGAGCCCGTCGGACCCACGGCGACGATGCGGTTGTCGCGCACGACGACGTCGCCGCTCGCGATCACTTCATTGCCCTTCATCGTGATGATGCGCGCGCCGCGCAGGACGACGACGCCCGCCGGCTTGTCCTTCGCGACGCGGATGGTGACGTCGAGGCGTGAGGGTTCATAGATCGCGCGCGACGCCCGGGCACCGCCAGCCGAGCTGTCCGCGCCCGCTCCAGCGCCGCGACCGCCTCCTCCGGCAAGACGCATCGAGTCCGCGCGAGCGGTCGAGTCGCGCACGAGGGAGTCGGCACGCGCGACATCGTAGACGAAGTACGAATGCCCGAGCGAGTAGACGACCTGTTTGCCATCATGCGACCAACGCGCGAAATCGCCGCCGACCTTCGTGAGCCGGCGCACCGGTACCGCGGAGCGGGCCGGATTGGTGATGGAGATCGCCGGCGGGCTGGCACCGATCATCGGTACCGACGAGATGACGTAGACATTGGTGCCGGCTTGCACGAGTGCGCGCTCGCCATCGGGCGAGATGAGCACCTCATCCGCACCGCCGCCACCACCGCCGCCGCCACCACCACCTGGATTCGCATTGCCGATGCGCAGATGCGCTTGCCGGTCGGTGCCGTCGTAGCGCATCGAGACCAATCCTTCAGCCGGCTCGTACACGTAGACGCGCGAGCTGTCGGGGCCGAAGTGCGGCTGTCCGAACCGCGTCACCGGTGTGATGACTGTTACCGTGCCGCCGGTGGAGGGAAACCAGACCAGCTCCACACCCGCTGCGTCGGCGCTGTTGCCATCGAGCTCGTCGCGATCGCGGCGCTGCTCGCGCGGACCGCGCGCGACGACGAGGCGCTTGCCGTCCGGAGAGTATGTCAGCTTGTCGTAAAAGCCCGGTTGGCTGCTCAGCTTCTCTGGTCGTCCCGATGCGTCCGCGCGCATGCGATAGATGTCGCCGCCGGATTGCTCATTCCACGTGACGTACGAGACGTAGCGGCTGTCGGGCGACCACGCGGCCGAGAACTCACCGACGTCGGTTGACGTCGTCAACCTCCGCGGCTTGCAGGCGGCAGGCGTAGCGCCCGTCGTGGTCATCGGGCAGGCTGCAAGGTCGAGCAGCCAGAGCTTGTCGAGCGCCGTGAAGGCGAGCTTCTTCCCGTCCGGCGACGGAGTGGCGTTCCGAATCTGGCGAACGAGCAGCGTGGAGTCGTCGTAAGGGAATTCGATCTTGTTCGCGCCGGCAATCATCTGATCCACGTCGGCGCTGAAGGGGATCATCGTCTGCGCGCCGTCGGGCACGCCGATGCGCCAGATCTTTCCATGGTGCGCGATGACGATCGCCTTGCTGTCCGGCGTGAAGGCGAAAGGCGGCATGAGATCGCGACTGTAGCGCGACTCCTGATCGTCGCGCTGTACGTTCGGCGCGAGCCAGCGCTCGTCGCCCGTCGCGAGCTCGCGCAACCGGAGCGCGGTGAGCGAATCCTTCCGCGTGGCGTACACGAGCCACTTGCCATCGGGGCTCAGTTCGGGGCGCATCCCGGAGCCGACCGCCTGCGTGCGCACGAACGTCTTTCCCGTGCGACGATCGTAGACGCCGATCTGCCAGTTGAGTGAGGTCTGGTTGTATCCGCCGCCGGCCGCCGTGCGGACCGCCGAATAAATGAAGCGCGAGTCGTTGCCGAATGCGGGGCCGACGAAGTTCTGCGGAGTGAACCCGCCCCCGCCACCTCCGCCTCCACCCGCCGCCGGTGCTGCGGCGGGACTCGTGGTGAGCTGGAGTCCGGTGCCGCCGTCCTTGTGATACATGAACAGGTTGTAGCCCGCGCCAGCGCCGTTGCGCGAGACAACGACGTACTTGCCGTCCGGCGTCCAGGTCGGCGAGATGAAGGTGCGCCCGTCCTCGCGCGTCAGCGCGCGCGCACCGGTGCCGTTGGCATTCACCAGCCAGAGATTGTCCGTGCCGGTGCGATCGCTGGTGAACACGATCGTTTTGCCGTCGGGCGACCAATGCGGCTGGCCATCGAAGGCCTGGCCACTCGTGATGCGCGTCGCTTTACCGCCCTCGATCGGCAGGGTGTAAAGGTCGCCGAGGAGATCGAAGGCGATCGTCTTGCCGTCGGGCGAGACGTCGAGCGAGAGCCACGTGCCCTCGTCGGTCGTGAAGCGAAGGGGCTTGGTGACCGTGAGGGGCAGCTCGCGGAGTTGACGACCGCCGCCGGAATCTGAGACTTGGCGCTGGGCGGTGGCCCGTTGCGCAAGGACGGCGAGTGCGGCGACCAGGCCGCACGTGAGGAGACGACGCATGAGCGCCTCGACCGAAAAGAGGAACGCCGGCTCAGACGAAGGGGAGCCGATCAGCCTCGATTCTGGCCGACGGAGGAAGCGGAGGCAAGGGGCGCCTCGAGGCCGACAACCGTTTCTGTGCTGCCGTCGAGATCACTCCCGCCACGCGTTGTAGTCGCGCCACTGCGCGTCAGTCGCGCGACGCGCGTCTTCAGGACGAGACGCTGCTTCCTACTCGCGATAGTAGTGTTGAATGCAGCTCAGCACCGCCCGCTCCGCGAGGGGACGGTCGTCGCCATCGATGGCCTCTTCGATCACCTGTTTCGCGTCGATGAGCATGCGCTCGGGAGAGAGGCCCTGCCCGCGTAGAGCCTGGCAGAAGTGCGCTGCCGCGGCTTCGAGATTGCCGATGCTGTTGCGCGTTTTATGCGAGAGGAGCAGCGCCTGACGGAACTGTTCCCTCGCCTCGCTCACATTGCGTTCGGCTTGCATCTGCCTACTGCTGCCATCATCTGCCATTGATCTCCCGATTCGTTCGCTCGGGGTTATGCCGGCACGTATCGTTCCATGTCGGACATTCCCCGACAGCTTTCGCTGAAACGAATCAAGAACTCGCGGAATAGAACCGCAAAATGGGACCCGCCGCTCACCGTCACCGTAGCGGACCGGACCGCCTGGCGTCCACGCACCAAGCGCTACGCGTCCTCGAGCACCTCCACGCCCGCGGCGCTCACACGATGCGACACGAGGGGCAATGGAAGATCGGCCTCGTCGGCAAGGGTGATCGCCGCGCGCAACGTCGCGCGCCCGCTGTCGATGCCCGCGCGATCGCGAGCGAAGATGGTCGCAAGCGCCTCTCCCTGCTCCACCCAGTCGCCCGGTCGTGCGGTGATGACGAAGCCCACCGCAAGGTCGAGCGTGCCCTCCATCGTCGTGCGCCCGCCGCCGAGTGCGGCAATCCCGCGCCCGATTGTGCGCGGCTCGACGCGCGAGATGAATCCGCGGCGTGGTGCGGTGAAGATCTCCACCTGTGCCGCCTGAGGCAGAATCGCCGGGTCGTCCACCACCGCGGGATTGCCTCCCTGCGCCTCGATGATTCGCTGAAAGTGCTCGGCCGCGCGACCCGTTCCGATCGCCCGCTCCATCATGCGGTGCGCCTCGTCTCGATCCTTCACGCACTTCGCAAGCATCAGCATCTCGGCGCCGAGCGCATACGTCACGTGCATCAGGTCGCCCGGTCCTTCGCCGCGCAGGGCGAGAATCGCCTCCTCGACCTCGAGTGCATTGCCGCAGGCGTGACCAAGCGGACGGTCCATCGCGGTGACGAGCGCGACGACTGGACAGTTGTGATCCGACCCGAGGTCGATCATCGTCTGCGCGAGCTCCAGCCCGCGCTCGATGTCCGGAAGGAAGGCGCCCGACCCACGCTTCACGTCGAGCACGAGACCGGTGAGTCCCTCCGCGAGCTTCTTGCTCATGATGCTCGCGGCGATGAGCGGAATCGACTCCACCGTGCCGGTCGCATCGCGCAGCGCGTACATCTTCCGGTCGGCCGGAGCGATTTCCGACGTCTGCCCGAAGAGCGCACAATTCAGCGTCTCGAGCAGCCGCTTCGCAACGTCGAGCGTGAGATTCGTCTCGAATCCGGGAATCGCCTCGAGCTTGTCGAGCGTGCCGCCCGTGTGTCCGAGTCCACGACCCGACATCATCGGCACGGCGACGCCGAGCGAGGCAATGAGCGGCGCGAGCACGATCGAGACCTTGTCACCCACACCACCGGTGGAATGCTTGTCGATCCGCGGCCGGTTCAGGTAGTCCAGCTCGAGCTGGCCGCCGCTGTGGAGCATGGCGTCGGTCAGCGCATGCGTCTCTCCGCGATCCAGACCGCGGAGGAAACACGCCATGAGAAACGACGCCATTTGATAATCAGGCACGTGTCCGGCGGCATAGGCGTTCGCGAGCGCACGCCATTCGCCTGGCTCCAGGCGTCCGCCGTCACGTTTGCGTTCGATGAGTCTTAGCGCGAGCATTGACCGGTATTCGGGATATCCTTACACTGACGGGGGAGTGTCGCCGGACTCTGCCTCGACGCTGTCGCCCATTCTGTCCTCACCGTCGAGTACTGCATTCGTTCGTCCACCAGCATCATGGAGTCTCTCATGTTCATTTCTTTCGCGGCCTCACGTCGCCTACTCGGCGCCTTGGGCCTAGTGACCCTCGGGCTCGCGCCGGAGCGACTCATGGCGCAGACGGCCGCCGAGCACATCGCGCTGGGCGACAAGGCCCATCTGGCGATGAACGCACCGAGCGCGCTCCACCACTACGAAGAGGCGATCAAGGCCGACCCCAAGGCCTACGAAGCGCTGTGGAAGGCGACGCGAGAGGCGGTGGATGTCGGTGAGTACAATCCCGATGACAAGGAGCGCGAGCGGCTGTATTCCGTCGCTGAACTATATGCACGGCGCGCAGTCGAGGCGAACCCCGCCGACGCGGAAGGTCATGCCCAGCTCGCGCGGGCGCTCGGACGCAAGGCCCTCTCGCTCGGCAAGAGGGATCAGGTGAAGTATGCGGGCATAGTTCGCTCCAGCGCGCTGGACGCCCTCAAGATCAATCCGAAGCATCCCGCCGCGCTTCACGTCATGGGAAAGTGGAACTACGAAATCCTGCGCCTGAGCGGCATCACGCGCTTCATGGCGAAGACCTTTCTCGGCGGCAAGGTCTTCGATTCCGCGAACTGGGATGACGCGCAGAGGTACATGGAAGAGTCCACGGCGGTTGAGCCAGGTAGCCTCGTTCACCATCTCGATCTGGCGCGCGTCTACGCGGCGCGTGGCGACAAGGAGAAGGCGCGCGAGCAGTACGAAGCCGTGATCAAGGGCACGCCGACCGATTACAACGACAAGAAGTACCAGGCTGAGGCGGCGGACGAGATCAAGGACGTTCGGTAGCAGTTGGTGAGTTGAGCAGTGGGGGAGTTTTCCTGCGGTTCTTAGTTGAAGTTGACTCAGTTATGCGCTGGTCGCAGGCTGCTGTGGCGTAAAGCCCCACTCTGACGGGGCCATTGGGAGACGAACGGCGGAACTGACGTTGCCCGTAGTTCCGCCGTTTCGTATCGAACGTGTGCCGTGCTGGGATGCCGTTACACCATTGGGATCTGCGACCAACGCTCAACTCGAAAACTTCAACTATCAACTGCTGGAGCACTCTCCCACTCAAAACTGAGAACCAGCGCTCAGTCCACAGCGGACTCTCTTTCCAGCTCCCTCTCCGCCGAGCGCCGGGCCTTTCTCCGGCTCAGTGCTCGCGTCATGCCGCGCAACTCGTCGCGCAGGTCCAGCCAGGCGTCGTGGCTGCCACGTCCCAGTGCGCGCGACGTCCGCCGAGCATTGCGACGCAGATTGGCGCGGGTTTCCTCACCCGCCTGAGGCGCCATGAGGAGAGCGACGCCGGCGCCCAGGCCGATGCCGAGGGCCAGACCCGCCCCGAAGATGGCCACCTGCTGCCAGTCGGTCTCGTGATCGGATTCGGGAGTAGCCTTTCTCGCTGACGCTGGGCGGATGGCGCTGCGGGTTCGAACGGGGCCGGCGTAGGACATGGTCGGTAGAGTTGAAGGTCGCGTTTGGTTTGGAAATTGCGTGCCGAACCCATGGTAGGTGTTCGGTTCGTCATCGTCACACGGAGATCGACCTCTGGCGCTCAGTCCTCTGGGACCGTTCGTCGTGCCGAACGCCCGGGTACGCCGTCGCTCACCTGCGGCTCACCAGTCGATGTACTCACGTGCCAAGCGGTGTGAGGCCATGCATGGCTAGTAACGGAAAAACTGTCCTGCTCGTCGAAGACAATGAAGACAACCGCATCGTCTATTCCACGATCCTCCGCCATTTCGGCTACGAGGTGAGTGAGGCGTTGAACGGTGAAGAGGGAATCGCGAAGGCGCGCGCCGAGAAACCGGATCTGATCCTGATGGACATCTCCATCCCGATCATCGACGGGTGGGAGGCGACGCAGGTGCTCAAGCACGATCCGGCGACGCGCGACATCCCGATCATCGCGCTCACCGCGCACGCCTTGGCGTCGGACCGCGAAAAGGCGATGGAGGTCGGGTGCGACGGGTATCTCGCCAAGCCCTGCGAGCCGCGCGCGGTCGTCGCCGAAGTGCAGCGCTTCCTCGGAAAGGACGCCGCGCAGAATGCAGGCTGACGGCAGCACGACGGCGGACAGCGCCCGCGCCGAAACAGCGCCGTGCATCCTGGTCGTCGACGATCACGAGGACAACATCGAGGTGCTGAAAGTCCGGCTCGAGAGCTGGGGCTACCGGACGGCGTCCGCGTCCAACGGTGCCGACGCGCTCAAATACGTCGAGACGTCACCCCCCGACCTGATCCTGCTCGATGTCATGATGCCGGAGATGGACGGGAACGAGGTGGCGCGGCGGATCAAGGGGAACACGGCACTCCCGTTCATCCCGATCATCATGCAGACAGCGCTCGACTCCACGGACAGCAAGGTGGAGGGACTCGAGGCCGGCGCCGACGACTACATCACCAAGCCGATCGACTTCGCCGAGCTGAAGGCCCGGCTCCACTCGATGCTACGCATCAAGCGGCTTCAGGAAGCACTGGAGGAACGCGAGAAGGAGCTACTCGAGGCGAACGAGCGGCTGACGCACATGTCGCAGATCGATGCCCTTACGGGGCTCGACAACCGGCGCTGTCTGAACGAGCGCATCGACGAGATGTTCTTGCAAGCCAAGCGGCTCTGCGAGCCCTTCTCGCTCGTCATGTGCGATCTGGACAAGTTCAAGAGCGTCAACGACACGTATGGACATCAGGCGGGTGACGAGGTCCTGAAGCAGCTCGCGGCCATCCTCAAGGACGAGGCGCGCGAGATCGATCGCGTCGGCCGGTACGGTGGCGAGGAGTTCATGCTGCTGCTCCCCGGTACCGTGCTCGACGCCGCGGTGACCTTCGCCGAGAGGGTGCGGAAACGGATCGAGAGGCATACATTCACGTTCCCGGGAGGGATCCTGACGCGCACGTTGAGCTTCGGCGTCGCCGGCTCGCCCCATCCAAGGATCAAGCACGCTGACGACCTCGTGCGGACCGCCGACGACGCGCTGTACGTCGCGAAGGAAACGGGACGCAACAAGGTGGTCCGCTTCGACAGCGACGAGTTCAACGCGCACCAGGTTGCCCAGCATGGAGACGCTGCCCCCCGACCAGACTTCAGCGCCGCAAAGGACGGAGCAGCAGCCCCCGGAGGCTGAGGACGTCGCACGCCTTCGCGCGCGCGTCGCTGAGCTGCAGCGCGAGCGCGACCACGTGGTCGCGCTCGTCGACATCTTCCAGGAAGCGTCGGCGTCGCTCCACTTCGTGGACGTGCTGCAGACGATCGCCCGCAAGCTCGGCGAGACCTTCGGGCTCGACCGGTGCGCGATCTTTCTCTCGGGCGACAAGGACGAAGTGCGGCTCGTCGCGAGCTACGAGGATCCGACGATTCGCAATCTTGTCGTGGATCTCAACCGCTATCCCGAGCTGAAGCGCGCGTTCGAGAGCGGCGAGACCGTCTTCATCCCCGATGCGGCGAACGACCCGAGCCTTCGCAGCATCAAGTCGACGCTCGACTCGCGCAACGTTCGCTCGATCGTCGTGGTGCCCATTCGGTGGGAGGGCACCGTTATCGGCGCGATCTTCCTGCGCACGGAGCGCGACGCCGAGCCGTTCAGCGCGGGCGACGTCGGATTCTGCCAGCAGGTCGCGTCGCTCACCGCGCAGGCGCTGCGCAATGCGCATCGCTTCGAGACGCTGCTGCACGGCCAGCAGGACGTCGACGTCGCGCGGCGCAAGGCAGAGCTGCAGCGCGTCGCGCTCGTCGGATTCATGCGTCGCCTGCTCGACCGCTATGCGCGTGGCGAGGAACACACGTGGGCAGAGACGCTGCTGCCCAAGGCGGCGGATGAGGAGCTCGAGCGGCTCGTGACCGTGGCGATGCAGGTGCTCGAGGAAGAAGCCAAAGGCTGAGCGCGACGAACGACATGGCTTCCGTCCCACCCGAACGGCGCGCCGCGGAACTGCGCGCCCTGCTGCAGCAGGCATCGCGCGACTACTACATCCTCGATCGCCCGACGCTCTCGGACGCGGCGTACGACCGCGCGTTTCGCGAGCTGCAGGCGATCGAGCGCGAGCATCCGGAGCTGCGCACCGCGGACTCGCCGACGATGCGCGTCGGCGCGGAGCCGGCAAGCGCGCTCGCGAAGCACACGCATCTCATGTCGATGATCTCGCTGGGCAATGCGATGAGCGAGCAGGAGCTCGACGAGTGGGAGGAGCGTATCGCCCGGCTCGTCGGCGAGGACGCGCGTCGCGCCGGCTACGTGACCGAGCTCAAGATCGATGGCGCCGCGGTGAGTCTCACCTATCAGGACGGCGTCTTCACGGTGGGCACGACGCGCGGCAATGGCATCGTCGGCGAGGACGTGACGGCAAATCTGCGCACGCTGCACGACGTGCCGCTTCGGTTGCGGGGTGATGACGTCCCCGCACTCGTCGAGATTCGCGGCGAGTGCTATCTGCCGTTCAGTCTCTTCGAGAAGCTGAACGAGGAGCGCGTCGCAGCCGGCGAGCCTGTCTTCGCGAATCCGCGCAACTCGGCCGCCGGCTCGCTGCGGCAGCTCGATCCGGCGATCACGGCGCAGCGTCCGCTCCGATTCTTCGGCTATACGGTCGCGGTGCCACCCGGCACGTCGCTTCCCTTCGAGACGCAGTGGGAGTTGCTCGACACGCTCGCGCGATGGGGGGTTCCCGTCGCGCCGAATCGCAGGCGATGCGAGACGCTGGCAGAGGTCCACGAGTGGGCGCGCGACGTCGAGCATCAATTGCGAGCGGAGCTGGACTTCGCCATTGATGGGGGTGTCGTCAAAGTCGATAGTCTGAGGCTACAGGACGAGCTGGGCGTCGTCGGCGGCCGCGAGCCGCGATGGGCCATCGCGCGAAAGTTTGCGCCGGATATCGCCGAGACGAGGCTGCTCGCCATTCAGGTGAACGTCGGCCGAACGGGATCGTTGAATCCCTTCGCGATGCTCGAGCCGGTCGAGATTGGCGGCACGACCGTCAAGCTGGCCACACTGCACAACTTCGATCTCATTCGCGCCAAGGATCTTCGCGTCGGCGACGTCGTACAGGTGAAGCGCGCGGGCGACGTGATCCCGCAGGTCATCGGTCCGGTACCCGAGAAGCGAGACGCCGCGGACCTGCCGAAGGTGACCGAAATCCCGACGGTGTGCCCCTCCTGCGGAACGCCGGTCGAGCGCGACGAAGAGGAGGTGGCGATCTACTGCCCCAACGTCCTCTGCCCCGATCGTCAGCTCGAGGCGATCGTGCACTTCGCATCGCGCGGCGCGATGGACATTCGCGGGCTGTCCTACGCGCGCGTCGAGCAGTTCGTCGCCGCCGGGATCGTGCACGATGTAACCGATCTCTACGCGCTCACGACGGAGCAATTGACGGAGCTCGAGCGATTCGCCGACAAGTCCGCGGAGAATCTCATCGACGCAATCTCCGCATCGAAGGCGCAGCCTCTCTCGCGCTTGCTCTTCGGACTCGGTATTCGACACGTCGGCCAGACCGCCGCGCAACTCCTGGCGCGCCACTTCGGCGCGATGGACGCGCTCTCCAGAGCGACGGTCGAGGACATCCTCGCCCTGCGCGGAATTGGCGAGACGATCGCCCAGGCGGTCGTGGCGTACTTTCACGATCCATCGGTGGCAGCGCTCGTCGCCAAGCTGGCCGCGGCAGGGCTCACGATGTCGGAGCCGGTCGCCGTCGCAGCGGGGGGTGCATTCAAGGGAATGACGTTCGTCGTGACGGGGACGCTGCCGACGATGTCGCGCACCGAGGCGACCGAACTGATCGAGACACAGGGAGGCCGAGTGACGAGTGGAGTCTCCAAGGCGACGACCGCGGTGGTCGTGGGCGAGGACGCAGGCAGCAAGCTCGAGAAGGCCAAGGCACTCGGCATCGAAATAATCGATGAGGCCGCGCTGCGCCGGCGAGCCGCAGTATCGTGACGCTACTGGCGCTTGGGACGTCAAGACGAAAGACTACGGCATGAGTGATACGGGAATGGATCTCATCGGAAGCGGTATGGTGGCGATCACACGCGATGCGCTGGCAGGTCTTCGCAGCGCGTTGATGCGCGATACTGGGTACGCGGCGGCAGGCTACCTCCAGGAGGCCGGCTACGCGGGCGGAGGCGCGCTGTTCGAGGCGTTTCGGGGCTGGCTGGCGGCGCGGGGCGCAAGCGAGCCCGAATCGCTCTCCGTCGGCACCTTTCAATCGCACGCGACCGACTTCTTCCGCGAGTGCGGATGGGGGTCGCTCGTGGTCGGCGAGCTTCACGAGACGGTCGCGACGCTCGACTCCGCCGACTGGGGCGAGGCGACGCCGGGCGCAGGGCTCGAGCACCCGGGGTGCCACCTGTCGTCGGGCATGTTCGCCGACTTCTTCGGCCGGTTGGCAAACGCGCCATTGGCGGTGATGGAAGTGGAATGCCGCTCCGCTGGCGCCGAGCGTTGCCGGTTTCTGCTCGGCAGCACGGATGTGTTGCAGCAGGTGTATGACGGCATGTCGGCGGGAGCCGGATATGAGGAGGCTGTAGGCTCCGCGGCCTGACGGCCGCTACGCCGGCCGCTTCGCGCTTCGCGCTCGCTCTCTGGGCGGCCGCTACGCGGCCTCTCGGCAACTGAAACGGCAGTTGATTTGGCAGTTCCCGAGAGCGAGCAAAGCGAAGCGCCCAGAGAGCGAGCGGTAGCGAGCGCCCAGCGCTACCCTCCGATCGTCTCCCGATAAAGCGGATTCGGCACCAGCTCCCCATGGAACAACACCTCCCGATCCCACGGCAGTACAATCGTCGATTCCGTGGCGAGCGCGTGGAAATCGGGCTCGTACGGCCCGGTCTTGAACGCCACCGCCGTCTTCACCTCGCGTGCGCCCGCGTCGATGATCGCGCTCACCGCCAGCCGCATGGTCGCGCCCGAGTCGCACGTCTCATCCACGATGAGCACCCGCTTCCCCTTCACCGCCGCAGGCGCCGAGCCAAAAATCGCCGGCGCCTCGCGGGCGATTTCGGCCTGGTATCGGCGGCTCACCAGGATCGAGTGGAATTCCCGGTCGAGGATGGCCGAGATCACCGCGCCCGGAACGACGCCAGCCGTCGCGATCCCGACGACGATCTCGGGGTCGTACGAGGCGCGCACCACTTTGAGGGCCAGCGCGCGTGAGAGCTCTCCGAACAGTGGCCATTCCACCTCGAAGACTCCCTTGCTCTGCTCGACCGTGGTCTTGCGGGGGGACATGCGTGCTCCTTGGGTGGGTGGGCCGGCCGACGGGCTAAACTAGCCCCGCGACGCGAACGGAGTAAGCACTTCCCGTGCGCGTTCCCTGTTTCGTCACCGTTATAGTCCAGAATCGTTGTTGTACCCCCTGCGCCGTGGAATTAACTTTGCCCTTCATGGGCCTGCCGGTTGTCCCTTCAGGCGCCCTCGCCAATCCCTCCTCTTCCCGCTCAAGCATCGCATGTCCTGGTTGAGCCGCATGCTCGGCGGCAAGTCGGACGATAGACTCAAGCCTCAGCGCCTCGATTATCTGAACGAGGCGCTCGCCCTGGAGCGTCAGGGAGACTTTGACGCGGCCCTGACCTCCTATCGTCTGGCGCTGCGCGATCATCCGAACGATCCGCGCATCCTCCAGAACATGGCGATCGCCTTCTCGCGCACGGGACGGCTCGAGGAGGCTGTACGCGCCTATCGCCGGGCGCTCGAGCTCGAGCCGCAGCTCTCCGGCGCGCACTACGGCTTGGCCTTCCTGCAGCTCAAGCGCGGCGACACGGCTGAGGCCATCTCGCACCTCCAGGCCTTCCTTGATGCTCCACCCGCTGGAGCGGAGGCGGACCGCTGGGTTCGCCATGCGCGGCAAACGCTCGATAAGTTCACGTCCGCGTCCGCCAAACAGGCTGAGCCACCCGAGCAGCCCGAGGCGTAGTGGGAACAGTCCTCTGCGTCGTCAGCCAGAAGGGGGGTGTCGGCAAGACAACGACCGCCATCAACCTAGCGAGCGCCCTCGCTCGGAGAGGACGCAAGACGCTGCTCGTGGACGTCGACCCACAGGGCGCCGTGCGGCATGGCGTGGGACTCACCGGCACCGAACAGCCCGCGGGTCTTGCCGACGTCCTCGCCGGCACGCACGAGCTGCAGGACGTCGTCCTCGCCACGCCGCTTCCGTGGCTGCGAGTGCTGCTCGCCGGCTCGGTGGCGGAATCGGCCGAACACGAGACCTATCAGGCGCAGATTGCCGGATCGCCGAAGCTCGGCGAGCTCTTCGAGAGAGCGCGGAGTCGCGGCTATGTAGTGGTCGTCGACACGCCACCGGGACTCGGCGTGGTGACAAGGCGTGTTCTCGGGTTCAGCCAGCATGTGATCGTGCCCCTGCAGTCGGAGCCCCTGGCGCTGCAGACGACGACTCAGATTCTGCGCGCCATCCGCGAAGCGTCCGTCGCGAATCCCGGGCTCGTGCTCGACGGCATTCTGCTCACGATGGTGGAAGAGGGGAATGCCGTGTCGCAGCGCGTGGCCGCATATGTGCGGGAACAGCTTCCGCCCGAGCTGCTGTTCGACGTCGCCATTCCGCGTACCATGGCCTCGATCGAAGCGTTCGCGGCGGGACAACCGGTGGTGCTTCGCTCTCCCGACGATCCCGCGGCGCAGGCCTACCTACGGCTCGCCGACCTACTGGATCCGAAGCTGGCATGAGATCACTTGCTCCGCGCCTACTCGTCGGCTGTGCGGCGGTGATCGCCGTGCTGTCGTGCGGCGATGTCCCGACGTTCGCCGATGGCATCGCCTACATCTCCGCGATCGACCTGCCGTCCATCGCGGTGGGAGCGGGCGACAAACTGCGCGATAGCCTCGGGGATACCGCGTCCCTTCAAGTCCGCGCATACGACAAGAACAATCAGCTCATTTCCGGTGTCAGCGCCACCTATTTCGTGTCGCCCATCGACGCCGGCATCCACATCGACGCAAACGGATTTCTCACAGCGAGCGATTCGGTGCGCACCGTGCACGTCGTGGCGCGCATCGGGGACCGGTTGCAGACGGCGGTGGCACTTCTCTACGTGGTGCCGATACCCGATCAGATCGTCGGCACCGCGACCACCGATTCGCTCCCGGGCGCGCCGGCCAAGGGTACGCTGCTGGTGACGGTCACCGGAACGCGCGGATCGACGCAGCCTCCGACGCAGGGTATCGTCGTGCGATATCAGATCGTCGCCGTGAACGGCAGCACCACGATCGACTCGAACCGTGTCTTCCTCGTGGACGACGCCAACAATCCGCTGCGCAATATCAGGACGACTGCGATTGATACGACCGACCCCTCGGGCATCGCGAGTCGGTTCGTCCTGGTGAGCGACACGACGGGCATCAGGACGATCGAGATCAGCGCGACCGCGCGCTCGCTGCACGGAGAGACGATCGCCGGCAACCCGGTCAAGTTCCTGATTCCGCTCAAGAAGGGTCCCTGAGCGGGATCTGCCGCTAGCGGTCCGAGCGTCCACGAGGATATTATCGCGCCAACCATGCGGACGCGCCGCTGCGCCCGCTCAACCCGTCGGAGGCCGTGATGCAATCGTCCGGTGGACCGCGCAACTCCCCGCCAGGCACACTTCCCCAGCTTTTCTTCGGCGCGGTAACGCGTCACGACAAGCCGGATGCCCTGCAGTACAAAGTCAACGGCGTCTATCAGCCGATCTCGAGCCGTGTGCTCGCCGAGCGGGTGCGCCGGACGGCGCTTGGACTCGCCGAGCTCGGTGTGAAAGCGGGAGATCGTGTCGCGCTTATTTCCGAGAACCGCCCCGAGTGGGCGATCGCCGACTACGCCTGCGTCACCTCGGCGCTCGCCGATGTGCCGCTCTATCCGAACCTGCCGCCCGAGCAGGCCGCCTACATCATTCGAGATTCAGGCGCTGTCGCGATCTTCGTGAGCGACGAAGCACAGGCCGCGAAGATCGCGTCGGTGCGCGAGACATGTCCGTCACTCAGGAACGTGATCACGTTCGCCGCCGCGCGTCACGCCGGCGCGGATCATACGCTCGCCGAGATCGAGGCGATGGGCGCGACCGTCGACGACGAAGCGCGTCGCGTCGCGTACCGTGCCGCCGCCGACGCCGTACGTCCGGATGATGTCGCGACTCTCATCTACACCTCGGGCACGACCGGTGATCCGAAGGGCGTGATGCTCACGCACGACAATCTGTTCTCCAACGTGATGGGCTCCGCGGCGTCCATCCCGTTCATGAAGAACGACGTCGGCCTGAGCTTCCTCCCCCTCTCGCACATCTTCGAGCGGATGGCGGGCCACTATCTCATGTTCCACGTGGGCTGCTCCATCGCCTACGCCGAGTCGATCGACACGGTGCCGATCGACATGCAGACGGTGCGTCCCTCGCTCGTGCTGTCGGTGCCTCGCCTGTACGAGAAGATGTATGCGCGAGTGCTCGAGAATGCGCTCGCCGGCGGTGCGGTGAAGAAGCGCATCTTCTTCTGGGCGCGCAAAGTCGCCGAACAGTGGGCCGACGTGAAGCTCGCGGGCGGTGAACCGGCTGGTGTTCTCGCGTTCAAGTATCGCATCGCGCAGAAGCTGGTGTTCTCCAAGCTCCAGGCGCGAACGGGCGGCCGGCTGCGCTACTTCGTGTCGGGTGGCGCGCCGCTGGCTCCGGAGATTAATAAGTTTTTTTTCGCTGCAGGGCTAGTAATACTCGAAGGCTACGGCCTCACCGAGACGTCTCCTGTGATCGCGGTCAACTCGCCGGTTGCCTTCCGCATCGGCACGGTCGGGAAGCCAGTGCCGGGCTCCGAGGTACGGATCGCGTCCGACGGGGAGATTCTCACCCGTGGTCCGCACGTGATGAAGGGCTACTACAACAAGCCGGAGGCGACCGCGGAGGCGATCGACACCGAAGGCTGGTTTCTCACCGGCGACATCGGTGAGATCCACGATGATTATCTCTCGATCACCGATCGCAAGAAGGACATCATCGTCACTGCGGGCGGCAAGAACATCGCGCCGCAGCCGATCGAGAACATGATCAAGACGAACAAGTACGTGTCGCAGGCGGTCATGATCGGTGACAAGCGCAAGTTTCCAATCGTGCTCGTCGTGCCGAACTGGGAGCAGGTGGAGAAGTACGCCAAGCGCAAGAACATCATCTGGACCGATCGGAAACAGCTCCTCACCATGCCGACGATTCAGTTGAAGATGGAAAAGGAAGTTCTCAAGCAGCTCCCGACGCTGGCGAACTTCGAGCGGCCGAAGAAGGTCGCGCTGCTCGAGCACGACTTCTCGATCGAGCGGGGCGAGCTCACGCCAACGATGAAGGTCAAGCGACGTGTGATCGACAAGACGTACAAGAGCGTGATCGACAAGCTGTACGAGAACGAGGTCGACGGGGCGGCGATCGGGTAGCTGCCACTCTAAGACCGTCGCGCGCTGTATGCATGTTCTGCCAAGGGACGTCAGTGCCGGACGGCAGATCTCGGACTTCGCATCCGGCGGAACGGAGGGCATAGTGCACGCGCAAGCAACTCCTTTTCACGCAGGGTCCGAAGTCTCATGTCCGCCATCCGCTTCTGACGTCCCTTGGAAGGACAACCGTCCAGGCGCGCGAGGGCCGGCCGGGCAACTCTGAAATCTGTGAACCGTTGGGACCTAGACGCTTCGGCGCACGTGCAGCGTGACGAGCGGCGAAGCGACACTCTCCCGCTCGCCAACCCATACCGATTCGTCGCGTGCCAGTTGGCGCACGCCGGTTGGCAGCTCCACCGATACCGGAGCGAGCACGCGCCCTTTCACACGAGTTGCGCGCACCGCCGATGCGACGCGCGCCGAGTCGCCGTCATCAATCGCCATTGCGCGCGCGGCGCCAGCGGCGAGGGGAAGCTCGCCGTCGCAGCGCAGCACGGAGACGCCCGGTGCGCCCGTGACGTTCGCCGGCGGATCGATCAGGATGAGCGGCGTCTCGACGATGCCCGACAGCTCGGCGGCGTGCGATCCCCATGTGCCGAGCAGGACCGCGAAGCCTTGCGCGTCGGCGAGGTCGAGCATCGCGGCGAGTCGCATTGCGAGCTCGGGGTCGTGCGGAGCGTCTTCAGCGGGGAGCTGCCCCACACCACGACGGAAATCGACGACGCCGTTGCGGATCGGGTACTCTGCCGAGCACACCGGGCAGCCGAGCGTGCCTTCGACGATGTGGCGTGCTTCCATGCGGATCGCGGCCGCGACGAGCCAGCTCTCTTCGTGTGCGACGGGGCAACGCAGGGCGTCCACGAGCTCGATGAACATGCGCGCAATCTATCAGCTCCGCGACAGCCTCAACTCGTCCACATTGAGCTCCGGCGATGCCGTTACCACCCAGTACACTGCGTCCGCCACCGCCTCGGGCGCGAGCATGGCCGCGCGCGGAGTGAAGCCAGGCTGCTGGTCGGGATCTATCGGATTCCACAGATCGGTATTCACGGGACCCGGCGACACGAGGCTCACGCGCACGCCGCTGGCGCGCAGCTCCGCGCGCAGCACCTCGTGCAGCGCGCGAAGGCCGTGTTTGCTCGCGGCGTAGGCCGCGTTGCCAGGATACGTCGAGCGATCGGCGATCGACCCGATCGTCACGACATGTCCGCCCCCCGCCTTGATCATCGCGGGAAGCAGCGCCCGCACCACCGCAAAGGGCGCGGTGAGATTCACGGCCAGCGTCTCGGCGAACGCTTCAACCGATGTCTCCAGCGCGGGCGCGATGAAAAACGCGCCGGCGTTGTTCACGACGATGCTCGGTGCGCCGCCGATGAGGTCGGGAAGCTGATCGAGTGCGCGTGCCAGCGCCACGGTATCGCGGACGTCGCAGGCCAGACCGATCGCGCCGCCACCGAGCTCCTGCGCCAGCGAGCGAAGGGGGTCCTTGCTGCGTGCGAGAAGCGCCACGCGCGCTCCCGATGCGGCGAGCCGCCGCGCCACCGCTGCACCGATTCCGCGCGACGCGCCGGTGACGAGCGCAGTACGACCCTGAAGCGGCAGCGGCTTGCGCATGGCTAGCGAGCGCTGGAGTAGGCGAGGCGCAGGAACTCGTCGCGCGTCTTGCCGTCATCGCGAAAGACCCCGCGCAGCGCGGACGTGATCGTGCGCGAGTTCTGCTTCTCGACGCCGCGCATCATCATGCACATGTGAAAGGCTTCGATCACGACGCCGACGCCCCGCGGCTCCAGCACTTCCTCGATCGCCTTCGCGACCTGCTCGGTGAGGCGCTCCTGTACTTGCAGGCGGCGCGCGAACATCTCGACGATGCGCGGCAGCTTGGACAAGCCGAGGATGCGCTTGTTCGGGATGTACGCCACATGCGCCTTACCGAAAAATGGCAGCAGATGGTGCTCGCACAGCGAGTACAGCTCGATGTCGCGCACCATCACCATGTTCTCGTGCTCCTCCTGAAACAGTGCATCCCCGACGACATCGTCCAGCGACATCGCGTAGCCCTGCGTGAGGAAGCCCATCGACTTGGCGACGCGCTCCGGCGTCTTGAGCAGCCCTTCTCGATCGGGATCCTCGCCGAGAAGGGCGATCTGCTCCCGCACGAGCGCGGCATAGGCGGCCGCGCCCGATTCGACATCGTGCAGGGGGAGAACGACGCGCGACGATGTGTGCGCGTGGACAGCGTCGGACTTAGTCACCGGTGTACTCGACGTAGTTGTTCGCCGTCTCCCAGAGCACGAGACGCACGAGCCTGGCGGGATGAATCGCTGGCTCGAGCTCGCGCCAGATGGCGACGATGATGTTCTCCGACGTCGGAATCACGCCACGCATGAAGTCGACGTCGAGATTGAAGTTCCTGTGATCGATCTTGTTGACCGCCCGCTCCTCGACGAGCCGCTTGAGCGCACCCAGGTCGAACACGTAGCCGGTCCGCTCGTCGATCGAGCCGCGCACCGAGACGTCGAGGGTGTAGTTGTGGCCATGCCAGTTCGGGTTGTTGCACTTCCCGAAAATGCGCGCGTTCTCCTCGTCGGAGAGCGCTGGATTGTGCACGCGATGCGCCGCACTGAACATGAGGCGTCGCGTAACGGTGACGTGCGGTGCGGGCATGGCAAGCGCGTGAGTGTGGAAGGGCCAACGGAAGATGTATGCGCCGTCGCGGCGTTCCGTTCCCAGCTGTGGAGTATGTGCCAAGACGGCCGGGGACGGGAGTGGGGGCGGCGTCGGCGAAAATCCGCCGCAATTCCCGGGAGTAAAAACGAGCCCCGCAGTAGGACTGCGGGGCCCGCAAGGGTTGGAACGGAGAGGGTTTTTTGAAGCCCAGTCGAAATAATGAGGCTCTCACCACACCTTCCGGCTTCCCCCGCACTGGGGGCGTGTCGTCAGTATAGATTATCGAACCCACTCGAAGGACTTATCGGCTCAAAAACGTGACTCTCCGTCCCGTGTTGCCGATAGTTCGATGATGGAATCTACGGTCCGTCGCACGACGGGTCAATTCAAGGAGTGCTCTATGGATCTTGGAATACTCGCCGCGATCGCGCTGCTGTTGATCTGGGCGATCGCTGCCCTCGTGCTTCAGGGACCGGGCTGGGTCCATCTCTTCCTCACCGTGGGCGTGTCGCTCCTCATCTATCGCATCGTCGTGCGCGGCAGCCCGAAGGAACCCGTCACGCGAGCGCCCAGGAAGGAGTAGCTGGGCATGACGACCAGGCGCACGATCAGCACCGCGATCGCGGATGCCTCGGGAGCGGCGTCCGCGCGCGGCCTTTGCGCCTCAAATCTCCCAATTTGACAACAGCACCCCGTGCTCCGGCCGCTGCTCCTCATATCCGCTCAGCGCCATGCGCAGATCCGTCCACCGCACCCGCGCACCCATCGCGATCATCCGCTGATACAGCGCCGAGTACTCCCCCTGCACCCTGAGCGCGACGCGACGCGTCCCACTCCGCTTCGCGAAATCACACAGCGCGCCGATCATCGCGTCGAACGAAGCCTCACGCGCCAGCACCAGTTTCAACACACGCAGCTCCTCGCGCGTGCGACCTTCCACGAGCGACGCCGTGTGGCAGAGCGCGACTCCGACCAGCGCGCCATTCTCACGCAGCAGCAGCGTATCGCCGAGCGACAGTGAGTCGGTGAGCTCGATCTCGCGTGTGAAGTCGTAACCCGGCGCGACCTCACCGACGAGCACCCTCGCCGCCGCCAGCTCGTCGTCACGGTCTCGCATGCTCATGCGGCCGAGCAGATCGGGCGCATGATCCGCACTCTTCGCGTCGAGGGTGAGTGTGATCGTGAGCTTCCCGGGCACGAAGCCGAGCCCCGAGTAGAAGCCGATGTTGTCCATCGTGCGCGGCATGGTCTCGAGGCCAATCACGCGCGCGCCGTTCTCGCGCAGCCAGGCCACGCCTCGCTCGACGACCTCCTTCCCCGCGCCACTGCCCTGGTACTCCGTGCGCACGGCGAGTGGCCCCATCCAGCCCTCAACGCCCGAATGATGCACCATGTTGAACGCGGCGATCTCGCCTCGGCCACCACCGTCGCGCCAGATCATCGCGCCCGCCGCTGCATCCTCGATCGCGTAGCGCCACACCTTCGGATTGAGATTCGGCACACGGACGCCCACCATCCCGTCGCGCCGGTAGCGTTCCGAGAATGCATCGCTGAACACAACGTTGAGCGCCGAAATGTCGTCGATGTGCGCGCGGAACGGACCGTCGATGTGGGCCATCGGCCGCCAGCTTCGCATAATCGCCATCAGCCGCTCACCTCGGCGGCGAGTAGCTCGCTCTCGTCGATTGCCGCGGGCTCGACTTGCGTGACGATCGAGTTGCCGGTCTCCTCGTCGTACCGCACGGTGATGACACGGTCGAGCCCTTCGCGCACCTGCTCGATGTGCGTGATGATGATGACTTGCTCGAATCGATCGTGCAGCCCGCGCAGCAGCTCGACGACGTTCTGGCGTCGTGCTTCGTCGAGGGAGCCGAAGACTTCGTCGAGAATCAGGAGCGAGAAGCTCTGGCCCGCCCGCTCGGCGATCATCTGCGAGATGGCGAGTCGCAGGCAGAGATTCGCGATGTCCTCCTCACCGCCGGAGATGACGGGCTTCGGAATGCCCTGCTCCAGTACGGTAAGGTTGTAGCTGTCGTCGAGCTCGAGCTCGTCGTATCGCGCGTCGGTGAGGTCGGTGAGAAAGCCGCTGGCGACCTCGCCGATCTCCGGGCGCAGTTGCACGTTCAGGTCGGTGCGCAGGTCGGTGAATGCACGATCGAGCTCGTCGTGCAGACGTCGCTCGCGGTCGAGCGTCTCGAGCTGGACTCGCACCCGCTGCAGCTCCTGCTGCGCCTGCTCGCCGCGCGTCACGGCGGCCTGCGCGCCACTCGCTTCTCCTTCCGCGGCAACGGCATCCAGCTCCGCGGTGCGCAGCTCCGCGGCGGCCGCGTCATACTGTGCGCGAAGCGCGGCATAGCTCTGCTCGGAAAACGCGAGGACAGCCCGGCGTGCGGAGAGCGACGTCACGCGACCCTGCGCGCTCGCCATCCCCGCGGCGGCGCGGTCGCGCTCCGACTCGAGCACGGGGCGCCGCTCCATGAGCGTGGCGAGGCGCGTCGCGCGCCCATCGAGCGGACGCAGACGCTCGAGCTCGCGCCGCGCGGCGGCGTGACGGGCGGCATCGTAGCCGCCGGGAATCGACTCGCGATCGGCATTCACCTGCGCGAAGCGCTGCTCGCGTGCCTGGAGATCGCGGGTCAGTCCCGTGAGCTCCTGCACGGCAAGCTGCACCTTCGCCAGCCGGCGCTCGAGTTTCCCGACCTCCTCGAAGGTCGAACGACGCCGCTCGTCGAGCTCGCGCACCTCGGCGGGCATCTCCTCGAGCTGCTCGATGCGCGAGTTGAAGTACTTCCCGTCGGCGACGAGGTTGGCCATCTGCTCGTCGAAGTGGTCGAGCACCGAGCGATAGTGATCGTGCAGCGGACGTTCGCACGTCGGGCATTCACCATCTTCGCCGGCGGCGACGAGGCGTTCGCGATGCTCCTTCACCTCGGCGTAGTGCTCTCGCAAGGCGGCCCGCTTCGTGTCCGCTTCCTGGCGGTCGCGCACCCACTCGGTGCGCTTGGCCTCGAGCTCTCCCTCGACCAGCTCGAGCATTGCACGCATCTGCTCGAGCTCCAGGGTCGCTTCTTCCTCGAGCGTTGGCGCGGTCTCGATCTTGGCGCGGCGCTCCCGCAGGCGGCGCACCTCGTCCTCCAGTGCGTGCTCGGTGTCGAGCAGCGCGTTGCGACGCCCTTCGTCGCTGGCAAGCCGATCGAGCGTCTGCAGCTCTTCACTCAGCGCCGCGAGTGGCGCCAGCTCCTCAGCGAGCCGGTGCATCTCCTCGTCTGCCGCGACGACGTCCGTCAACTCTCTGCCGATGCGATCGACGTCGCGCGCGTATGCAGCCGCTTCGCTCTCCGCCACGCGCAGCTCGGCGAGCGCTTCCTGGAGCTGTTCGCGCTCCTGCTGCGCCACGAGCCACCGCGGCGCGATCTCGGACATCTCGTGCAGCGCTCGCTCTCGGCGCGCGGTGCTGAGCAGCGCGCGCTCCGTCGCCTGCACCAGCCGCACGACCGCTTCGGCGTGGATGCGCTCGACGTTGGCTGCATCGGGCAGCGCGGCGCGAAGGCCCGACGCCTCGGCGCCGACGAGCCTGGCCTTTTCGCGTACGAGACGCTGCGCGACACGCAGGCGCTCATATCCCAGCACGCGGCTCAGGAACTGCGCCCGCTCCGACGGCGCCATCGCCGCCATCACGTCGAGCTCCTTCTGGCCCGTAAAGTACGTGTTGAAGAATTCCTCGCGGCTCATCCCCAATCGCCGGCGAAGCATCTCGGACACACCGGTCAGCGAGTTCGCGATCGGCGAGTCGGCGCCGTCGAGAAAGAGCTCGGCGGTCGTCAGTCCGCGCTCCACGCGATAGCGATGCCCGGCGAGCTCAAAGTCGAGCTCCACCTTCACGCGAGCGCCCGGGCCTGCGCTCAGCGACCGGATCGTCTCCTTCTTCCCGCGCGCCGCATCCTGCCCGTACAACGCCCAGGCGATCGCCTCGAGAATCGTCGTCTTTCCCGAGCCGTTCGGGCCGATGATTCCCGTCAGCCCGCTATCGAACGCGATGAAGGTGTCGACGTGCTGGCGAAAGTTGCAGAGGCGCAGACTGTTGAGGCGCATCTATCCGTCGACGCCTCCCACCGGCGACGTTGATGCGCTTTCACGATCTTCCGCGTCCTTGAGGTACTTCACTCCCAGCTCGACGAGTGCCTCCCGATCGACGTCGGATGGAATGAGGCGCTCTCGAAGCTTGTCGCGAACGAGCTCCGCCAACGACGGTCGTCGGCCCGGAGAGCCATGCCCGGAGACGCGAGAGATCGGATCCGGCCGGCGCGTATCGAGCTGAAAGTGCAACGCGCGCCGTCGAAACTCGCGCAGCCGCTTGTGATCGAGCTGGCGCACGATGTGGCGCGGAAGATCGCGTATCACGAGACGCACGATCTTGTCGTCGATGCCGTCTGGAATCGACTCCACCGCGGAGACGATCAGCGCATTCACCTCGTCCGTGGTTCTGCCCTTTGCCGATATCGCCGGCAGGTCGATGAACACGCGCAAAG
Source organism: Gemmatimonadaceae bacterium (assembly GCA_036508915.1). Taxonomy (GTDB): domain Bacteria; phylum Gemmatimonadota; class Gemmatimonadetes; order Gemmatimonadales; family Gemmatimonadaceae; genus AG11. The sequence continues at coordinate 26,665 of DATCGM010000041.1, forward strand.
AATCCAGCGGATGGAACGTGTGCGTACCCGTCTCGAGATCGTGCTCGATGATGCCCTTTCCCTTCAGCCCGGACTTCAGCTCCTCTTCACGCTCAGCCCAGGTATTCGTGCTCGTGTAGTCCGTCGCGCCGCTGTAGAACTGATTCGGGCCCAACTTCCGATACACGTGATAGTGGCCGAGCGCGATGTAGTCCCACTTGGACGCATGCAGATCCTCCAGGGGGATCTCCTGCGTCGCCATCTCTCGCGTGCTGGAGAACGTCCCGAGCATTCCCTCGACTTCGCCGTGCAGCACCAGGACATTCCAGCGGTGCGTACCCGGCGGAACGAGCTTGGGCCGCTCGTGCTGATTATCCGCGACCGCGAGGACGGAGAGATCGAGGTGCGGAAACTCGAGCGCCTGCGCGTCGGCATCGATCACGTGCACGCCGATCGGCGTGAAAAGTCGAAGAATGCTGCTCGTCTCCGACGACCGCGGCGTGTCGTGGTTCCCGGCCACCATGATGATCTCCGCGTTGGGAAGCGCGGAGCGCAGCCGATTGAACTGAATGAAGGCGTGCAGGATCGCCGTGTTCGTCGGGCGCACCTGATGAAACACGTCACCGGCGATGAGCACGACGTCGGGCGCGAGCTCGATCACCTTGTCCAGCGCGCGCGTGACCGACTGCGCCACGTCCACTTCACGCTGATTGATCCCACGCGGAGTCAGCCGCTGATACTGGCGGAATCCCAGGTGCAGATCGGAGAGGTGGACGAGGCGCAGAGCTCTGTTGGGCGAGGGCGGTCGACGGTTGGCGCGATAGTCCTAAGCGGTTGCGCTGGCGGAAGTTGAGTCACCTCCAGCGCGTCCCGGAAAGTCTAGCCGCCGTTCAGCGCTTGTCCATGGTGCGAAGCCGCTGCGTCACGCGAGTCATGAATCGCATCGGAGCGAATCCCGTCGCCACTGGCGGCTTCACGACCGACCGAAGGAGCACGAGAAACCGTGAATCGGTCATCCATCCCCTGGCGCGGTCCAACTGCATCGCTCCCGTAATGGATCCCGACAGCTCCACTCCCTGGCCCGTGCTGTCGGCGAGAATGTCTCCGCGCATGGAGACGTACGCGATCGCGCCGCCCTTCTGTAGCGAGTCGAGGTGAAAGGTGACCCGCACGTGCCCCGATCCGCGCGCGCCCATGGGCCCGCCGGACGGAAGCGGCATCTCGCGCATCCACTGATCGCCCACCGCGACCGCCTTCTTCGGGAACACGGCCGGCATCGCGGCCATTGCGTCCGCCACGTCGCGCGGCACCAGCACGCCTTGCGCGTCGCGCGCGCTCTCGACGGTTCCATCCATACCCAACTGTAGGACGAGCTGCTGCCCTCGCAGCGATCGCTGCGCATCGGCGATCATGGTCGGCGCGTGCGCGTCCGTGCTGGTGAGCATCGCCGAGTCGACGATCGTCAATACGGTGGTGCTCGTTTGATGCACTGATCGCACGATCGTTCGCGAATAAATGGCGACAGAGGTCGTCACCACCCGGGACCGCGCGGCGGAATTCCCCGGCATCGTCGCACTGACTTCCGTCTGCTGCTCCAGCAGAGTATGCAGCGTGTCACCGACTCGCGGATGCAGCCGGAGCGTGACCGGCGAGGTATTCTGCGCCGACGCAACAGCGGCCACTGCGAAGAGTGCGAACAACGACACAACGCGCATTCTCTCAGAACCCGTACGGGTCGTCGGAAGGCGCGGAAGGAATTGGCGCCGGCGCATTCGCTCGTGCCGCCGTACGCGGTGCGACGGCCGCACGAAAGTGCGCCGAGAATACCTTGCGCACGTCGCTCGGCCGGGTGCGCACGATGTCGTTGCGCGCGCGAAGGATCTCGTCGTCCGTCGCGAGCTGCGTCACGTCCTGGATCCAACCGAGCGTCAAGCTCGGGTCGATCTGGCGCAGTGTGCGCAGGACGGCAGAGAGCAACGTCGGCGCCTGCGCCGCGGGATACCTGCTCACACCGTCTCGCCCGCGCATCACCGCAGGACGCGGAAAGCGCACGAAGACCGGTTGTGTGAAATGCGGATGACGCACCATCAGTTGCCCCTTCTCCAACGTTGCGAGCTTAACCTTGATCGCCGGACTCAGCACCGCGTAGCCCGGTGTCGCCAGCTCGTCGCCGTCCATTCGGCCGTACAACGCCGTGCCCGAGTTCCCGACCACCCGCCGGTGAACCTGCGATCGAAATTGCTGCGCGGCGAACAGGACGAGCCCCAGATAACGGCCGCGCTCGGCGATGTCGAGCAGCATCTTCCGGACGTATGTATCGGGTCCGTCGCCAGGCGCGTACTTGTTCAGCTCGTCCACGAAGACCACGACGTGCTGTACACCCAGATCGCGCTTCTCGAGATGTTCGCGCAGCTTCGTCACGACGCGGGCGAAGATCAGGTCCTGCGCGTCTTCCTCGAGCCCCGCGACGTCGATCACATACACCGTCCGGTCCTGAAAGCTCCCGAATGGCAGGTCGCTCGTCGCGCCGTCATCCGCGACGAGACCCTTGCAGCGGAGCGAGATGTTGGACAGCCGATTCCGCACTTTCCGGATCGTTGCAACGTGATGGGTGCGCCAGCTCTGGTCGTCCTTCTTCTCGAGTGCGCGAAGCACGTCCTTGAACCAGGCGTCGAGATCCGCGAACGACGTGACGGTGTGCGGCCGCTCGAGCATCGGATCGGCGAACCGCTTGTCGAGGACGTTCTCCTTGATGAAATCGATCAGCGCATCCGCCTTCGCGTCGATGTCATCCTTGTTGAGCAGCACCTCGGCGTACTGGAGCACTTCGCGGAGTCCCCAGGTCAGCGGCGTTACGTTGTCGAGCAGCGCCTCGTTGCTGCGCAGCGTGTTCAGCGCGACACCGTCCGACTTGTATGGCGCGTAGTACTGGACGTCCGGGAACGGCGTCGGCGGCACCCCGCACTGCGCGTAGAGCATGCGGTCGTTGTCGTCGATCTCGCCGGGCAGATCGAGGAAGCAGAGGTCCGGCCCCTTCACGTTGAAGCAGACTGCGGCGACGCTGCCCTTCTGCGCCGGAAAGTGCGTGAAGATCGATTGCAGCAGCCACTCGACCGCGCTCGTCTTGGTCGCCAGCCCCGAGACGCCCGTGATGTTCAGATGCGCCGCTTCCGGTCCCAGGAGGAAGTCAGCATCGAGGTATATAGGAGAGTCGGTGCCTCCCGCGCGGTACACGCCGACAGGAATGCCGGTGTTCGCGCCTTCCTTGAGGTAGCCGTCCATGCGCAGCGCAATGGCGACGTCGGCCTCGTCGGCGAGGAACACCGTGCCCATCGGCACCGGCTGTAGCGGCTCTTCGGGAATGTGCCGCAGCACCGCGGCGGTATAGAGCCGGATTTCCGCGCGCTCGGTGGGCGAGAGCGTCTGGCCACCGGGCTGTCCGTCGTGCCCCATCACGTCGTGCAGCGGCGACGCGAGATCGGTCCAGCTGAATCCCTCGGTGACAATTCCGTACACGTGCGGAATCGTCCCATTCACCGCATCGCGTCCGTCCACGCGCACCACCGTCCCGATCCCGACCGGTGAGTCGAGCGCGGTCCAGAAGTGGAACTCGTGCGGCGTGTTCGGTCGGTGCTCGGTGGCCACGACGCGGCCTAGGATAGAAGGCACTGGAAACTCACTACTGGTTTGTCGGTTAATTGGTTTATCGGCGGGTGTGTCGGTGCGTCAACAGCACGCAACCCGCGCACGAACGGACATCGTTTCCTGAATCTAGGCCGGTAGCGTGGCCGCTTGAAAAACCGATCAACTAGCCTGTGCACCTTCCTCACTGCACTGCGCGTAAGAACTCCTCACAGTCCCTCACGCCGTACACCATCTTGTCCCACCGCGCATCCGGCAACGCAAGCGGCGACGCCTCCGCCAGAATCCAGCGCGAAACTTCGTCCGCGCGCGCGCCGATGCTCTGCATGCGATGCGGATCGGGAAGCGCCATCTCGGCGCGCACGAGTCCCCACATCGGATCGTGGCCGGCCGGCTCGCGCAGACGGAGATACCAGCTCGCCACCGTCGTGCGCTTCGACGACGTGATGCGGAAGACACTCGATCGCTCCCGAGCCCGGAGCGAGAGCACCGTCGCCAGCGCGTCGCCCTCGGCGTAGAGCGTGCGGTGGCTCTTCACCACGCCCACCGTCTGCGCCGAGATCGCCACCTTGTCGCTGCCGCTGATGCCGCCGTCGATGAACAGCGCGTCGCTCTCCTCGGTGCACCACTGCTCGGCGAGCCGCTGCTCCACCTCTTCGCGGTGCGCCTGCACCCGATGAATTGCCGCGTCGCGGAGTGCGAACGGATGCGAGGCGACATCCGTCTCGCCGTCGGTGGTGTCCACCAGCGAGCTGCCGAATTCCGTCGTCAGTGTGTTCCAGGTCACCGGCGAGAGCACCGCGCGCGGGACATAGATGCGCGTCTCGGCGAGTGGAGCGCGCCACGTGTGCATACGACGGTCGCGGCGCTCGCGGATGACTGCGGCGACATTTCCATGAACGATTGGGGCAGTGCCCACATACATCGCGACACGGCTGCGCTGCGTGCCGTCGAGGAAGGCGCGAAAGCCGGGAACACAAGGGTCGGCGATGCGCCGAGCCTGCAGAAGGCTCCCCTCGAGCACCGTTGCGCTGATTAGCCGCGGCGCGTCGTTACTCTGAGAGGCAATCTCGAGCGTGCTCTCGGATCCAGCAGGACGCGCCTCTGGGAGCAGCGACGCCAGTCGGCGCTGCAGCAGGCGGATATTCAACGCAACGTCGCCATCCAAACTCGAATGCACCCTCTCCTCCAGCGGCAGCGAAGCCGGCGCGACCGCGAGCATAATGCCAGCCGCCCGCTCCGGCACTTACGGGCGATCTTCGGGACCACGGTCGTCGCGAGCATCCTAAGCCTCGCCGCAGGGTGTGACAAGCGCGCGACCGACACCGCGAAGGAGCCGGAGCAAACGTCGCTGGTCAATAAGCCGAGGGCCTTGTTCTTCCTCTTCGGCGACAAGTCCGATCCGCGCGTGCTGCCGCTCGCCACGCTCGCCGACGGGAAGATCAAGCCTATATCGCTCGACGCCGCAGGCTGGCGAAATTTCGATCAGCTCTACTTCACCACCGGAGCAAAGCTCCCTCTCTACCAAGGCGGCAACTCCGTCGGAGACGCCGTCGTTCGTCGCGGCATGTGGGAGGGCAACGATGCACTCTACAAGCTTCCCGGCTGTCGAGCGCTACGCCCGCTCGCCGCTGTCACCCTGACGGGCACTCCAAGCTCGGCGGTGATGCTCGAGCTTCTCGCGATGAGCGATCCACTGCCCCCCACTCCTTCACGTCCCGCACCCACTAAAGCGGATTCAGACAGCGCCGCGGCGCTGGCCACGCGCGTCGGGCAGCACGAAGGTCTCACGAACGCGGCGCGCTCCGAGCTCGACCAGGTGTTGAGCGTCCTCCCCACCGGCGCCACGTCGCATCCGACCCTGGTCGGCTCCTACATGGAGCGAGGCAGCGGCGTGAACGGAAAGCCCCGGCACGTCTTCATCATGGGCGACTACTCGGACTCGACGAAGAGCTACGTGCAGAGCTTCGTGCACGTGCCGGTCGATTCACTGCGTGAGTTTCGACGCCTGATCGATCACGCCGACCTCACCGGCGATGGTGTGGACGAGGTCGTGCTCGAGGGCTGGCGAAATGGCGGCGACAGCTTTCTCGTCTTCCTGCAATATCAGAACGGCCACTGGCGCGAGGTCGCGCGCGGCGCGACGAGCTGGTGCGCCGATAAGAGCTAGCCTGACAGTCGGACTGTCAGACAAGAGTCCTACTCGACCCCAATATCCCACGCCTGCTGAAGATCCTTCCTGGAGTAGGCGCGGAAGGCGGTGAGCGTCTGCGTGCGCTGGAGACCCGGCACGGTGGGGAACGCCTCCGTCACGACCTTCGCGATCTGGTCGTATTCGGCCACCTTCACAATCGCGACGAGATCCCAGTCGCCGCTCACCGAATAGACGTCGGTCACGCCGTCGATCTCGGCGAGAAACTGCGCTGTGACAGGAATGGAGGCGGGGTCGGCCCGGATGAGAACGATCGTCGTGATCACGGTAGACGTCAGGTAGAGGGAAAGGGCGGCACCGATCCGGACATGCCCCGACCCGGCGCGGCGCCATGCAGGCGTGCGGTGAGAATGTCGGTATCCGTGTCCCAGCGATACTCCACGGCTGGGCAGGATTCCGCGACGGGCTCGAGCTGCACTGCGACGTTCACGGCGCGTCTCCTCTGGGCAGGTGAAGATATACCGCCTGGGGGAACGGGAGGACAAGAGGAGCGGAGGAGCGGAGGAGCGGAGGAGCGGAGGGCGTCGCGTGGTTCTGTCATCCTTCGCCTTCCACCCGCTATCTTCAAAGCACGTTGACAACTCAAGGCGCGAGACGCGCCCGGACCGGAGCCAAGAGATTCCGTGGAAGCAGATGCGAAAGAGCCGACGGGTGTGACCCGCGGGCAGAATGCCGTGCACGTCATGCCGTTGGACTGGTCCGCCGCCGAGCAGGTGCTCGCGACCCTCATCGACCGAATCGATCCCACGCGCGCGGAGACGCAGCTCCTCGTCGTCACCGCTGATACGGAGAACGCTGCCGCCGCCGCGGAGGCGATCGTCTCCGCGGTGGGCGACCGCCCGATCACCGTGCTGGCCGCCACCGCGAGCCCGCGAGCTGCCCGGCTGCTGAAGGGCGCATCGGCGCACGTCGTCGCGGGCGCGCCCGCGGAGCTCGTGGCACTGCTCCAGGGGTCCGCGCTCAAGCCCGAGGCGGTGCGCGGCATCATCTTCGCCTGGCTCGATCCCATCCTCGAGACGCCCGACGCCGCGCCGCTGGAGACGCTGCTCGGCGAGCTGCCGAAGGATGGCGCTCGCGTCGTCCTCGCCGCGGAGCTTACGCCGGCGTATGAGGCGCTCATCGAGCGCTACGCGCGCCGCGCGCGCCGCGCGGTCGAGACGCCCGCTGACGAGCAGGCGACGCCGCTCGCCGCGGAGTACGTGTCGTCGTCGCCAACGGCGCGCGGGGCCTCGCTTCGCCGCCTGCTCGACGCACTCGATCTGCCGCGCGCCGAGCTGTACGCACGCACCGCGTCGGTACGCACCGAGGGCAGCACCATCGCGCGGGCGCTCGGTTATCCGGCCGACGCGGTGCGAGTGACGGGCGGCGGAGGCCAGACTGCGGCGACCAATGATCCTCTCGTCCTGCTCGAGCTGCCTACGTCGCGCGAGGAGATGCGCGCCCTCGTCGGCACCGGCGCACGCAAGCTGTACGCGCTCGTACAGCCGTCGCAGCTTGGAAGTCTGCGTGCGCTGCTGGGCGGCGGCACGGTGACGCCAATGCCGCTCATCGAAGCGGCGGAGCGGGCGCGCGGCAAGGATGCGGCACTCCGCGCCTCGCTGCGCGACGTGCTCACATCGGGCGACGTCCGGCGAGAAGTGCTCGCGCTCGAGCCGCTGCTCACCGAGTTCGATGGCATCGAGATCGCGGCGGCGGCGCTGCGGATGCTCGAGCAGCAGCGTCCGGCTCGGCCGTCGCAGGCGGCCTCTCATATGGTTCCGATGCAACGTTTGTTCGTCAATCTCGGCGAGAAGGACGGTATCCGCGCCCAGGAGATCATCACCGCGATCACGACGGAGGCAGGCATCCCCGGCTCGCAGGTCG
>DATCGM010000042.1:0-9670 GCA_036508915.1 Gemmatimonadaceae bacterium
AGGTCTCCCGGGTTCACGTGCGAGGTCTGGCGGGTTGGCGTCTCGAGTCTCCCGGGTATCGCGTTGACCTCTTCGTGCACATCGCACCGAGTCGGGCGGGTGCACAAGTCGTACGTCGCGGGCTCACGTGCTGGGCGTCCGTGGTCACGCATCCATGCGCGACGGGATGTGGTGCCGGGCCGCCCTGGTCATCGTATCAGGGTCGACGTCACCCGGTCCGAGATCGATCGGGAGGTGTCGTCGATCGCCCAGGCGTGGGGTGTCGGTGGGGTGGGACATACCCGCGGCCGCCATGGGATGTGGCCTCGATGGCCTGTGCACACGGCCGCGATGCCCTGTTCGCGTGCCGTCCTGCGCGTCGGGTGGCGGCCGTGGGCCGCTATGGACATTGCCGGACGCCGCTATGGACATTGCCGGACGCCGCTAGGGATACTGTAGGACGCCGCCCTGGACATTGTCCGGCGCCACTATGGACATTGCCCTGTCGCCGTCGGGCGCTCACACGGCCGCGTCTTCTCGTCCTCCGCCTACCGCCTCCCTTCGGCTACGCTCAGGGCGGGCAGGACGACATCTCTTCTCCGTCGTTCCCCCTACCTGGCAATCCCCTCGAATAGTTCCGCCACCCCGCACGAGAACCCAGGGACGACCTCACCTCCGTCGAGTGTGTCGGTCTCGCGCAGCCACCGCACCGGCGAATTGCTGGCGACGATCATCACCGTTCGCCGCACCGGGTCAACGACCCAGATCAGTGGGGTGCCGCACGCGCGGTAGTCGTCGAGCTTCTCCTCCACTTCGGAGGCCGATTCGCTCGGCGACAACACTTCCACCGCGAGGTCTGGCGCGAGTTTCAGAAAACCGGGGCCGATGCCTTCTTTCGGCAGTCGGTTGGCGCGCACGAACGAGGCGTCGGGCGAGCGAACGGTGCGCGGGAGTTGGACCAACTCGTAGCCGCGCCGTCTCCAAATACTCGACCGAGTCCGCGCCCTTTGAGGTAGGCGTGCAGAAGCACGACGAGGTTGGTCCCCACGCATCCATGCTGACCAGCTGCCGGCGGCGTCACGCGCAGCTCACCGCGCACGAGCTCCGCTTTCACGTCCGAGAGCGGATGAACGAGAAACTCGTCGGGCGACATCAGCATAACGCCCGCCCGCACGGCGTCTGCCATAGGGGACTCCAGAGGTCAACCACGGTGAGGGAAGCGTACGCTCGGCGCACGCCGCTGTGCAAGATGGCATGGTCAAACGATATCCAACGGGCCGATTTCTCCAGCACCCGTGGGACACGCGTCACATCGTTATCTCGCGGGCGCTTCGCGCGCGAACGCTCTAGGTCTCGCTCTTCCGCGCCACGAGCATCATCTCACCCGACCGTCGCGTGAGCGGCCGGTCGCGAAAGCCATCGTACGCTTCCTCGACGACAAGCCCGGCCTCGAGACACAGTTCGGCAAGCCGCGACGCAGTGTATAACCGCATCCGGTGCGATCGCGTCCCGCGTCCAGACGACCCCTCCCACGACGTCTCGATACTGAGAATGCCCGAGAGCGGATCGAACGATCGCTCATGCCCGATCATCGTTCCATCGTCTGACTTCCACCAATCGCGGCTGAGAAACTTCGCCATCACGCCGTCGCGACTGCCTCCATGCCATACGAGCGCACCGCCCGGCTTGAGCACGCGAGCGAATTCCGCGATCGTGCGCGCATCATCCCGAGCGTCGGTGAAGAAGCCGAACGACGTGAAGAGATTGAGCACCGCGTCGAAGCGCCCAGTCCAGCGCGCTGGCAGCTTTCGCATGTCGCCCCGCGTGTACTTGAGCGTCGGTCCGGTGCCGCGAGCGCGCGCCTTGTCGATCAGGTGCTCGGAGTAGTCGAGCCCCTCCACGTGGAACCCGGCCTCGGCGAGCGGGTGCGCGTGGCGACCCTGCCCGCACGGGACGTCGAGAATCCGGGAGCCGGCCGGCAGTGCAAGAACGTCGATGAGCCGCGCAACCTCATGGCGGTCGCGTTCTTCTGTGAAGATGGGCTCGTACTCGAGCAGGTAGTGGGCATCGAAGTACGACTCCCACCATTCGCCCTTCCTTCCGGCCGACGTCAGAAGAACACCGGCTCGCGATAGGCGCCGAATACGTCCTCGAGCGCGCGGCGAATCTCGAACAGCGTGCAATACGCTCGTGCGCAGTCGAGAATGTGCGGGAAGACATTCTCCGTGCCACGCGCCGCGATGCGCAACTTGTCGAGCCGCGCATCACAGAGCACCTGGTCGCGCTCGGCGCGGACCTTCGCGAGGCGCGTGCGCTGCTCCCGATCCACTTCCTCTCCGATTCTGAGCAGCGGAATGTCAAGCGCGTCGCCATCCGACACGAACTCGTTCACACCCACGATCACGCGGCGATGCTGTTCGATCTCCCACTGCTGGCGCGCGGCAGACTCGTGGATCTTCCGCTGAAACCACCCCTGTTCCAGTCCCTCCACCACGCCACCGACCGTCTCGATCTCGGCGAACATCGACTCGGCTTCCGCCTCGAGCTGATCCGTCAGTGACTCCACATAGTACGACCCGCCGAGGGGATCCATCACGTTCGGAATGCCGGTCTCGAAGGCGAGCACCTGTTGCGTGCGGAGCGCAACCTGCACCGCATGCTCGGTGGGCAGCGCGAGCGTCTCGTCCATCGAGTTCGTGTGCAGCGACTGCGTGCCGCCGAGCACCGCGGCAAGCGCCTGGTAGGCGACGCGCACGATGTTGTTCATCGGCTGCTGTGCGGTAAGCGTCACGCCCGCCGTCTGCGAGTGGAAGCGCATGAGCAGCGACTTGGGGCTCTTCGCGCCGTAGCGCTCCTTCATGTGGCGAGCCCATATCCGGCGGGCGGCGCGGAGCTTCGCGATCTCCTCGAAGAAATCGTTGTGGATGTCCCAGAAGAACGAGAGTCGTGGCGCGAAGTCATCGACGTCGAGCCCGCGCGCGATACCACGCTTCACGTACGTGAAGCCGTCGGCCAGGGTGAATGCGAGCTCCTGCGCCGCCGTCGAACCCGCTTCGCGAATGTGGTAGCCGGAGATCGACACGGTGTTCCACTTGGGCGCGTGCTGGGCGCCCCACTCGAAGCAATCCACGATAAGGCGCAACGCGGGCTCGATCGGGAAGCACCAGGCATGCTGCGCCATGTACTCCTTCAGAATGTCATTCTGAATCGTGCCTTGCAGCTTCTCGCTCGAGACGCCCTGCTTCTCGGCGGCGGCGATGTAGAACGCCCACAGGATGATCGCCGGCCCGTTGATCGTCATCGACGTGGAGACTTCGTCGAGCGGAATGCCGTCGAACAGCACTTCCATATCGGCGAGGCTCGAGATGGCGACGCCGGTCTTGCCGACCTCTCCCTCCGATCGCGGATGATCGGAGTCGTAGCCCATCAACGTCGGAAAATCGAACGCCGTGGAGAGTCCGGTCTGGCCATGCGCGAGCAGGAACTTGAAGCGCTCGTTCGTGTTGCGTGCGCTGCCGAAGCCGGCGAACTGGCGCATCGTCCACAGCTTGCCGCGATAGCCGGTGGGATGAATCCCTCGCGTGTACGGATAGACGCCGGGCACTCCGAGCTTCCCGGCGTAGCTTCCCCCGGCGTCGAGCGCCGTATAGAGCGGCTCGACTTCCTTCTCGGAATTCGTGAAGGCGATCTCGCGCTTCGCGCCCTTGTCATAGGCTCGGCGCCAGGCCGCGACCTCTGCGCGCAACCGCTCGAGCTCGGCCTGCTGCTCGGTGATCGTGTCGGAGAGCTCTCGCATCGATGTCATCACGACGTCCGCGTCAGAAGGTGCGCACTGCGCCCGAGCAGGTCGTCCGCGATCGCGAACGGGGTCGCGGCCCCGGCCTCCAGATCGGGAAGGCGTTCCTCGAGCCACTGGTTCGTCGCGGCGTCTGTCCAGAGCCGGTGGCGGACCTTCGCTTCAACGACTTCCACTACCCGATCGCGCAGACGAGTCCGGCGTCGCTCGCGCAGTGTCCCGCTCTCCTCAAGATAGCGGAAGTGGCGATCGAGCGCCGCGACGAGTTCGCCAATGCCTTCGTCCTTTACGGCGACCGTGCGCAACACCGGTGGCGTCCAGTGGCGCGCGTCGTCGGCCGCAGCCGCGACGCGTACCTGCCTCATGATGTTGTTCTGCGATAGATCGACGCCGTGGTGTGCCGGCACATTCTTCATTGTCGCGCCGCGGCGCATGCTGAGCATCACTTCGATCTCGTTGCGCAATCGGTCCGCGCCCGGACGGTCGGCTTTGTTCACGGTGAAAATGTCGGCGATCTCCATGAGGCCGGCCTTGAGCGTCTGGATGGAATCGCCGGACTCCGGCACCAGCACCACGACGCAGGTATCCGCGGTACGGGCGACGTCGAGTTCGCTCTGCCCCACGCCGACCGTCTCGATGAGTATCCGATCGATACCAAAGGCGTCGAGCACGTCGCAGGCCTCCCGCGTGGCAGCCGACAAGCCGCCGAGCGAGCCGCGAGTGGCGAGCGAGCGGATGTAGACGCCGGGGTCGAGCGCCACGTCCTCCATCCGGATTCGGTCGCCGAGCAGTGCGCCGCCGGTAAAGGGGGACGTGGGGTCCACGGCGATGATGCCCACCGTGAGTCCCTGCGCGCGAAATGCTCTCGTCAGGCCGGTGGTTAGCGTGCTCTTCCCCGCCCCGGGTGGCCCGGTCACGCCGATGCGCCGCGCGTGGCCGAGTCGGGGGTGCCAGGTCGCGAGCAGCTCCTCGAAGCCGGCGCGGTGGTTCTCGACGATGCTGATGGCGCGTGCGAGCGCCGCCTTCTTGCCAGCGGCGAAATCAGCGAGGAGACGATCGTGGGTGGACACGGTCAGGGGGCGGGAGTCGGTGCGGACTCGTCATGCTCATCGCGAATGTCGCCGACGAGTTCCTCGAGGAGGTCTTCGAGCGTGACGAGGCCGAGGGTCTTGCGATCGGCGTCGTGAACGATTGCGAGATGCGTGCGCGTGCGCAGCATGCGAAAGAGCAGATCGCTGCAGGGCGTGCTCGGGAGCGCCATCGCGACGGGACGCAGATCGGGCGTGCGCTCGCCGCGCAGCTTGAGCACGTCGAAGGCGTGAATCATCCCGATGATGTGGTCGAGCGTGCCGTCGTACACGGGAACCCGGCTGAAGGCGGTCGTCGCGACTTCTTCCGCGATCTCGCGCGCGCTGGCTTCGCGCGGGATCGCGAAGATCTCGCCGCGCGGAATCGCCACGTCGCCCACGGTCTTGTCACCGAACTCCATCACGCCGGTGATGATCTCCATCTCCTGGCGCTCGCCAACGCCTTCCAGCTCGCCCTCGCGGAGCAGATCCTGAATCGTATCGCGCTCGGCGTCACGCTCGGCAGCCGTCCGCCGATCGAAAGGCTTGCTCACGAAACGGCCGGCCGCGACGACAGGTGCGGCGATCAGCGCCGCCGCCTCCAGCAATGGCGAAAGGAACGACGCGACCAGCGGAGCGAACCGGCGCGCCACCGCGCGCGGCAGCAACTGGCCGAGCACGATCACGGCGGCGGCGAACAGCGTCATGGCGGTCGCCGTCTCCTGCAGGCTGCGCGCGTGGTCGCTCGTGAGGAGCTCGCCGCTGAGCACGAGAATGAGTGCCACCGTCGCGTTGGCGGCGCTCATGAGGCGATGCGGGCGTTCCAGATACGCCAGTGCGGTGCGTGAGCCGCGCAGCCGTTGCTCGGCCCAGTGTCGCAGCCAGATGCGGCTCACCGATCGCATCGCCATGCCGCCGGCGGTGAGCGCCGCGACGCTGATGACGGAGAGCGCGAGCAGCACGTCGACGGAGCTCATTCGTCATCCTCCACTGGCACGGGCCGAACGCGCTCGAAGTACACACGTTCGATGCGGCGTCCGCGCACTCGCTCGACGACCATCTTGAACGAGCCGATGACGACGGATTCGCCGGCACGCGGCACGCGATCGAAGGTCTCGTAGACCAGTCCGCCCACCGTCGTGATGTCTTCCTCCACGAAATTCTGTCCGAGCAGCTCGCTCAGCTCGTCGAGCGACAGGCGTCCGCTGACCCAGAAGCAGCGTCCTCCTTCCTGTTCGATCTCCGGCTCCTCGACGTCGTACTCGTCGTGAATCTCGCCCACGATCTCCTCGAGGACGTCCTCGATCGTCACGAGTCCAGCGGTGCCGCCAAACTCGTCGCTGACTATCGCGATGTGTGTGCGACTCGCCTTGAAGTCGCGAAGCTGCACGTCGATCGGCTTGGATGTGGGAATGAAGGTGGCGGGCCGCACGAGCGTCTGCCAACCGAGCATCGGCTCATCGTCGTCGATGACGAAGGGCAGCAGGTCCTTCGCGAAGAGAATCCCGATCACGTTGTCGAGCGTCTCGTCATAGACCGGGAAGCGCGCGTGCTCGCTGCTTCGCACGCGGTCCACCGCTTCGCTCCACCGTGTCGTGTTGTCGATCCCCACGATGTCCACGCGAGGCACCATCACTTCGCGCACCGCAGTGTCGCCTAGCGAGAAGACACCGTGGATCAGCGCCTCTTCGTCGCGCGAGACGTCTGCCTCCGCGGCGACCACCTGACGAAACTGTTCCGTCGCCTCTTCCCGCTGCTCTGCCCGCTCCTCGATCGTCGGCGCCGGCATGAGCCGCTCGAACAGCAAGTCAAGGGCGACACCAAGGCGAAGCACAGGCGAGAGCAGCAACTCGAGCGCGCGCACGAGCGGCGCGAAGGTGAGAATGAACCGCGGCGCGGTGACGAAGCCCAGCGACCGAGCGATGCCCTCGACGAGAATGACGACGCCGAGCGCCGCCGCCAGCGCGATCGCCGCGCCGCGAATACCGTCGCCGCGGTGAATGCCGAGCCCGCGCGCGAGCGCCGCACCGGCGAGGAGATGCGCAATCACGCGCGAGAGTGCGAGCGCGCGGTGGGCGCGCTCTCTCCTGCGCAGCGCGCCGAACACCGACGGTGCTGGTTCGGGGTCGGGGTCGCCCCCGAGCAACGCCCCATCCGCCGCGGCGGCGAGCGTCGCAATCGTGAGGGCGCCGGTGGCGACGCCGAGCGCGATGCCGTTCATGCGCTCAGCAGCGCGCGCTGCAGCAACCGTTCCTGACGGCGCCACATCGGTGAGGTATAGCGCGCCTCATCCACCGGATGATCGTGCCCGAGCACATGCAGCGTGCCGTGCACCACGAGCCGCAGCAGCTCCTCGCGAATGCCGACCCCGTGATCGAGCGCATTGCGTCGCGCGACGGCCGGAGCGATGTAGACGTCGCCCGTGACCGGCGCGCCGTTCGCAACCGGAACGAAGCCGAACGAGATGACGTCGGTCGATCCGCGATGTCCAAGGTGGCGCCAGTTCAGCGCGGCCATCCGGCGATCCGACACGAACGTGACCGAGAGCTGTGCGTCGCGCACGCGCTCCGCGCGCAGCACGGACTCTACCGCGCGCTGCACGCGCGCTCGCGCGACGGGAATGCGTACGTGCTCTGTTGCCACCTGGACGACGTGCGTCACGGTCCTAGTCGCCATCCTCCGCGTACGCCTTGATGATGTCACGCACCACGCGATGGCGCATGACGTCGACGTCCGTGAAGTAGTGAAATGCGATGCCATCGATGCCGGGGAGGATGCGCTCAACCTGCATCAGCCCCGACTCCTCGCGCTTCGGCAGATCGATTTGCGTCTTGTCGCCGGTGATGACGATCTGCGAGCTCACGCCGAGTCGCGTGAGAAACATCTTCATCTGCATCGCCGTCGCGTTCTGCGCTTCGTCGAGAATGACGAAGGCGTCGCTGAGCGTGCGGCCCCGCATGAACGCGAGCGGCGCGATCTCGATCACACGCGTCTCCAGCGCCTTCTGCACGCGCTCCTGCGGCATCATCTCGTCGAGCGCGTCGTAGAGCGGACGGAGATACGGATCGACCTTCGCCTGCATGTCGCCGGGCAGGAAGCCAAGGCTCTCGCCCGCTTCGACGGCGGGACGTGCGAGGATGATGCGGCGCACCCTCTTCTTCGTGAGCGCATCGACCGCGGCGGCCATGGCGAGAAAGGTCTTGCCCGTTCCGGCCGGACCGATGGCGACGACGATGTCGTTCTCGGCGATCTTCGCGAGATACTCCGCCTGGCCGCTCGTCTTCGCCTGAATGAGCTTGCGCACGCCAGGCAGCGCGATGCGGCCGTCGCCCGTGCCGTTGCCATTGCCATTGCCATTGCCATTGCCATTGCCGTCGATGCCGGCACCGTCGTCTTCGCTCAGCCGAAGAACGTCGTCCGGCATGAGCGCCATCCGCTGGCGCGCGCGATCGATCATGCGACGGCCGATGTCCATCGCCCGCACGACGAGCTCCGAGGGGCCGGTGATGGACATCGCGTCGCCGCGGAGCGCGACCTTCACGCCGCACAGGCGCGACAGCTCGACGAGATTCCCGTCGTTCACGCCCGCGAGAGTGAGCATGTCAGCGCCCTCGGTCGAGACCTTCTGTGTCACTGAACCGTCGCTCACGCTCATCAAGACTCCAGTTTGATGTGCAGATCCCGCAGGTCGTTCGGCGAAACGACCGACGGTGCGCCCTCGAACAGCGCGCGCGCCGCGGTCGTCTTCGGAAAAGCGATGACCTCGCGCAGCGATGCGGCGCCCGCGAGCAGCATGGCGATGCGGTCGAAGCCGAAGGCGATGCCGCCATGCGGTGGCGCCCCCGCGCGCAATCCTTCGAGCAGGAAGCCGAAACGCGTCTGGGCCGTCGCGTCGTCGATGCCGAGCAGCTTGAAGATCCGTCCCTGCACCGCCGGATCACTGATGCGAATGCTGCCGCCGCCGAGCTCCGTGCCGTTCAGCACGAGATCGTAGGCGAGCGCTCGCGCCCTCCAAGGCTCGCTGTCCAGCAGCGGCACGTCGTCCGGATGCGGCGCCGTGAACGGGTGATGAACCGCCGCGAGGGCGCCCGATGACGGATCGCGCTCGAACATGGGAAAGTCCGTGACCCACACGAACTCGTTCACATTCGGCGCCGCCAGACCCATGCGTTGTGCCACGTCCTGCCGCACCCTGTCGAGCGCGGGGCTCGAGATGTGATCCGCGGCGGCGACATACAGGCCCAGCTCGCCCTCGGCGAGCCCGAGGGCGTCGACGGCGCCTGCAGCGAGGAATTTCGCCGGCGGTCCCTCGAGCACCCCATTCACGCGCTTGAGTCGCAGCAGGCCCATTGCACCTGCGCTCTTCGCCACCGTCTCGAGCTCGTCTACCTGCTTGCGCGAGAGCGTCGCACCGCCGGGAATGCGAATTCCGCGCACGCGACCACCCGCGTCGAGCGCAGTCTTCGTCACAACGAACTCCGCGCCGCGGAACACCCCGCTCACGTTCTCGATCTCGAGGCCGTAGCGCAGATCCGGGCGATCGATGCCGTAGCGCTCCATCGCGTCGGCGTACGACATGCGTCGCACGCGACCAGCGGCCATAGGGCTCCCGCCCTCGTTCCACAGCGCGCGGATCATCTCCTCCGCGAAATCGATGACGTCCTCCTGCCCAACGAACGAGGCCTCGACGTCGATCTGCGTGAACTCCGGCTGACGGTCGGCGCGCAGATCCTCATCGCGGAAACAACGGGCGAGCTGGAAATAGCGGTCGTAGCCCGCCACCATCAGCAACTGCTTGTAGATCTGCGGCGACTGGGGCAGCGCGTAG
>DATCGM010000043.1:0-3710 GCA_036508915.1 Gemmatimonadaceae bacterium
AGAGGTTGGTGATCCCTGCGTCGCGGAGGGTGCCCACTGCGCGCGCTGTCGTGGCGCCGTCGTGGGTGCGGTGCATCCACTCCAGGACGTTCTTCTGGAAGCTCTGGCTGCCGAGTGAAACGCGGTTCACCCCGGAGGCCGTCCATGCGCGGGCGGCGGCGGGAGTGACGTCGTCGGGATTCGCTTCGATCGTAATCTCGGCGCCGGCGGTGGGGCGGAATTGGCGCTGGACTAGCTCGAGTGCCCGGACCACGCCTTCACCACCGAGGCGCGACGGAGTTCCGCCGCCCAGGTAAATCGTGTCGACCTCGCTCGGTTGCCGCGCTCCGAATCTTGTCCGGATCTCCGCCTCGAGCGCGCGGAGATACTCGTCGACCGGGACGTTCCGCCGCACCGCGATCGAGAAATCGCAGTAGGAGCAGCGGCGCGCGCAGAAGGGGACGTGAAGGTAGACGTGGCGAGGCGGGAGCACGGTGCAATATCGCTCGTCGGCGGCATTCCACGTACATCAACACTAGATGCGGCGCACCTCGCCGCTCAGTGCGCACTCGACGAGCCCGTGCATTTCGAGCACGCTCATCGCCGCCATCCCTTCGTGTGCAGGGAGGCTGGCGCGCGTGCAGAGCGTGTCGAGATTTGCCGAGCCGTGGGCGAGAGCGTCCCAGAGCGCTCGTTCAGACGTGCCGTCGGGAAGATCGGCGCGGCGAATCGGTGACGTGAGCCCGCAGAGCGCGAGCGCATCTGCCATCGACGTGAGCGCGGTGGCGCCGTCACGCAGCAGCTCGTTCGACCCCTGTGCCTGCGGGACATCGATCGGCCCGGGGACCGCGGCGACGGTGCGTCCCAGCTCGAGCGCGTGCGCGGCCGTGATCAGAGCCCCGCTCTTGACCCCTGCCTCGACGACGATCGTGACCGACGCGAGCGCCGCGATGATCCGGTTCCTCCGCGGAAACGACCCGCCGTGCGCCGCATTCGCTGGGGCAAGCTCGCTGATCAATAGCCCTCGCTCCGCGATCTCCGCCTGGAGCATGGCGTGTCCCTTCGGGTAGACGACATCGACGCCAGTGCCGAGCACCGCACATGTCGCCCCGCCCACTTCGAGCGCGCCGCGGTGGGCGCAGCCATCCACGCCGCGGGCGAGCCCCGAGATCACGCATGCTCCAGCTCGAGCGAGCGTCGTCGCGAGCTGTCGCGTAACTCGTTCGGCGTACGCCGTGGCTTGCCGAGTTCCCACGATCGCCACGCACGGCCGGTCCAACAGCGCGAGATCACCGCGCGCCCAGATCCGACTCGGCGCGTCATCAAACAGATCACTCAACCGAGCCGGATAGTCCGCGGAGCCACGCGGAATCTCGACCATCACGGCAAGTACACGTCCTTCACAGGAGCCGCCGCCGCCTTCCGCATGTCGAGGAGCCGCTTCCACCACGCCAACTCCAGCTCTCCGAGCCCGGTACGCCCGGCCGCGGAGATGGCGTAGATCCCGAACGCCTTGGGCGCGTCGATGGGCGGCGCGTAGTCCTCGCCCAGCAGATCCAGCTTGGTGAACACCACGCAATGCGGCTTCTCGGCAAGTTCCGCGGAGTATTGCGCCACCTCGTTGCGAAGCTGGTCGTACTCCGCCTGCCAATCCATCGCGTCGATGGGGATGAGGAAGGCGAGAAGGCGCGTGCGCTCGATGTGACGAAGGAACTGCAAGCCGAGCCCCTTCCCCTCGTGCGCTCCTTCGATGATGCCAGGGATGTCGGCGACGACGAAGGTGCGGCTGTCGCTCATTTGCACGACGCCGAGATTCGGTGCGAGCGTGGTGAACGGGTAGTCGCCGATCTTTGGCGTTGCGGCGCTGATCACGGAGAGCAGCGTCGACTTGCCGGCGTTCGGTTGACCGACGAGACCGACGTCAGCGATGAGCTTGAGCTCGAGCTCGAGGGTGAACGCCTCGCCGTCCTCGCCCGGCTGCCACTCGCGTGGCGAGCGGTGCACCGACGTCGCGAACCAGCTGTTCCCCTTCCCCCCTCGGCCGCCCTTGGCGAGGATGAACGTATCACCGTCCTCGAGCACCTCGCCGACGATCTCGCCGGTGTCCTGATTGCGGACGATCGTGCCCGGCGGCACCGGCAGGGTGATGTCCGCCCCGGAATGCCCGGTCATGTTCGAGCCGCTGCCATGATTGCCACGTTCTGCTTCCCACTGGTCGCGGTAGCTGTAGTCGAGCAGTGTGGCCAGGTTGCTGTCGGCGCGCAAAATGACATCTCCTCCCTTTCCTCCGTCGCCACCATCGGGCCCGCCCAAGGGGGCGAACTTCTCACGACGAAAGCTGGCGATCCCCGAACCGCCGGAACCGGCGGTAACGCGGACGATGACGAGATCTATGAACATCCTGATGGTCTGGCGAAGGTAAGGGCACCGGCTGGGCGAGCGTGATCGCTTCACCGCGGCACGCGTCAAATGCGCGCGCGCCCGAAATCTACTTACCGACGACCCTGACATCCCCCGACCTCTCTAATGAGGTTGCCATAGCGCTCCCCCCAACGTATGACTCACGCCATATGCGCAACCGAAACCTGTTTCTCGTTGACCTCATCATCCTGGCGCCCCTACCCTTCCTGGTAATGGCGCTCCGGATGGAGTCGTTCACCTGGGATCCGGAGCTCACCCAGGCCGTGTTTGCCTACAGTGCGCTCGCGCTCCCGACACGCCTCGGCGTGGCCTACTCCGTTGGCATCTACCGCTTCCTCTGGCGCCACGCCTCCCTTGTCGAGATCGAGCGCCTCATCTTTGCCGGTGCCACATCAACCGTCCTGACCTTCGTCACCGGCGCGGTCCTCATTTTCGGCCTCGGCCTCGCTCCGGTTCGGCTCCCCTTCTCCGCCCTTCTGCTCGACGCGCTCCTGGCTTCCGTCGTCATGGTTGCCCCGCGACTGGCCGTCCGCTTCGCCGCCCGTAGCCCCGCCATCGCCCGGCGCGCCCAGCACCGGGCCATCATCATCGGCGCCGGCAACCTCGGCCAGTCCATCCTGCGCGACCTCTCCCATTCGTCCAGCCTGAGCTCGAACATCCACCCGGTCGCCTTCGTCGACGACGACGCCGCCAAGCACGGACAGATGCTCGGCGGCCTCACGGTTGTCGGCTCGGTCGCCAGTCTCGGAGAGGCCATCGAGACCTGGCAGGCCACCGAGGTCATCATCGCCGTCCCGGGGGCCAAGGGCGCCCTCATTCGCACGGTGGTCGAGAGCTCCGCCCCTCATGGAATCACCCCGCGCATCGTTCCCGGCGTCCGCGACATCATCGACGGCCGAGTGGGCGTGCAGGCGCTGCGCAAGGTCGCCATCGAGGACCTCCTTCGTCGCGACCCCATCGTCACCGACCTCGCCGCTGTCGGCGAGCTGGTGCTCGGCAAGGTCGTGCTGGTCACCGGCGCCGGGGGCTCCATCGGTTCCGAACTCTGCCGCCAGATCGCGCCTCTTTCCCCGGCCAAGCTCCTCATCCTGGACCACAGCGAGAACCAGGTCTTCGAGATCCACAACGAGCTGCGCCAGAGATTCCCGCAGACCAACCTGGTTCCTGTCATCGCGGACCTGCGGCACGCCAGGCGGCTCGGACAAGTGTTCGATCGGTTCCGCCCCGACACCATCTTCCACGCCGCCGCGCACAAGCACGTGCCGCTCATGGAGGAGAACGTCGTCTAGGCCATCACCAACAACGTCCTC
>DATCGM010000044.1:0-65099 GCA_036508915.1 Gemmatimonadaceae bacterium
CTCGACTCGCTCGCACTCGCGTTCGACGTCGATTCACTCGGCGGACTGCGGCGGTATCTGGGCCGAGCAGGCAACCAGGAAATCAAGACGCTCGCGGCCGACACGCTGACCGGATCGCTGGCCTTCCGCGGTGTCGTCCGCGGGTGGCTCGACTCTCTGGATGTGCGCGGCGCTCTGACGGGCCGAGACTTGAATGTGCGAGGCGACCATGCGCGCAGCGTGGCGGGCACGCTCGCTGTGCGCGACGTGTTCGGTCACGTGACGGGCGGCCTCGATCTGCGCGCGGATACCGTGGTCGCGGGAGGCATTTACGTCGACACGGCGACGTTTACGGCGAACATTCTCGATGCGGGTCACGCGCGCTTCGCCGCGGGAGCGCGCGCCGAGAATGGCGCACAGCTCCGTACCGCCGGAGACTGGATGTCGTCGCACGACACCACCGCGGTGCGGCTCGACACGCTGAATGTGTCCGTCGGCCTCTCGCGCTGGTCACTCCGCCGGCCGTCGAGGTTTCTGCAATCCGCGACGGAGTTGACGCTCGACACCCTCATCATCGCGAACACAATTGGAGCGAGGATTACCGGCTTCGTCGACGCGCCAATCGCGGCGCCGGTCCGCATGCGTCTGCTCGCCGATTCGGTGCTGCTCAGCGATCTCGGCGTGCTGGCGCAGCTTCCGGCCGATCTCGCCGGCCGCTTCTCGCTCGACATGAAGGTGGCGGGCACGCGCGCGCAGCCGACGATGACGTTCACCGCGGCTGCGCGCGAGCTCAAATACGGTGGGCTGTCGACCGAGCTCGTGTCCGTCGCGGGAGGCTACGACGCCGATCGTGTCGGCCTGGAGGCGAACGTGTTGCGCGGAGGCCGATCGATCCTCGACGCGACGCTGAGCTTTCCGGTCGCCCTCAGTCTCTTCTCGGCGCATGTGACGGAGGATTCGCTCCGCGGGCGTGTGCACGCCGACAGCGTGGACCTCGCGCTCGTCGAGGCGCTGTCGACGAAGCTGCACAATGCGACCGGACGGCTCGCACTCGATCTTGCCGTGAGCGGCCGGCCGGACCATCCGCACGTCGGAGGAACGGCGACGGTACGAGACGGCGGCATCGAAATTCCTGACGCCGGCATACGGTTCGCGAAGATCGATGGAACGATCAACGTCGACGCAGCGCACGATTCGCTCACCGTCAATCGGCTGCATCTGACGACACCGGCGAGCGGAGGCGAGGCATCGCTGCAAGGGTCGGTGGTCTTCCGTGACGCGAAGAATCCGCGTCTCGACCTCAGGCTCGATGCGCGAGGCATGCGCGCGCTGGACAAGCGCGGGCTCGCGCGTCTCGACGTCTCAACCGGCCCATCTGGACTCACGATGGCCGGCACTCCGGGCGCGGCGACTCTCTCCGGCGCCGTGAATGTGGATCGCGGAACGATCTACATTCCCGATCTCATTCGCAAGCAGGTCGTTGACCTCACTCCTGAGGATTTCGCGCAGCTCTTCGACACGACCGACGTGCGCAATCGCTCGCTGATGCCGCAGCCGCCGAGCGCTCTCGTCGAACATCTTCGGCTGGACGGTGTCTCCGTGCATCTCGGCGACGACGTCTGGCTGCGCTCGCGCGAGGCGAGCATCAAGCTCGGGGGCACGCTCAACGTCACGCGCGCGCGCGACGATCGGGAGACGACGCGATCCACACTCGCGCGCGACGCGCGCGGCGACTCGGCGCGCTACAGGCTCGCGCTCAGCGGAACGCTCAGCGCCGATCGCGGCACCTACACCCTCGATCTCACGGCGGTGCAGCGCGAGTTTCAGGTACAGACTGGGCGCATCACCTTCTTCGGCACGCCCGATTTCAATCCGGAAATCGACGTGACCGCGCTGTACCAAGTGAAGCAGGGAAGTCGCGCCGACATCGGCATCAAGGCGCGCATCCACGGGAATTTCTATCCGCAGCCGGCACTCGAGCTCTCGAGCACCGACGCGTATCTGTCGCCGTCCGATCTCGTGAGCTACCTCGTGACCGGTCGCCCGAGCTTCGCGCAGGGAGGGCTGGATGTCGCCGCGTCGCAGCGGGCGGTGGAGTTTGCGCTCCCGACCGTCAATGCGGCGGTGAGCCGGGCGTTGCGCGACCAGCTCGGCGGCTTCGTCGATCTCATTCAGATTCAATCGGGCGCGGCGATCGATCCGCTCAGCGTGTCGTACGGCACGGCGTCGAGCCCCTTCCGCAGCTTCCTCTACAGCACCCGTCTGGGCGGAGAGAAGCAGATCAAGGATCGGCTCTTTCTCAGCTTCAGCACCGGTCTCTGCCAGCTCCGCGGCAGTGAAGACACGTCGCAGCAAGGGCTCAGCGGCTTCGTGAACGCGATCGAGGGCAAGCTCGAGTACCGCTTTCCGATGCCGGCGCCCGATCTGCTCGCGCTGCGTGCCGGACGAGAGCCGGCGGCGAGCGCTCTCCGCTGCGGCGCGGAACCCGTGCGCGGATTTGTGGCGACGCCGCAGCAGTGGGGCATTTCCGTTTTCCGCGCCTGGGCGTTCTGAAGCACGCCCTGCTCATCGCGAACCCTGCATCGCGTCGCGGGGGGCAGTTCGTCGAGGAGGCGCGACAAGCGATCCTCGATGGAGGCGCCACGTGTGACGTCATGTTCACGGAGCGCGCAGGCCATGCGCGCGAGATCAGCCGGGCCCACGGACGCGACTACGACGTCGTCTTCACGCTCGGTGGCGACGGCACCGCGATGGAGGTCGCCGGCTCGCTCGCCGGATCGGGTGTGCCGATCGGCGTGCTGCCCGGTGGCACTGGAAATCTCCTCGCGCGCGCTCTCGGCATTCCCAGAGACGTTCGACGCGCGGTTCCAGCTCTCCTGCATGGGGATGTTCGACAGATCGACCTCGGCGTGGTGCTTGGTCATCGCTTCGCGGTGGCAGCGGGAGTCGGCATCGACGCAGCGATGGTGGCCGAGACGCCAGCCTGGATGAAGAAGCGTCTTGGCGTGCTCGCGTACACGATCATTGCGACCCGAGCGGCGCTGCGCGCCGTCGTCTTTCGTCGCTTCTTCCTGGCGCGCGTCGAGGTGGATGGTGAGATCATCGAGCGGCGCGCCGCCGCCGTGCTGTTCGCGAACTTCGGCGCGATTCTCGAGAACCGCATCGCGTTCGGACCCGACATCGTGGTAGACGACGGCATGCTCGACTGCTGCATCTTCTCGCCCTCGCATCTTTGGGACGCGATGCGCATCATGTGGCGTGTGACGCGACGGGACTTCCGGCCCGACCGCGCGTTACTATATAGAAAGGGGACGCGGTTTCGGATCGAGACCGTTCCCATTCTTCCGTTGCAGGCCGACGGTGAGCTGCTCGGCGTTACTCCCGCCGAGATCACGGTGGAGCCATTGGCCGCACACCTACTTGTTCCGGGGCGCTGATTGGAGGCAGTGCATCAGCTTCAGCAGGAGCGCGACCACCTGCTGCTCCTTCACGAGGTGCTGAGCGACGTCGAGCGCGCGCCGTCGATGGAGGCGAGGCTTCGGGTGTTCGTGGAGGTGATCCGGCGTGTCGGATTCGGCCGCGTCACCATCACGCTGCGCGACGCGGAGCTCAATGCAACGACGATCGTCACGGCCGGACTCGCGCCCGAGGATGACGCACGGCTCCGTGCTGCGCCCGTACCGGGTGAAGTCTGGAAGCGTCGTCTCGCGTCGATCGAACGATTCAGGATCAGCAACTCGTACTATCTCGACGGCCGCGATCCCTGGGTGATCACGGAGTTCGGCGGAGGGTTGGCGAGCACGCTCGCGCCGAGTGACGATCCGCTCTGGTCGCCGCACGATACCCTCCTCGTACCGCTGCGCAGTGCAAGTGGCACTCTCATCGCCACGCTCGTGCTCGACGACCCAGCCGATCGTCGCCGGCCGACGCTCACGCGCATTCGCACCGTGGAGCTCTTCGCGCAGCAGGTCGCGGGTATGCTCGAGCACGCATCGCTGATGGAACTCTCGGAGCGCCGCGCGCTCCGGCTACAGAGCCTGCACGAGGTGGGCTCGCTTCTCGTGCGCTCGCTCGACGAACCGACGATTCTTCGTTCGCTCGCGGCGCAGATCGAGGCCGTTCTCCCGGTCGATACGGTCGTCGTGCTGACGACGGACGACGCAGGCGCGCCCTGGCCCCGCATGCTTCGACGCGACGGGGAGGAGCTCGACGAGATATTCACACCATCTCCGCTCCGTGCTCTCGCGGAGCGGGCCGCGAACGAGCAGCATCCCGCACACGACGGGAGTGCATTCGCCGTTCCCTCCGTCCTCGGCCCGGCTACCATCGGCGTCATCGTGGTCGACTCATCGAACGGGGTGCCGCTCGACGCCGCGGATGCCGATCTGCTGCTGACGATTGGCGCGCAGGCGGCCGCGGCGATCAGCAATGCGCGCCTGTACGCCGAGAGCCTTCGCCAGCGCAGACAGACCGAGGCACTTGCCGACGTCGTGCGCGTGGTCGGGGAATCGCTGCGCATCGATCGCGTGCTGCCGCTCATCCTCCGGCATGCCACGGCGCTCCTTCGCACCGATGGAGCGATGATCGCACTGCTCCGCGGTGATTCCCTCGAGATCACGGCCGGAGTGGGTGTCGGAAAGCCCCTCGTTGGCAGCCGACTGCCGCTGCACGGCAGCATGAGTGGCCGCGCGGTGCGCTCGGCGTCGAGCATCATCAGGGACGATGTGCGCGACGACCCCGATGACTTTGTGCCGAACGTCGCCATGGCGCAGGTTCGGAACGCGATCATCGTGCCGCTCCTTTCGGTGCAGGGACCGGTGGGCGCGCTCTCCGTGTTCAACCGCGCCGCGCCATTCACCGATGACGACGCCGAGCTCCTGCAACGCCTCGCCGATCAGGTGTCTGTCGCCGTCGTGAATGCGCGGCTGTTCGAGGAGGTTGCCGAAGCGACGCGAGAGTGGGCGGTGGCCTTCGACTCGATCGGAAGCGGGATGGTGCTACTGGACAAGCGCGGCCGTATTCAGCGAACGAATGCGCAGGCACGGGCGTTGATGGACGTTGCCTCCGAGGACACCATCCTCGGACGCGACTTTCATGCGGCGCTGTTCGGTGACGACGCGCCCTGCGAGCAATGCGTCCACCTCGCCGCGATCGCCGAGGGCACCGTGAAGCGTGGCGCGCACGACGACAAGGCGCGCGGCCGAGTCTTCAACATGACCGCGGCACCGCACCCGCTTGGGGGAGCGGTCGTCACCTTCGACGACGTCACCGAGCATCGATCGCTGGCGGAGCGGCATCGCCTCGTCGTGGAAACATCGCGCGACGCGATCGTCATCACCGACCGCGATCGGAAGATCATCTTCGCGAATCCGGCCGCCCACGATCTGCTCGCGCGCGGCCCGGACCTGATCGGGCTGCCGGTCGCGCGCGCGGTGCCGGAAGATCAACGCGCCAACGTGCGTGAGCGCGAAGACAAGGCGCTGGCGGGCGAGCCGCAGAACTACGAAGGGATGGTCGTCCGTCCTGACGGCGATCGGCGCATCGTCGCGATCGCGACTGCTCCGCTCCGCGAGCTGGGCCAGGTGACGGGAATTGTCGCCTCGCTTCGCGACGTCACCGATGAGCGGCGCGCGCGCGACGCCGTGGCACAGTCGGAGAGCCGCTATAGAAATCTCTTCGAGTCAGCGAGCGACGCGATCTACACGCTGGACGTTCACGGATCATTTACCTCCGTGAACCAGGCGACCTGCGAGCTGACTGGGCTATCGCGCGATTCGCTGCTCGGCCATAGCTCGCGTCCCTTGATCGATGAGGACGACACGGACGTCATGATCGAGCAGTTTCAGCATGCGCTCAATGGCAGCGCCGTTCGATACGAGGGCAGCATCCGGCGGCCCGACGGTGAGCGTCGCATGCTCTCCGTGACCAACACGCCCATCCGGCGCGGAGACAAGATCGTCGGCGTGCTGGGTGTGGCGCGCGATGTCACCGAGACCCGTGCGCGCGCCATCGCGCTCGAGCGCTCCGAGGCGCGCTATACGAGGCTCGTCGAATCGGCGTCGGACGCGATTTTCACCGTGGACGAGCAGGGTCGCTTCACGGCGGTCAACCGGTCGCTCGAACTGTCCGTCGGGCGCGAGCGCGACTCGCTGATCGGCGCGCGATTCTCGGATCTCGTCGATTCGCGAGATCTTGCCGCCGCAGAGCGTCTGTTCCGCGAGACATACGCTGGCGAGCGATCACGCGGTGCCGTACGCTATCGCGGCGTAGATGGCGACGTGCGGCAGGGGTCGGTGATCACCTCGCCCGTGCGGGAGGGCGAGCGAATCGTCGGCGTGCTCGGCATCCTGCGCGACGTCACGGACGAGCAGCGCCTGGCGGAGCAGCTCCTTCAGCAGGAGAAGCTCGTGGCCGTTGGCCAGCTCGTGAGCGGAGTCGCTCATGAATTGAACAACCCGCTCGCCGGCGTGCTGGCGTTCGCGCAGCTCTTGCTTGCGTCGCCAATCCCCCTCGACGACGAGCCGCGCCAGGCGGTGGAAACGATTCACCGCGAGGCCAAGCGCGCAGCGAAGATCGTGTCGAGCCTGCTCACCTTCGCGCGGCAACAGCCAACCGAGCGCGCGGCGGCTCAGTTGAACGACATCGTCACCGACACCCTCGAGTTGCGCCGCTACGCGCTGCGCACGGCCGGGGTCGAGGTCACTCTCGATCTGGATGCGGCGCTGCCGGCCACGTGGGCCGATCCGTTCCAGCTGCAGCAGGTCGTGCTCAATCTGCTCGTGAACGCCGAGCAGGCGCTCGCCGAGATGGACGCCGATCGCCAGATCCGGATTCGCACCGCGCGCGAGGGTGGAGGATCCCAGATCGTGTTCGCTGTCTCGGACAACGGGCCGGGCATCGCCCGCGAGCAGCTCGACCGCATCTTCAATCCATTCTTCACCACGAAGCCGGTGGGGCAGGGGACGGGGCTCGGACTCTCGATCTCGGTTGGCATCATCCACGAGCTCGGCGGGCGGATTCGCGTGGATTCCACGCCCGGTTCGGGGGCGACCTTCATCGTCGAGATGCCGTACCTCGTGCCACCCGATGGCGCACGGACGGAAGATTCGCCGCATGACGGGGGGAGCGCTGGAGCGCGACGAATGTTGGTTGTGGACGACGAGCCGGCGATGCGCGCGGCAGTCTCGGGGTTCCTCCGGTCGCTTGGCCACCGGGTGCAGGTAGCATCCAATGGTGCGGAAGCACGGGCGCTTCTGGCGACAAGCGAGTATGATGTGGTGCTGCTCAATCTTCGAATGCCCGACCTGAGCGGGGAGACGCTCTACCGCGAGCTCTGTCAGAAGGACCCGCGGCACGCGCGCCGAGTGGTGTTCGTGACGGGGGACCTGCAAAGTGCTGCTGCACGGCGCTTTCTCACCGACGCTGGACGGCCGGTGATCGCGAAACCCTTTCAATTGGACGACCTCGCTGCCGTTCTTGCGAGCGTGACGAACTGATGGCGAAAATTCTCATCGTCGACGACGAACCAGACATCTGCTCGGCACTCAGCCGCTTCTTCGCGCACTCGGGGCACGACGTGCTGTGCGCCGGAACCGGCGAGGAGGCAGTGATGCTCGTGCAGACCGAGCGTCCCGCTGTCGTCCTGCTCGATCTCTTCCTGCCGGACATCTCCGGGTTCGAGGTGTTGGAGCGCACGCGTGAAGAGCGTCCCGTGATCATCATGATCACCGGGCATGGAGACGTTCCGGCCGCCGTGCACGCGATGCAGGCCGGCGCCGAGGGATTTCTCACGAAGCCGGTGGAGCTGATGCACCTCGGCGCCGTGGTGGATCGCGCGCTCGAGAAGGCGCAGCTCCGCGAGTTGGGCCGTGCCGCGCTCGCTCGCAACGCGCGCACGACGGCCGATATGCTGCTCGGATCGTCGTCGCCGATGCGAGAGCTCGCCGAGCAGATTGAACTGCTCGCGCGGAGCGAGCGCACAGTGGCGCTTATCGTTGGCGAGAACGGGGTGGGCAAAGCGCGCGTAGCGCGCGCCATCCACGCGCTCAGTCCGCGCGCGGGACGACCCTTTCACGAGCTCGCCTGCGGCCTGCGCCCGATCGAGCTGTTCGACGCAGAGCTTTTTGGCGTCGAAGCGAGACAGGGCGGGCCGCTTCCCGGGATGTTCGAAGCGGCGGAGGGCGGTACGCTCTTTCTCGACGAGATATCCGACCTGCCCCCGATTCTGCAGCCGACGTTGCTCCGCGCTCTCGAGGCGCGGCGCGTACGCCGCACCGGCGGCACGCGCGAGATTCCGATCGACGTGCGTCTCATCGCGGCGACGGTGCGCGATCTCGCCACCGAGGTGACGGAGCAACGCTTCCGCGAAGATCTGTACTATCGCCTCGGTGTGATGCCGCTCTATCTGCCGCCGCTTCGTGCGCGCCCGCCCGAGGATCTGAGCGAGACTGTCGTGGCGCTCGTTGCCGAGCTTCGGCGCGGACTTCCCGACTCGCCGCATCGGGTGAGCGAAGAGGCGCTCGAGGTCATCGGGCGCTATCCATGGCCCGGCAACATTCGGGAGTTGCGCAACGTGCTCGAGCGGGCTCTGATTCTGGCGCGCGGCGAGAGTGCCGTCGGCGTGGCCAATCTCCCCGCCGAAGTGCGCGGCATCGGACACGACGCATCTCTGCCGCATGTGTCGCGGTCGCTGGCCGACGTGGAGCGACGCCACATCGAGCGCACGCTTCGCGCGCACGCAGGCAACCGTACCCGCGCGGCACGCGAGCTCGGCATCTCGCGCGCGACGCTCATCAAGAAGATCCGGGAGTTCGGTCTCGGCCAACGGCCGAGCGCGACGGCTGCCGGTCGAGAGGAGGCAACATGACGGATCTGCGCGAACGTGACGCCATGATTTGCCGCGCCTGCGGCAATGAGGAGCGCGCGTCCGAGGGCTATCCCTGCATGAAGTGCGGCACGTTCATCTGTGTGATCTGCAACATTCGCGGCGTCATCAAGTGCCGCGCCTGTACGGACGCCGAGATTCCGACGCCGAAATGGCTCGACTAGCGACGCCGGTCGCTCGGTGACGTCGTTCGCTGCGTGCGGACTCGCCGTCGGTCATGCGACGGATGTCGAGGGCGCGACAGGGTGCACCGTCGTACGTGGCGTGGATGCGCCATTTCTCTGCGGCGTCTACGTCGTCGGTCGCGCGACAGGCACGCGCGAACTCGCCGTGCTGGATCCCGCACACCTCGTGAGTCGCGTCGATGCCATCTTCCTCTCCGGCGGATCGGCATACGGGCTCGATGCGGCCGCTGGCGTGATGCGGTGGATGGAGGAGCGCGGTCGTGGGTTCCCCGTCGGCCAGGGCGTCGTCCCGATCGTTCCCGGCGCGGTGATCTTCGATCTTGCGCCACTCGGCCGCTTCGACGCGCGACCCACTCCAGCGATGGCGTACGAAGCCTGCGAGAGCGCGACACCCGGCGAGGTGCCGGAAGGGTCGGTCGGCGCCGGCACCGGCGCGACGGTTGGAAAGATCGCGGGCCCAGTCAACGCGATGAAGGGCGGAGTCGGTGTGGGAGAAGCACATGCGGGCGCGGCGCAGGTGCGCGCGCTCGCCGTCGTCAATGCACTGGGCGACGTTCGCGACGCATCGGGCGCGATAATCGCCGGTGCGCGCGACCCCGAGAAGCGCTGGCTGAACAGCGAGGCGTGGATCGCGCTCGGTGATGACGGCCCCCCGCCGCTGCGCTTCGATACGCTCGCCGGCCGCAATACCACGCTCTGCGTCGTCAGCACGAACGCCAATCTCAGTCGCGTACAGGTCGGTGCGTTGGCGCGCGCCGCCAGCGCGGCGCTCTATCGTCGCATCACGCCAGTCGGCACGGCATTCGACGGCGACGTCGTATTCGCCACCGCGCCAACGCAGGACGGGGTGAAGGCGTCGCCCGCGCAGGTAGAGGCGCTCGCCGTGCTCGCACTCGAGCGCGCGATCGAGCGCGCTGTGCGGACGCATGCGCCGGGAGACATCTTTCAGGAATGACGGATGAGTGCCACCGCGTTGTCGTGTGTTCACCGATTGCAACGCTGTTCGCGGAGCCGCGTGTCGCCAGCGCCCCAATCTCACAGCTCCTCGCCGGCCGTATCGCCGATGTTCTCGAGGAGCGCGACGATTGGTCTCGCGTGCGGGGACCCGACGAGTACGAAGGGTGGATGCACCGCGGCTACATCACGCAGGTTCCCGACGATACTGCTCGGCGCAGCGTGCAGACCGGTCGGATCTCGCTCGGCTGCGTGACGACCACGCCGTCAGGCGCGCGGCGACGGATGCCCCTCGGTGCGTTTCTGTCGCCGGATGAGCGCGTCAAAGCCGGCGAGGTGATTGCCACGGTTGAAAAGGACGAGCTCTTTCCCGCGGAAGCGGGCGCGATCACGCGCAGCGCACAGCTCTTCTTCGAGGGAACGAGCTATGTATGGGGCGGCGTGACGCCATGGGGCTGCGACTGTTCCGGCCTGGTGCAGAGCGTCTACTGGCTGCACGGGATCCAGCTTCGCCGCGACGCCTGGCAACAGGCGCAGCAGGGAGCACCTGGCGAAGCCGACCTGCTGAATGCGCGCGCGGCCGATCTCCTCTTTTTTTCTGATCGCGTGGACCAGCACATCACGCACGTCGCGATCTCGCTTGGTGGCGGCTGTCTCGTTCATCTCGCGCTCGGCCGTGGGGGTTACGCCGTGGAGCGGCTGGATGACGCGCGCGATCCCTATGTGCGAAAGCTGTTTGAGCGGTTCGTCACGTCGCGCCGGATTCTCGCCCCGGCGCGCGCAGACGATTGACGAAGGTCAGCTCATCAACACCGGCGTGCGCGGAACTGGCGCCGCCGCGGCCGGCCGTACTTGCACCGGCACCTCGGCGTGTGTCGTGCCGTCGAGTCCCACGCGCATGACGTAACGCCCGGCCAGATCGAGCGGGAGATCGAGCTGCGCGATGAGCGGAAAATCCATCTCGACCACGCCGACCGGTGGCGATACCACACCGAGCTCACCGTCACTGCTCCACAACTCGGAGCCGCTCGGGCTCATCCATTGAAGGGTGACGCGATGCGCCCCAGCATCCGACGGCGAGCCCTTGAGGTGCACGACGAGAGTGGCGCGGGGATGCAGCGAGGGCAGCGCGCTGACCTGCAGCGCGTCGAACACGCCCAGGATGTTCAGTTTTCCTTCCTGCGACACGTTCGCCGCATCGGCGAACAAAGCGAAAGTCATATGCATCGTGAATAGTAGAAGCGAGCGCCGCGGTTTGAAACACCCCGCCGGTCGCCTAGGTTTACGACATGGCTTCCTCCTTGTATGTGACTACACCACCCGAGCGGACGCAGCGCGTCCCGTCAGGCCTGTCCGTCACCGATCTGCTTCTGATCTGCATGGCCCTCGTATGGGGCCTGAATTTCATCGTCGTCAAGTTCGCCACCGGTGTGTTCGCGCCGCTCGCGTTCAACAGCACTCGCATTCTGCTCGCGGTCGTGGTCCTTTGGGCGATCTTCCTCGGCCGCCGGCTTCCGCTGCCCAGCCGCCGCGACATGCTCGTCATGCTCGCCCTCGGAATGCTCGGCAATGGACTCTACCAGATTCTCTTTGTGGAAGGACTGGCGCGTACCCGGGCCAGTGATGCCGCCCTGCTCGCCGCGGCGTCGCCGGCGTTCATCGAGATCATCGGTTGGGTGCGCGGCCACGAGCGCGCCGGAGTGCGCGGCATGAGTGGCATCGCGCTCTCGCTGGCCGGCATCGGCTTCGTCGTCACGGGTGCCTCCCACGGCGCAACTGGTCAGTCGACGCTGGTTGGCAACGCGCTCATCCTTGGCTCGGTGCTCTGCTGGTCGTTCTATTCCGTCTTCCTCAAGCCGTTCACGGAACGCGTCGATGGACTGACGCTGTCGGCCGTGACGATGACGGGAGGAATCATCCCGATGCTCATCGTGGCGGCGCCATCGCTCGTTGCCACGCGGTGGGGCGCCGTGCCGACGGCCGGCTGGGCCGCCGTCGCCTATAGCGGATTGGTCGCACTCGTCGTCGGGTACCTGTTCTGGTATCGCGGCGTGCGCGTGCTCGGTCCCACGCGTGCAGCGATGTACTCCAATCTTCAGCCACTCGTAGCGATGAGCGCGGGGTGGGCGCTACTCGGCGAAACGCCGCGCGCCATGCAGCTCATGGGCGCGCTCTGTATCATCGGCGGCCTTCTGCTCACGCGCCTTCCCGTCGATCAGGCGATCGTGGCGCACGAATGAAAGTCGTTCTCTTCGACATCGACGGCACGCTGCTCTGGACCGACGGCGCCGGGCGGCGCGCGGTGCATCGAGCCCTCGAGGACGTATTCGGCGCGCCGGCTCCGGATGGCCATGAGTTCGACGGAAAGACCGATCCGCAGATCGTACGCGAGCTGATGCGTCTCGCCGGTGTTGCCGACGACGCGATCGACGAGCGTCTCCCCGAGGCGCTTCGGCGCTACGTGGAACTTCTCCATCAGGAGCTCTCGGGCGCCGATCACACGGTCAAGACCTATCCCGGCATCGCGCCGCTCCTCGACGCACTCGACGCGCGCGACGATGTACTGCTCGGTCTGCTCACTGGCAACGTGCATGAAGGAGCGCTCGCGAAGCTCGACGCGGTTGGTCTCGCGCGCGATCGTTTCAGGATCGGCGCGTTCGGCTCCGATCACGTGTCGCGTCCGGAATTGCCTGCCATCGCGCGAGCGCGAGCCGAGTCGCTGCTCGGTCACGCGGTAATGGGTGAAGACGTGATCGTCATCGGCGACACGCCGGCCGATATGAGCTGCGGGAATGGAATCGGCGCGCGTGCGATTGGCGTGGCCACCGGTCGCTACTCCGTAGACGAGCTTCGTGCTTGCAACGCGGCCGCTGTTTTTCCAGATCTCTCCGACACGGTGGCGGTCATGCGCGCCATACTCGGAGAGTAGACGATGCTCGAGGTCGAGCTCAAGAGCGTGGTGGACGACCTGGCGCGCAGGCGAGCTGCCGTCGAGGCCGCCGGAGCCGTCCTGGTCTTCTCGGGCCGGCTCGAGGATCGCCGGTACGACACGAGCGACCGAACGCTCACCGCTCGCGATCATGTGCTTCGCGTCCGCGTCTACCGCGATGCGCACGCCGTGCGCGCCGAACTCGATTTCAAGGGGCCAATGCGGCGCGAGGACGGATACAAGATGCGCGAAGAGATCGACGCGCACGTCGCCGATCCCGATGCGCTCATCGCTATTCTCGGCAGGCTCGGCTACGAAGTCACCATCGCGATCGATCGGGAGATCTTCCAGTACGAGCTCGACGGCGCGATGATCCGCTTCGAGAGGTACCCGCGGATGGACGATCTCGTCGAGGTCGAAGGTCACCCCGATCGGATCGAGCGCGCGATCAAGGCGCTTGGCCTGCCGCGCGATGGATTCCTCACCGATCGCCTGCCGGATTTCGTGCGCTGCTTCGAGGAGCGTACGGGAACGCGCGCCGCGGTCTCGCATGCCGCGCTTGCCGGCAACGAACGCTACGACGTCTCCGATGCCTGAAGCGCTCATCCTCCCCGAGCTCACGCGATCGCTTCGCTCGCTCGGCGAGCAGCGCGATGCTGCGACGGAGGCGGCGCACGCTGCGATCTTCCTTCCACTCCTCGACGCTCGCGCGCGAGCTGCCGGTGCGCCGATAGATGCCGTTCTCGCCGCGCTCCGCGGCGACGCACTCTCGGCGCGCGTCGAAGCGCGGGCCGTTGACGCGGCGGTGCAGGGCGTCGGGGAGCCGGCACGAGTGCGAGCGCTCACCGCGCAGACCGGTGAGCTGATGGAGCCGCTCCGAGCCGCGCTCCTTGCCCTCGACGTGCTCGCTTCAGCGGCGCGGGACGACGCAGCCGGATGGGATGCGTGGGTCGCGCAGTTGCGCCGAGTGTTCGCGAGCGCCGACGTCGCCTGTCAGGGGTTCGCGCGACTGTTCGCCGATCGCCGCGCACGGGACGCCGCACCTCGCTGGTTCGAGCGCTCGGCGCGATGATCGTCGGTGTCGGCATCGACATGGTCGAGGTCGAGCGCATGCGGAAGCTGCTCGAGCGCAAGGGCGAGCGGGCCCTGAAGCGCCTCTTCACCCTCGGCGAGCTCGCGTACGCTCGCACGCATCCCGAGCCGGAGCGGCAGCTCGCCGCGCGGGTTGCGGCCAAGGAGGCGGCGTACAAGGCTCTCTCTGGGAACGACCTCGCCAAGGCGATCGGGTGGAGAGAATTCGAGGTCGTCTCTCAGCGCGGCCAGGCCCCGGTGCTCGTTCTGCATGGCCGAGCCCAGGCCCGGGCGAGCGAGCTTGGCGTGTATCGCGTTCACCTTTCGATCACGCACACCGAGCACATGGCGGCGGCGTATGTCGTTGCGGAGCGCGCGGGGTAGCTGACTCGACGGTGCAATGCGCAGCTTCTCTGACATCGGGAGCGTGCTGCCGACTTCAGAAGACCTAGCCCGGCCTCTGCAATCCCGATATATTTTCTCGGCAATGAGAATCACGACCGTTCTCAACCGTTTAACGCTGTTCGGGGCGCTCTGCGCCGCCGCACCAGCCGCCGCCCAGGAGCATCCTGCGCGGCGCGTGGCCAATATCGTCAACGTGGCGGTCGCGGAGTACGGCAAGGCGGTGGACGCGCAGGGCCGGCTCATCAGCGCGCAGGAATATCAGGAGGCCAATGACTTCCTGGCCGACGCCCGCAAAGCCGCGGAGCGTCTCTCGGGAGACAACGCGGCAGCGGCGCGCGCGCTGCTCGATTCCGTTGCCGCGGCCGCCCGTGCGAAACGTCCTCCCGCCAGGCTCGACTCGCTGCAGCAACGGTTCGCCGCGATCCTCGGCAACGAAGCGAAACTCGAGCTGCCGAACCAGCCTTTGGACTTGGCGCAGGGCAAGGCGACCTACCAGCAGACCTGTGCGAGCTGTCATGGCGCCGCCGGGCTCGGCGACGGAACTGCCGGCGCAAAGCTGAACCCGTATCCGTCGGCGATCGGGACGACGTCGCACATGAAGGGCGTCACGCCCGCGCTGATGTATCGCGTCATCTCGGTCGGCATTTCCGGGACGCCGATGGTCGGCTTCAGCGGAGCGCTCACCTCGACGCAGCGCTGGAACCTCGTCGCCTACATCAACTCCATGCGGGCGACGCATTCGCAGCAGTTGGAGGGGGAAGGACTCTTCACGCAGCGATGCGCCTCCTGTCACGGGGTCGTCGGCGCGAGCGACGGAACGCTCGCACGTTCGCTGACGAAACTTCCGCCGGAGATCGGCACCGTCGCGTGGCAGGTTGAACGTAGCGACGATCAGATCGCCGCCGTCGCGCGCGACGGAATCGCCGGATCGGCGATGCCCCCCTCGCGCGACCTCTCGAACGCGCAGGTCGCGAACGTCGTCGCGTACATTCGTTCGCTGCCGATGAAGGAGCGCAACGCGGCCGCGCTAGCCGCCGGCGCAGACAGCACGAGTGCCACGGCTGCGGCGCGAAACGTTCTCGCACAGCTCGAGCAGTCGCTGAACGCGGCACGAAGTGGCCGTCCCGGCGACGCCGGCGACAAGGCATTCGACGCCTACATCGCCTTCGAGCCCATCGAGGCTCCGGCGCGCGCGAAGAATCCTGGCCTCGTCGTCTCGATGGAGCGCCAGTTCGCCGAGTTCAAGGCCGCCGTCCGTTCGAACAACCTTCGCGATGCAGAGCATCTGCGCGATGCGATCGAAGCGACGCTGCCCGAAGTCGTCGCGCTCACCGCGCCGTCGGGAAGTGCCAGCGAAGCCTTCTGGCAATCGTTCCTCATCATCCTGCGCGAAGGCTTCGAGGCGATTCTCGTCGTTGGCGCGATCGTCGCCTTCCTGCTCAAGACGGGACACAAGGAGCGGCTGCGCAGCATCTGGATGGGCGTGGGCTACGCACTCCTCGCGAGCGCCGGAACTGCCGTCGTGCTCAAGACGGTGCTCTCTGCCGTCCCCGCAAGCCGCGAGATCATCGAAGGGACGACGCTGCTGCTCGCTGTCGCCGTGCTCTTCTCCGTGAGCTACTGGCTCATCTCGAAGGTGGAAGCGGCGAAGTGGCAACAGTTCATCAACGAGAAGGTCAGCGCTGCCCTCGATCAGGGTGGCGGCCGCGCATTAACCTTCGTCGCCTTCCTCGCCGTGTACCGCGAGGGTGCCGAAACGGCGCTGTTCTACCAGGCGCTGTTCAGCGAGGGGCCGCACGTCGCGCTGCCGCTCTCGCTCGGCATCGTCGCCGGATTCATCGCGCTGGCGGTCATCTTTACGCTCTTCTATCGCTTCGGCGTGAAGATCCCAATCCGGCCGTTCTTTGCCGTCACGAGCGTGCTGCTCTACTACATGGCGTTCGTGTTCACGGGTACGGGCGTTCGCGAACTCCAGGAGGGCAACGCCATCCCGCTCTCCGCGATCTCCGGATTCCCGCACATCGAATGGCTCGGTCTCTATCCGAGCTGGCAGGGAGTGCTCGCGCAGCTCGCGCTGCTGCTCCTCTTTGCCTTCGCGGTGCTCAGGACCTTCTGGCCCAAGCGGTCTGTCGCGCTGCCGACGGTGATGCCGGTGCAGCCACAGCCGGCGCGCGTGAGTGCGGACGTCGCCGAGATCCGCGCCGAGAATGAAGAGCTGAGCCGGAGGCTCGCCGCGCTCGAGGAAGCGGTCGGTCGGGAGCCAGCTGGCAGTTAGGCAGAAGCCAACCAATTCATCGGCTGCGCGTTGGGTCCGTCGGATACGACAGCCTCGCGCTACGCCGCCGCGACGACATCCGGCGCATAGATCCCTTCCTTTCCAGGAGCGACTCGCGACCGCGCGATCATCACGACGACGCCTAAGGCGACGAACACCAGCGCGATCCCCTGCGCGTATGTGAGGCCGACCAGCAACCGGTCGTCCTTCGCGCGAAAGAACTCGATGACGAACCGCTCGAGTCCCGCGAACACCATGTACACCCCGAACAGCCATCCCTGGGCGTGCTTGTGATCGCGCATGCGCCACAGCACGAGGAACATGATGAATCCGAGCACCACCTCGTAGAGCTGCGTCGGATAGACCGAGAGCACCGCGTTGGGACTGACGCCGTCGGGTACCATCAACCCAAACTCGTGCGCCATCACCCCTGCCGTCGATGGCGGTGCGCCGTCTGGAAACGCGACGGCGAGAAATCCCTTCCACGGACGTCCGTAGTCGTCGCCCACCGCCCAGCATCCGGTGCGCCCCACCGCATACGCCGCCGCGCATGCAATTCCGCCGACGTCGAGCATCCGCCACGTGCCGAACCGCTTCTTCGCAACGACAGCCATCACCGCGAGCGTGCCGCCGATCAGCCCACCCCAGTAGACGAAGCCTCCGCGCTCGAACATCGCGTTCCAATGTCCGAGCACGATGACATAGTAGAGCTTTGCGCCGAGCAATCCGCCGATCACCGCGGCGAAAACCATGTCGCTCACTGGCTCGGGGTCGTGGCCCCGCCGCGCGAGTTCGTGTTGCGCCACCGCCTGTCCGACGAGAAAGGCGAGCAGCACAGCGAGCCCGAAGCCGGTGAAGCCGACCGGTCCGTAACTGTAGGCGAAGGGATGATGAACGATGGGATGCGGCAGAAACGTCATGCGCTCACGAGACCGGGGATGGGAAGAGACGCAAAGGCATTGAGGTCGAGCGGAGCGCGTTCTCCCTGCTCGAAATGATACAATCCGGCGCGCGCGATCATCGCGGCGTTGTCCGTCGCGAATCGTGCGCTTGGTGCGTATACGGTTGCACCGGCGCGCTTCAGGCGCCACTGCATCGCGGCGGCGAGGGTCCGGTTCCCCGCGACGCCGCCGCCGAGCACCACGCGCTCTCGGCCGTAACGCTCCACGGCGCGCGCAGTCTTCTCGACGAGCGTCTCCACGAGGGCATCGTGAAATCCGCGCGCGATGTGCGGATAGTCGTCCGGCGATCCCGCGCGCACGGCGTAAAGCACGGCCGTCTTGAGCCCGCTGAAGGAGACGTCGTAGTAGTCGGCGTCACCCGGCTGCTGATTGCGCCGCAACATGGGACGGGCAAAGCGAAAGCGCGACGCATCGCCCGTGGCCGCGAGCCGCTCGACATGCGGACCTCCCGGATACGGCAGACCGATGAGCTTCGCCACCTTGTCGAATGCTTCGCCGGCCGCATCGTCGCGCGTGCGGCCGAGCATGCGATAGCGTCCCCAGGCTTCCACGTCCATCAGCAGCGTGTGTCCGCCCGAGACGAGCAGCGCGGTGAACGGAGGCACCGCGTCGCGATGCTCGAGCGCGGTCGCGAAAAGATGTCCCTCCATGTGATGCACGCCGACGCACGGGATCCCGCGCCCGTATGCGAGCGCCTTCGCGAAGCTCACGCCAACGAGCAGAGCGCCAACGAGACCGGGCGCGTGCGTGACGGCCACGGCATCCACCTCGCCAAGCCCGACGCCGGCGTCCTCGAGCGCTCGCTTCACGACTGGCACGATGGCGGTGAGATGCTGCCGCGACGCGATCTCCGGAACGACGCCGCCAAAAATGCGGTGAACGTCCTGCGAGAGAATGACGAGCGACTCGAGCGTCACGTCGTCGCCCTCGCCGCGCAGCACGGATGCCGACGTCTCATCGCATGACGTCTCGATGCCGAGGATGCGCGTCATGGAATCGGCGCGCCTCGCACCATGACCTTCACCTGCGACGGCAGCACGCGAACACCGAGGCCCGTCGTGTCGAGGTCGGCTACGTGACGCAGGGTGTCTCCCCGCACGATGGACAGCGAGAAGGGATGGATGCTTTCTATCCGGCGCACCACTCGGCGCGGTCCCGTGATGCGGACCATCGCCGGCTCGAACTCGACGTGGTCCGCGGCGCTCAGCGATGTGTCGTCCTGCACGAGAATGCGGCCGCCGCTCGACACCGGCACGCGGCGTGTCGCGCGAGTGCCGAATCGCAGCGTCACACTGCGTGGCTGCACGTCGAGTATTCGAACCTCGTTCGTGAACTCGGCGGGGAGCCGCACGTCGGCAGGAGTGACGTCGAGCACGAGTGTATCGGGTGCGTCGCCATCGACCCTGCGATGAACGGCGGGTGGGTCTGCGTAGAGCTTCACGATGTCCACTGCGCGGCCGGCGACGAGGGCCTGGAGCTGCGGCGGCGTATCGAGCAGGACGAGTGTGCTGTCGAGCGCCGGAATGACCTTCACGCGCACGGAGCCCTCGGTGGGCTGGCGCGCGCTCACGATGAGCCAGAGCAGTACCGCAATGAGGATTGCCGTCGCCTTCAGGCCGAGTCGCTCCGTGAACGCGGCACGAACGGCGTTCCGCCAGCTCAGGTGCTCGGACGCGCCTGGCGGCGGTAGTGCGGTCATGGTGCCACCGCCGTCAGCGCGACGCCGTCGTGCTGGCCTTGCTGCCGAGCAGCTCGCGAATCAACGCGCGGTTCGCCTCGGAGCTCCAGTCCGCCGCGGCGAAGACGATTCTGCGAATCGTGCCCTCGCGGCCAATAATGAACGATTCGGGATATCCTGTCACCTGATAGCGGCTCGCCGTCACCTTTTCGGGATCGTACAGAATCTCGAAGGTGAGTCCGAGCTCCTTCGCGAACGCACGGATGTTCACCTCCGTCCCCGGCTCATCGACGCTCAGCGCGACGATCTCGAGCCCCTGCGGCCCGAACTCGCGATACAGCTTCTCCATGCTCGGCATCTCTTCGCGACAGGGCCCGCACCAGGTGGCCCACACGTTGAGCAGGACGACTTTGTCCTTGTAGTCGGCGAGCGTCTTCACGCGCTTCGGGCCGACGATCGTCGCGCCCTCGATGGGCGGCGCCTTCATCCCGACCGCGACCGGAAAGAGCTCGTCGCCGAGAAAGTGCGTCGCCGCGGTAAGCGTCACGCCGAGCAGGAGCACGATGCCGAGCACCACGGACCACTGCTGGCGCGCCGTCATCTGTTCGACCTCACGCCGTGTGCGCGCACTGCGCGCGAAGCACGCCGATCTCGGACGCCGGATCGGACGCGGCGAACACCGCATTGCCGGCGACGAACGCGTCCGCTCCCGCGCGCCAGCACTCGACGATCGTCTGGCGATTGATTCCACCGTCCACCTCCAACGCGGCAGCGCTGCCAGCGGCGTCGAGCATCCGGCGGGCTCGCGAGATGCGATCGACCGCCCGGCGAATGAACTGCTGCCCGCCAAAGCCCGGATTCACCGACATCACGAGCAGGAGATCCAGCTTGTCGAGCACGTCTTCCACCGCGTCGAGCGGCGTCGCGGGATTCAGCGCGACGCCTGCATTGCAACCGAGCTCGCGAATGCGCGCGAGCTGACGGTCGAGATGCGGTGCCGCTTCGGCGTGAATCGTCAGTCCGCTCGCGCCGGCCGCCGCGAACTCGTCGAAGTAACGCTCCGGCTCGACCACCATCAGGTGCACGTCGAGCGGCAAGGTGGTGCACCTGCGCGCCGTCTCGATCACCTTGGCGCCGAACGAGAGATTCGGGACGAACCGGCCGTCCATCACGTCCACGTGAATCCAGTCGGCGCCGCCGGCCTCGAGCATCGCGATCTCGTCTCCGAGCTTCGCGAAATCCGCGCTGAGAATGGATGGCGCGATGCGAACGCCTCCGCTCATGGCGTTGCTCCGCCGTCGCCGGCAACGCGAAGCTGCACCGAGCTGCCGGGAAGCAGCGTAGCGCTCGCGACCGGATTCTGACCGACCACGGTGCCGCGTACTCCTATTGCCATCGGATCCCACACGACCTTCACGTCGCGCACGCCGAGCTGCGCCAGCGTCTGGCGCGCCCCGTCCACGTCGCGCCCGATGAAGGACGGCATCTGGATGGCCGCCGCACCGCCGCTCAGGACGAGCGAGACGGTACTCGGCACACTGATCTGCGCGCCAGCGGCAGGTCGCGTGGCGATCACCGTTCCGCGTGGCGAACTGCTCGGAGATTCGGTCGCGTCGCCGACGTCGAAGCCCTCCTTCTCGAGCACCGCCTGCGCCTCGATCTTCGTCATGCCGGTTACCGTGGGTACCGCGACGATGCGCTGCCCGCCGCTCACCACGAGGGTGACGGGATTGCCGATCCCTTCGCGCGCGCCAGGCGGAGGCGACTGCTCGAGCACCGTCATCTTGGGCGCCGAGTTGTTGAAGCGCTGCTCACCCTGCTCGCCCGTGAACCCCGCCTGCGAAAGGCGCTGGATCGCTTCGTCGTACATAAGCCCCGTTACGTTCGGCACCTTCACGTCCTTCGGAATGACGCCGGAGGGAAAGACGACGAATGCGACGACGAGGTAGGCGAGCGCGAATCCC
The DNA here is from genome assembly GCA_036508915.1 of Gemmatimonadaceae bacterium. GTDB lineage: Bacteria > Gemmatimonadota > Gemmatimonadetes > Gemmatimonadales > Gemmatimonadaceae > AG11. Next base: position 21,287 of record DATCGM010000044.1, read on the forward strand.
GCCGCGATGCTGACGAGATAGACGAGCGACGTGCGAACGTGTGCGCGCCACGTCATGCGGCCGCACCGAGACGAGGACGGCGAAAGCGGGCCGCGAACGCGCCGTCGGTCGCGTGATGCTGTGGAAGAACGCGAAGGAAGCCGTTATCCAACACCGTCGCCGGCACGACGCCGACCGGCGGCGGCTCGAGCGTCCAATCGGGATGCTCGGCGAGAAAGCGCTGCACCTGTTCGTCGTTCTCCTCGAGCTCGAGCGAGCAGGTGCTGAAGATGAGCAGGCCGCCGGGTCGCACCGCCGTCGCGGCGCCACGCAGAATTGCACGCTGCATGGCCGGGAGCACCGCGAGATCGCTGGCCTTCAGCCGCCAGCGCGCATCGGGATGCCGGCGAAAGGTCCCCGTGCCCGTGCAGGGCACATCGACGAGCACGGCGTCCATGTCGCGCAGCGCCGGAGCGGTCGCGTCGGCGACGAATGGAATGATGTTCGGCGCGTCGAGGCGCGCAACGTTCTCGCGCACACGCTGCATGCGGCCGCGCGACAGGTCTCCGGCGAACACGGTCCCCGCGACGCGTGCGAGCTCCAGCGCCTTGCCGCCAGGTGCCGCGCACAGATCGGCCACCATGCTCCCCGACGCGACGCACGCGTACCGAGTGACGAGTGTGGACGCAGGATCCTGTAGGTGAAAGAGACCCTGCTTGAAGGCGCCGAGCTCCGTGAGCGATGTCACGCCACCGGCGAGCACGATGCTGTCGCTCACGAGCGGCGCATCCGACGTTTCGACGCCCGCGCTCTCGAGCATCGCTTCGAGCTGCTCGCGCACGACGTGATACGGGCGAGCGACGAGCGGTGCCTCGCCATTGTTCGCGGCAAGCAGTGCGCGCGTGTCGGCTTCGCCCCACCGGGCGAGCCAGCGGGCCACGATCCACCGCGGATGCGAGTACTCGAGCGCCAAAGCGTCCGTGAGGTCGGCTGGAACCGCGATGTCGAGCGAGTCGCGCTCCCGATCGATGCGGCGCAGCACCGCGTTGGCGAGCTTGCTCGCGCCGATGCCATGGCGCCGCTTCACCAGCTCCACCGTCTGCGCGATCGCGGCGTACGCGGGAACGCTGCCCATCGCGAGCAGTTGATACGCGCCGACACGCAGCAGGTCTGCCACGTCGACGTCGAGTCGCGATGGTCCGCCACTGACGCGGCTGGCGAGAATCGCGTCGAGCCAACTCCGGCGTCGCAGCATCCCGTACACCAGCTCGCGCGTCCACCGGCGGTCGCGCGGCTCGAGCTGCGCGGTGCGGCGATCGAAGCTGCTGTCGAGCAGATCGCCGTCGCGCAGGTCCGCACAGATTTCAGCAGCCGCCGTGCGCGCCTCCGTGACGGCAGCGCGCGACGCCATCGTGACCGGACGCCCCGTTCCAGGGCTGATCACCGATCGAGCGTTCCGGACGCGACAGCGCGCCGCTCCCCGTTCACCGTCAGCGCGAGGGCGCACGCCTCATTTATCACCTGCGTCGTCATATGCCAAAAGATAGTCGGTCGCTGTCTGTTCGGCATTCGGCGCGTCCCAGATTCCGCGGATCACCGCGACCCCGTCGGTCACGCCACTCATCTTGATCGCGCCAGCTTCAGCACATCGTTGAGAACTCCGGCAGCCGTGACCGCCACTCCCGCCCCGGGGCCAGTAATCACAATCGGATTGGTGCGATAGCGCGTCGTCGTGATCGCGAACTGATTGTCCGTGCCCGTGAGCGACGCGAAGGAACTCGACGCATCCACGGCGACGAGGCCGACGCGCACACTCCCGGCGGTCACGGTCGCGCGATACCGAAGCACGCTGCCACTCGCCCGCGCCTTGGCGGCGCGAGCGCGCCAGATTGGATCGAGCTCCTCGAGGCGCGCAAGAAACTCCGCGGCGGTCACGGTGCGCAGCCCCTCTGGCACGAGCGACTCGACCTCCACCCCGTCCAGCGTCCCTTCGTAGCCAAGAAGCTGCGCGAGGATGAGCGCCTTGCGCGCGACATCCATCCCCGAGAGATCCTCACGCGGATCGGGCTCGGTGTACCCCAGCTCCATCGCCGCACCCAACGCGGTGGAGAAAGGTGTGCCGCGTCCGATCTCGCCGAACAGATAGCCCAGCGTGCCGGACGGACATCCCTCGATCGCCAGCACCTCGTCGCCAGACTCCTGGAGCTTGCTGATGGTGTCGAGCAATGGGAGGCCGGCGCCGACCGTCGCCTCGTGCAGGATGCGCCGCCCGTGCGCGGCGGCGTGGCGCGCGAGCCCGCGCGTCGCGTCACGCAGGTCGGCGAGCGGTCGCTTGTTCGCCAGCACGAGATCCATCCCCGCGCTGATCGCATCCTCGAGCTCCGCCCTCGTGTCGCTCGCCGTGAGGTCGACGAGGATCGGCCGCGAGAGGGTGAACGCTCGTATTGCCACGAGCGCCTCGGACGCGGTCGCGCGCACACCGGACGGTGCATCCGCCAACGAGATCCCTGACTCCTTGCAGCGTGCGAGCGTAGCAAGACGGAATCCCGAGAGGCCATCCGTGTCGAGCACGTAGCCGCTGCGGTCGATCATGGCGACGACGCGCACCCCACGACGCCCCGTCACACTGTCGAGCTGCTGCGCGAGCTCCCGCCCGATCCGGCCATAGCCAAGGATCACGACGTCGGCTCTCACGGACGGCGTCCCTTCAGCGGCGTGTCCACGCGTCTCGCTTCTGCTCGTGACCACGCTCGGAGCAACGATCGAAGGCTCCTCGAGCACCTCCCGCACGAGCGCGGAGACCTGTTCCCCCTCAAGCAGGAAACCGTCGTGCCCCGTCGGCGACGAGATCTCTCGATACTCGGCGCCCGCCGCCTCGGTCCAGCGCCTCACGTCGCACGGGTCGTATAGCAGATCGCCGGGAATGCCCACGCCGATGATCCGCCCCTTCACCGGACGTAGAGCGCTCTCGACGCCATCGCGCCCGCGAGCGACGTCGTGGCTATCCATCGCGCCGAGCAGCGTGAGATAGCTGTGCACGTCGAACCGCGCGCGCAGCTTCTCACCGTGCCGCGACAGATAGCGCTCCACGACGAAGCCGCCCTCTTCGTGCGCGTCGCGGCCGAACCGATCGGCCAGCTCGCTCGCGGTGCGATAGGTCATCATGGCGATCATGCGCGCGATCTCGAGCCCCTCCTCACCCGCCGCCGCGATTGCGCGCCGTTGAATGTGGCTCCACGCGATCGCCGATGCAGGATGCTCGGCCGGCGCGGCCAGCACGACGACGTTGCGCGCGAGAGCGGGATAGGTCGCCGCGAACTCCAGCGCCACCATCCCACCCAGTGAGCCGCCGATCGCCAGCGCGACCGACGACACGTGCAGCGACTCCACGAGCTGGCCCACCAGCCGCGACATGTCGCGCGTCGTCACGGCGGGAAAGGCACCTCGCGCGGGATCGGCCGGACCCGTCGTCCCATAGCACGAGCCGAGCAGGTTGGTGCAGAGCACGGCGTACCGGTCGGTATCGATCGCGAGGCCAGGGCCCGCGACGCCCCGCCACCAGTCGCCCACTGCATTGGCTGAGCCCGTGAGCGCGTGAAACACGACGACCATGTTGTCGCGCGCCTCGTTCAACGATCCGTCGAGGTAGTAGGCGTGCTCCACCCCACGCAGCACTGCGCCACTCTCCAACTCGAAGCGGTCGAGGTGCTGTACGCACAGGTGACGTGTCGGCTCGGCGCCGGCGAGGAGTGTTGCGCCGAGCGTCACAGGCCGAGCGCTTCGCGAAGCGCGATGTCGAGATCGTGCTGCAGGTCGGCGACGTCCTCGATCCCTACCGAAAGGCGGATCAGGTCGGCCGTGACCCCGGCCGCTTCGCGCTCGGCCGTCTCGAGCTGCTGGTGCGTCGTGCTCCACGGGTGGATGATCAGGCTCTTCGCGTCGCCAACGTTGGCGACGAGCGAGAAGAGCTTCGACGCGGCGATCACCTTCTTCGCCGCCTCCTCGCCGCCGAGCACGCCGAAGGTGAGTACGCCGCCGAAGCCGCCGGTCAGGTAACGCGCAGCCTGCTCATGGGTCGGGTGGGAGGGGAGGCCCGGGTACCTCACCCACCGCACGGCCGGGTGTCCGTCGAGGAACTTTGCCAGGGCGAGGGCATTCTCCGAGTGGCGCTGGATGCGCAACTGCAACGTCTCGAGGCCCTGGAGGAAGAAGAAGGAATTGAAGGGGGAGAGCGCGGCGCCGATGTCGCGCAGCAGGAGCACGCGCAGCCGAATCGCGTAGGCGATGTTGGCGCCGTTGAAGTTCCCGAACACGCCGGAGAAGGACAGGCCGTGATACGCCGGCTCGGGATCGACGTAGAAGGTGCGGAAGCGCGGCGACGCGGCGTAGTCGAAGCGGCCGCTGTCCACCACCACGCCGCCGATGCTCGTACCGTGACCGCCGATCCACTTCGTGGCTGAGTGCAGCACGATGTCGGCGCCATGCTCGATCGGGCGGGTGATGAACGGCGTCGCGAAGGTGTTGTCGACGACGAACGGCACCCCCGCCGCATGCGCCACGTCGGCCACGGCGCGCAGGTTGGGCACGTCGAGCCCCGGGTTGCCGATCGTCTCGACGTACACCGCCTTGGTCGTCTCGTCGATCGCGTTCGCGAACGCCGTCGGGTCGTTTCCGTCGACGAAGCGCGTCGTGATGCCGAGCCGCGCGAAGGTGTACTTGAGCAGGGTGAAGGTCCCGCCGTAGAGCGAGGAGGAAGCGACGATGGAGTCGCCCTCCTGCGCGAGATTGAGGAGCGCGAGCGTCTGCGCCGCCTGCCCGCTCGACGTCGCAACCGCCGCAACCCCACCCTCGAGATCCGCGATGCGGCGCTCGAAGACATCGGTGGTGGGGTTCATGATGCGCGTGTAGATGTTCCCGAACTGCTGCAGCCCGAACAGGCTCGCGGCGTGCTCCGGGCTGTCGAAGACGTAGCTCGTTGTGGCGTAGATGGGGACGGCGCGCGCGTTCGTCGCCGAGTCGGCTTGTTCCTGCCCGATGTGAATGGCGCGTGTGCCAAGTCCGGCGACGTGCTCCTGCTCGATCGTCGTGCTCATGTGTCGTGCTCCGGGATGAATGGTGCTGCTGGGATGGCGATGGGACAAAAAAATCCGGCCCTCTCGGTGAGAGAGGGCCGGCGGCGAACCGAGAGTGTCTCGGGTCAGCTCACGCGCTGGTGCACCATGCACGCACGCGCCGGTCCGTCTCTCCGAGGGGAGAGCCGCACATGCACATGCGACACATCGAGGTGACCGCGAATCGTGTCATCGGACGAGGAAAGGGGCTCAAAAAGAAAAAGGTCCCAGGCGAGACCGCCCGAGACCTTCCGGAGCGGTTTAGCAGTTGTTGACGCGGATGCAATCGCCACAAATGGCCGCGGTGCCGAAGCACGACCGGATATTTAGGGGCGGTGCGCGAATCTGTCAAGCATGCAATCTCGTGCACTCGACTCAACCCTGACCCATCTCTCCCTACGAGGCCTGCGCGCTCCCGGTGTCGAACCGGTCTCCGGCCGCGATGCCCCGGCCATGTGCCCACTCGACCGGCGTGAGACGTCGTTTGCCCGCCGGTTGCACCGCGAGAACACGCACCGCGCCCGACCCGCACGCGACGAGAAGCCCCGCACTATCGGTGGCCAGCACGGCGCCGGCGGCATGCGAGAGACCACGCGGTGCGATGCGCGCGCCGAACAACTTGACCTCGGCGCCATTCACTCTCGACCAGGCGCCGGGCTTGGGATCGTACGCGCGAATGTGCCGGCTCACGTCGTACGCCGTGCCCGTCCAGTCTACCTCGGCCGATTCGCGCGTGAGTTTGCCGGCGTACGTGGCTCGGGTTTCGTCCTGCGGCTGCGGAGTAGCCGCGCCAAGCTCGATGAGTGCGAGCGCCTCGATCAGCGCGTTGGCGCCGAGCTCGCTCAGTCGCAGCGAGAGCTCGAGCGACGTCTCGTCCTCGAGAATCGGAGTGCGCGCGGTGTGCAGGATCGGCCCGGCATCGAGCGCCGGCACCATCTGCATGATCGTCACGCCCGTTTCAGTGAGTCCATCGCGGATGGCCGCTTGAATCGGTGCCGCGCCGCGCAGGGCGGGCAGCAGTGACGCGTGGATGTTCAGCGTGCCGAGTGGCGGCAGGTCGATCACGGCCTCCGGCAGAATGTGTCCGTACGCGACGACCACGCTCACGTCCGGAGCGAGCGCGGCGAGCGCCGCGAGGAACTCGTCGCCGCGCGGCTTGTCTGGCTGGAGGACCGGAATGCCCTCGGCGAGCGCCACCTGCTTCACCGGCGACGCCTGGAGCGTCGAGCGAGAACGGCCAACCGGTTTGTCCGGCTGCGTCACGACACCCACGACGTCGAAGCCCTCGCCGATGAGCGCGCGCAAGGGTGCGGTGGCGAACTCGGGAGTGCCCCAGAACAGCACGCGCACCTAGAGCTCCTCCTCTGGATGCTCGTGCCCGCTCAACTCTTCCGATGTCTCGAGCGCGACGCGCCGGATGTAACCCGGGTAGTCGTCCGAGTTGAGCTTCCACTTCGCCAGCGCAGCGGTGCGCTTGAGCACGCTGAGGTAATCGAGGAAGAGCTTTCCGTCGAGATGATCGATCTCGTGCTGCAGGCAGCGCGCGAGAAGATCGGTCGCATTGCGCTCGAACTCCTTGCCATGCCGGTCGAGTGCGCGCACTGTCACGCTCTTCGGCCGTTCGACGTCGGCGTAGATGTCCGGGATGGAGAGACAACCCTCTTCGCCCTTCGCCTTTCCCGAGGACGACAGCACGACCTCGGGATTGATCAGCACAAGCGGCTCGTCGCCGAGGTCGACGACGGTGAGCCGCTCCGTGCGGCCGACCTGCGGCGCGGCGAGTCCGATGCCGCGCGCATGGTGCATCGTGTCGAACATGTCGTCGATCAGGCGCTGCAGCCGGTCCGTGATCGTCGTGACCGGCGTCGTCGCCTGCCGGAGGATCGGATCTCCGAGGACCCGAATGTCGAGAATGCTCACGGGCGCGGACTATTCCTTCGTCGCCGGCACGCTCGTGCTCACGCCGACAATGCGCGCGATCCGGCCCCGCTCGACGATGAGACGCGATTCGGCCGACTTGATCGTGATCTGATCCTCCATGCTCTTCGGCGCATCGCTGCTCCCGGTCTCCTTCACGTGAATCACCTCGCCGACGATGCCGCCAGTCGTCACGATCTGGTCGCCGCGTTTGATGTTTCGCAGGGCTTCTTCGTGCTTCTTCTTCTGCGCCTGCTGCGGACGAATGAGCAGGAAGTAGAAGATGCCGAAGATGGCGACGAGCTGAACGAGAAAGGGCGTTAGGCTCCCACCGGCGCCGCCGAATTGCAGGGCGAGGAGCGCGGGGAGCAAGCCGGAGTGCGTCATACGGAGGTCGTGGCGGTGCGTGAGTGATAACGCTGGAGCCAGGCCGCACTCCAGGCATCGAAAGTGCCGGCGAGCAGCGCATTGCGCGCCTCCCGCATCAGCAACACGAGGAAATGTACATTGTGCAGCGAGAGGAGGCGCAGCCCGAGGATCTCGTCCGCCAGGAACAGGTGGCGGATGTACGCCCGCGTGAAGCGCGTGCAGGCCGTGCACACGCACTCGGGATCGAGGGGCCGGCGGTCCGTGCGGAACTCGGCCCGCTTGATGTTCAGCCTGCCAACGCGCGTGAACACGGCGCCGTTGCGACCCATGCGTGTCGGCGCCACGCAGTCGAACAGGTCTACGCCGCGGCGTACGCTCTCCACGAGATCTTCCGGGAATCCGACGCCCATGAGATAGCGGGGCCTGTTCGCCGGGAGCACGGCATCGACATCGGACAGGATGCGATACATGTCCTCTTTCGCCTCGCCGACGGACAGTCCGCCGATGCCGAATCCCTTCCAGTCGCCCATGTCGCGAATGGCGGCGGCCGCCTCGCGGCGAAGACCGGCGTGGATGCCGCCCTGCACGATCGGGAAGAGTGCTTGCTCGCTGCGGCCGGGAATCGGATCGTCGACGTTGAGCTGCTCGAACGCCGTTCGGCAGCGCGCGAGCCAACGCAGGCTTCGCTCGCTCGCGTCGCGCGCGACGCCGGCTTCGCTCTGCCCTGGAATCACATGATCGAACTGCATGATGACGTCGGCGCCGAGGTTGCGCTCGATGCGCATCACACTCTCGGGAGTGAAGCGCCGCTTCGATCCGTCGATGTGACTGCGGAAGTCGACGCCATCTTCGTCGATCTCGCGAAGTCCCGCGAGCGAGAACACCTGGAATCCGCCCGAGTCGGTGAGAATTGGGCCGCTCCACTGCATGAACTCGTGCAAGCCGCCGAGCTCGCGCACCAGCTCGTCACCGGGCCGAAGGTGGAGATGATATGCGTTGGAGAGGATCATCTGCGCGTCCATCGCGTGCAGATCATCGGGGTCGAGGGCCTTCACGGTGGCGAGCGTTCCCACCGCCATGAACGCGGGCGAATGCACGACGCCGTGCGGCGTCGTGAATTGCGCGGCGCGTGCCGACCCGCACGTCGTTTCTAGAGTAAAATCGAAGCTCACGGTCTCAGTAGTTCAGCAGTCAACACGATCAGATGATGGCCATCGCGTCGCCATAGGAGTAGAAGCGATACCCCTCGGCTATCGCCTCATGATACGCACGCATCGTGAGCTCGTAGCCGGCGAACGCCGCAACGAGCATGATCAGCGTGGAGCGTGGGAGATGAAAGTTCGTGATGAGTGCGTCCACAGCGCGCGGACACTGTGGCGGACGGATGAAGATACGCGTCTCGCCGTCGCCGGGCGCGACACCGTCCTCCGTCATCGCGCTCTCGAGCGTTCTCACCGTGGTCGTTCCCACTGCCCACACTCGGTGGCCGGCAGCGCGCGTCTCGCTCCACGCCCGCGCCGTTTCCACGGGAAGAGTGTAGCGCTCCTCGTGCATCACATGCGCCGCGGGGTCGTCGACTTCGACGGGTTTGAACGTCCCCGCACCCACGTGCAGCACGACCTCGCCACGCCGCACGCCGCGCCGTTCGATCTCGCGCAGCAGTTCGGGAGTGAAATGCAGTCCTGCCGTAGGAGCCGCCACGGAGCCCGCCTCGCGCGCGTAGACCGTCTGATATCGGTCGACGTCAGCCGCGTCGTCGCCACGATCGATGTAGGGCGGTAGCGGAATGTGCCCGTGCGCTTCGATCGCCGCTTCGATGCCGGACTCAGCGCGGAGCTGCACGACGCGCGTGCGCCGCTTCGTGACGCTCACGATCTCGGCAGTGAATCCCGGCGCAATATCTACGACGCGACCCGGCTTGAGCTTCCCGCCGGGCGAGACCATGGCCTCGTACCGGCCGTCGCCGAGCGGCGAGAGAAGAAAGATCTCGGCGGGTGCACCGGAGCCGACGCGAGTACCGAGGAGACGGGCCTTCACGACCTTCGAGCGGTTGACGACGAGCAGGTCGCCAGGGGCGAGCAGGGCTGGAAGATCGGAGAAGCGGCGGTGGGAGATCGTCTGTTTGGCGCGATCGAGCACCATGAGCCGACTGGCGTCGCGTCGCGCAAGTGGAGATTGTGCGATGAGCCCGGACGGAAGGTTGAAGTCGTAGTCGGAGGTGGTGAGGCCGTTTGGCACACGCAACGAGATTCGAGACGAAGAGCGGAGGCTGTGGACAACGGCGTGGAACTGCGCCAGACGCTGCGAGCGATCAGCCATCAGATTCCACGGCTGAGCCAACGGCCGCGAGCGCTCAGCTCGCTGACATGAGCCTTGACCATGGCGCGGCGATAGCGTGTTCGGCGACCATGCTCTGCTGGCCACAAACGGCAGACAGCTCGCAGCGGTAGGCTCAGCAGTGAGGGATCTTAGAAAAGCACAACTTGATCGGATGCCCCAACGGGCGGAATGAACCCGAAGTGGCGGTACGCCATCGCCGTCGCGACCCGCCCTCGCGGCGTGCGTTGCAGGAACCCCTGCTGCACGAGAAACGGCTCGTACACCTCCTCGAGCGTATTCGTGTCTTCTCCGATCGCGGCCGAGATGGTGGATACTCCCACTGGCCCGCCATCGAACTTCTCGATGATCGTCTTGAGAATGCGGGAGTCCATGTCGTCGAGCCCGAATTGATCGACGTCGAGCATCGCGAGCGCGGCGCGCGCGACGTCTTCGGTGATCACGCCATCGGCGCGCACCTGCGCGTAGTCGCGCACGCGGCGCAACAGCCGGTTCGCGACTCGCGGCGTGCCGCGCGAGCGCCGCGCAATCTCGCGCGCGCCCGCGAGCTCGATTTCCACCTTGAGCACTTCGCCGGTGCGTCGGACGATGAGCTCGAGATCCTCGGGGGAGTAGTAGTTGAGCCGCTGCTCGATTCCGAAACGCGCGCGCATCGGCGGCGTGAGCATGCCGAATCGCGTCGTCGCGCCGATCAGCGTGAAGCGCTCGATCGGCATGGTGATCGTCTGCGCCTTCGGCCCTTCACTCAGGCGGATGTCGATCTTGTAGTCCTCCATCGCGGGATAGAGGAACTCCTCGATCACCGGACGAAGCCGGTGAATCTCGTCGATGAACAGGATGTCGCCGGCGCGCAGGTTCGTGAGCGTCCCGACCAGATCGCCCGGCTTCTCCAGCGCCGGCCCCGACGTCGTGCGAATGTTCACGCGCAGTTCACGGGCGATGAGCTCGGCCAGCGTCGTCTTGCCGAGTCCGGGCGGACCGTAGAACACCGCGTGATCGAGCGGCTCGCCGCGGGCAAGCGCCGCGTCGATAGCCAGTTGAAGGTTCGCCTTCACCTTGTGCTGTCCGATGAACTCCGCGAGCCGCTGCGGACGCAGCGATAGCTCCACGACTGATTCATCGGAGAGCACTTCCGGCGTAGTGATCTCGGCGCGGGACATTGCCTTTACTCTACCTGCTCAACGGGAAAGAACCAAACGACCGACCATCGCGAATATACACCGAAAAGACCCCGAGGCTGCCGCAATGTGCGATTCACGGACGCTACAGCGACAGGCGTCTGCGATCCGTCCGGACCGTACCGATGCGTCGTGTCGTCCACCTCGGAGAGATAGAGCAGCACCAGATGCGGTCGCTCGCTCGCAGGCTTCCGTAACCAGGCAATCGCGCCGTTCACCCGGCTCGCATTCGGTACCTTCGCGTGAAACGAGGGGATCAGCGCCGAAGCGCGAACCCCGCACGCCGCGACCTCCCCGAACGCCGCGGGATGAAAGCGGTCGATGTAATCGTGCCGAAACGCGTGCGCATGACGGCGCTCAGACGGATGCGCGCACGGTCGCGAGGCGATCCGCGGCGCGCTTCAGCGTCTCGTACTTCTTGCAGAAGGCGAAGCGCACGAGCGAACGGCCGAGCGCCTTGTCGGAGTAGAAGCTCGAGCCGGGCACGGTCGCCACGCCAATCTCCTCGATCATCCACTTCGCGAAGGTGACGTCGTCCATGTCGCTCAGCCCCGAGAAGTCCGCCAACACGTAGTACGCCCCTTCCGGCTGCGTGAAGGTGAAGCCCGCTTCGATCAGCGAATCGCAGAGCAGACTCCGGCGCGACCGATAGTCCAGCGCCATGTGGTTGTAGTAGTCCGCGTCGAAGTGCATGCCGACGGCGCCCGCCGCCTGCAGTGGCGCCGGCGCGCCCACGGTGAGGAAGTCGTGCACCTTTCGGATCGCCGCCGTCTGCGCCTCGGGCGCGACGGTGTATCCGAGCCGCCATCCGGTGCAGCTGAATGTCTTGGAAAGTCCAGAGATGGTGATCGTGCGCTCGCGCATCCCGGGCCAGGTGGCCATCACGTGATGCTCGCCGGCGTAGCGGATGTGCTCGTAGATCTCGTCAGTGATCACCCAGACGTCGTGCTTGATGCACAGCTCGGAGATCATCGTCATTTCGGCGCGGGTGAACACGCGGCCGGTGGGATTATGCGGCGTGTTGAGGATGATCGCCTTCGTCCGCTTGGTGAACGCCTTCGCGAGGCGGTCGGGGTCGAGGGTCCAGTGCGGCCGCTCGAGAGGGACGAAGGTCGGAATCGCGCCGGCGAGCATCGCGTCGGGGCCGTAGTTCTCGTAGAAGGGCTCCAGCACGATCACCTCGTCCCCAGGATCGATCAGCGCGAGAAACACCGCGGCCATCGCCTCCGTCGCCCCGCAGGTGACCGTGACTTCACGGTCGTGGTCGACATCCATGCCGTACCATCGCCTGTACTTCTCGGCGATCGCGATGCGCAGCGCGGAGCTGCCCCACGTCACGGCGTACTGGTTGATGTTGCCGTGAATTGCCGCGCACGCCGCGTCCTTCATCGGCTCGGGCATCGGAAAATCGGGAAACCCCTGTGCGAGGTTGACGGCCTCGTGCTGGTTCGCGATGCGGGTCATCTCGCGGATGACCGATTCCGTGAATGTGCTGGTGCGGCGGGCAGCGAGCATGGGTGATGTGATTGTTTGAGCGATGTGGATTCTCGCCCGTTGCGCGACGTACGGCTAGATGATCGCGATGGGATTCCCGACCGTACACAGTACCCGGTTCCTTCGACCTTCTACAGGGTACGCGCGATTCGGCGCGCACCACGTTCCCTCACGCTGCACCGAATCGGCCGTACTCCGTAGAGGGTCGCAGGTAGTGAGGTACGCCGCGTACGACCGGGAATCCGTCAATCGCGCGGCGACGCCCCTGTGCCGCGGACCCTATCGTCCGCCAATTTTTGCAAGCGCCACCCGAATCAACTCCGGCGCCGTCACTCCCTTCGCACAACTCTCGATTGCGGCCCGCACCGCCTTCCCCGCGTCCGCGGCGGAATATCCCAACGACACCAGCGCCCGAATCGCGTCATCCGTGCTCGGCCCGCCACCTCTCCCGACTCCCGATTCCACGCCGGATGCCTGCAACTGATCCAGCTTGTCGGCGAGATCGAGAATCATCTGCTCGGCCTTCTTGCGACCGACGCGCGGCACCGATTGCAGCACGGCGATGTCCTTCTCGCGTATGGCGCGCACGAGCCGGTCCGCCGTAAGCGACGAAAGCAGTCCGAGCGCGAGCGCAGGCCCAACGCCCTTGGCGCCGAGCACCTTCTGGAAGACCCGGCGCTCGTATGACGATGTGAAGCCGAAGAGCTGCCACCCGTCTTCCTTCACCACGAGATACGTGTGCAGCATGCATCGCTCGCCGATCTTCGGCAGCGTCTCGTACGCGTTCAGCGGAACGGCGAGCTCGTACGCCACGCCGCCTTCGGTCATGATCTCGACGTGGTCGAGATCCTTCGTGATGAGCGTCCCAGCGACTTGAACAATCATGGACGGCGGGTGGTCGGCGACGGGGAGAGCAGGGATGCGGCAGCGGTCGCGCGTGAGGGTTCTCGCACGTTCCCGCTTCCGTCCATGCGCGGAATGCCTGCGCTCATGATGCAGGCGAGTGCCGCGGCAACGCCATCGGCCGCGTCGGCCGGCTGCGGTGCACTCTTCAGTCGCAGCAGGCGCGTGAGCATGAACTGCACCTGCTCCTTCGTCGCCCCACCGGTACCGACGACGCACTTCTTGATCTCCGCCGGGGCGAGCTCGTTCACGACCACACCGCGCTGTTCGGCAGCGAGCAGTATCACACCGCGCGCATGGCCCAGCACCACGGTCGTACGCACGTTCCGCGAATAGAAGACGCCCTCGACGGAGAGCGCGTCGGGCGCATGACGCTCGATCAACTCGATGACGCCCTCGTAAATCTCGCGGAGCCGCGCCGGAAGCGGATCTCGCGCGCGAGTGCGGATGACGCCGCACTCGACCAGCGTTGGCGTCGTACCGCCGCCGCCACGAACGACGCCGTAACCCGTGTTGGCCGTGCCGGGGTCGATGCCCAGAACGAGCACGCTTGGTCGCCGTCGCCTAGAGGTCTTCCAGGTCGGCGTCGTCGACGTCGAAGTTACCCCACACCTTCTGCACATCGTCCAGATCCTCGAGTGCCTCGATGAGCTTGAACAGCGCGGCGACGTCGTCCTTGTTGGTCACCGGCACTGTATTCTTCGGCACCATCGCGATCTCTGCTTCGCTGGCGACGATCCCCGTCGCCTCGAGCGCGGCTTTCACCGCATACAGCGACATGGGATCGGTGGTCACGATGTAGACGTCGTCTTCGCGGCGGAAATCTTCGGCGCCCGCCTCGAGTGCCGCTTCGAGCGTGGCGTCTTCGTCGGCATGCTGCGTCGCGTCGATCTCGATCTGGCCCTTCTTGTCGAACATGAACGCGACTGAGCCAGGCGTGCCGAGGTTACCACCGGCGCGCGAGAACTTGTGCCGCACGTCGGCGACGGTGCGCGTCGGGTTGTCCGTCATCGCGTCGATGATCAGCGCGACGCCACCGGGGCCGTAGCCCTCGTACGACGCCTCCTGGATGTCATTCCCCTTCAGTTCACCGGTGCCGTTCTTGATGGCGCGCTCGATGTTGTCCTTCGGCAGCGACTTGGCTCGGCCCGCGTCGATTGCCAGCCGCAGACGCGCGTTCGCTGCTGGATCTCCGCCGCCGAGCTTGGCGGCCATGGTGATCTCGCGAATGAGCTTCGTGAACAAGACACCACGCTTGGCGTCGGTTGCCGCCTTGTAGTGCTTGATGTTTTTCCATTTACTGTGGCCAGCCATAGCTCGATCGGTCGATTCGAATGTGCAGTGGGGCGCGAAGCTCCAATATAGCCGCTCGTGAATGGACCGGGTACGGACAGATCCTCGCGCCGGGGCTCGAACAGCGGGAACACGGATCTTACGGATCTGAACGGATACCGCCGGATCTCTCCTCTCTCGATCAGTGGGATACGCGCACATTCCGACTCGTGAATCATTGCAATGGAGGCAAGCCTTTCGTGCTGACGGGCCGACCTCGCAAATGGAGGCCGGCCCGTCTGTGTAGTATCTGGCAATTTCCGTCGAGATCCGTTGAATCCGTGATCCCGCTGTTCGAGTCGCGGCGCGACAACCGCTTACGGCGCAACCCTGATCGCCAACTGCGCCCGGAATCCGGTAAAATCTGCATGCACCGGAGTGCTCTGCGCGTCCAGGGTGGCGAGCTGCCCGATCGTGTACCCGACACTGGGGAACGCGGCGAGACCACCCACCCCGATTCGCGTACGAAGCCCGAAGGTGCCGAGATAGCTCGACTGCGAGCGGTCGGCCGTCGTCGTGCTTCCGCTCGTGACGCCCGGAATGTTCTGCAGCCAGTGCCGCCCTTCGATGCTTGGCTCGACGAGCGTGCCGAGCATGTGCAGCCCGATCCCGAGATAGCCGTTTGCGATGTTCTCGCGTCCTGCCGGATCGAGGGAAGCGTACTGGCCCGGCGCACGGAAGACGTTGTATCCCGCGAGCGTAACGTCCGCGCCGGAGATTGAGTTCGTGACCACGGCCTGCGCGATGAGACGGTTGCCCGTGTTGTAGACCGAGCCGCCCGCATCGTCCTTGCCGAACGCGGAGTACGTGAGGCCGAGCGACAGGCGCCCGTTGTTCAGACCCCGATCCACGCCGACGCGCGCGCGATATTCATCGCCCGGCGTGAAACGCAGCGTTGGTCCGGGCACGTTGTAAGGATCGTACGTCGACGAACGCCGTACCGCGCCGCCGAAACCGAAGTTCCAATCACCGAACGGACGAGCGATCGCGATGCCGCCCGTCGTCGCCAGGCCGGTGCCCATGTTCGAGATCGGGAACGCGAGAAAGTCGCTGCCGATCCGTCCCGCCGCAGTGAGCTGGTCGAGCGTGACCGACGACTGGCCGGTGGGCAGGTTCACGCCGCCCGTGATGACCACGAAATCCGTGCCCAGCGTGAGATTGCCGCGAAGCTGCGTGTCGGTGAGACCGTTGATCTCACTCAGCGTGCTGCCCGTCGTCACCTTCGCACGTGCGTACGAGGTGCCGACGTCGAAGGTGAAGCGCGACCCGAAGGGAATGCTCACGAACACCGGCACCGCGAGCTCGGAGATCGTCTCGTTGCTCGGCGACTTGATCTGATACTGCATGAACTGTGGTGCGAGGCGGAGCTCGCTGTCGAACACCGACTGCGCGCTCAGCGCCGGCGCGACGACGGTCGCGAGCGCGAGCGCGAGAGGGAGCAGTGTACGCATGTGCATGCTCATGGCGTCTTGGGGCGAGTAAGGAGGATCGTGACCTTGGCCGTTCCGGTCGGGTTGTCGCTTCCCGTTCCCGCGGAAACCGGATCCTTCGAGCCAGGCTGCGACGACCCGCCGCCGCCCGTTGCACCACCAGTCGCCACTCCGCTCGTCGACGGATTGATGTCTCCCGCCGTGTTCTGCGCCGTGTTGCCAAGCCCGCTCGGTGACGTTCCCGTCGGCGCGGTCGAGCCCTGCTGCGCCGCCGTGACGACCGCGCCCTCGCTCGTGCCCTTGAGGCCAGCTTCAACCGTCGCGGCGCTCACGTCCGTTCCGGCGGACACCGCGCGCATCTCCTGGCTCTTCGATTGCGCAGCGCCGAAGCCCGGATCGATGCGCACGGCCTCGTTGAAGAATCGGCCCGCGTCGTCGTAGCGTCCTTCGTCTTCAGCCGTGAGTCCGCGGCTGTACGCGAGGAATGCCTGCATCGAACGCGTCGGCCGCTGCTCGATCTGCGTGCGCTCGGCCACCGTCAGCGTCACACCGAGCTGCGTGAAGAGGTCGAGCGCGAGCTTCCTCTCGAGGTTGAACAGCTGCTCGAGCTGGTCCGCCGCCTGCGCCGAGCCCTGGATCTGGCTCGTGGGGACATCGACCACCGCCGCATCGACGCGGAGGTTCGAGCCATCGACCTGTAGAATGGCGCCCTGCACCACGCGTCCCGCGCGCACGAGCTTCCCGGCGCGCACATTGGTCGCCGCGTCGGTCGCGCCCGTCTGCTGGAGCTTGATCTCATCGAGCAGCGCCTGCATCCGCGAGCGCTCGACCAGTGTGAGCTGCGAAGAGCGCGCGAGATCGGTTGTGAGTAGATCGGCGAAGCCGCGCTCGAGCACCCTGAGCGTGGTGTCCGCGCCGCTGAATCGAAGCGGCAGCACAGCGACCGTGCGCGGATTGCCCGGCTGCCCGGAAAGCGACGCTTCCTGCTTCACCGCGGTCTTCGCGTCGGCCGTCAGTTCCTTGCGCGTCAGCGCCGCGAGGCGCGACTGGAGCTGGCTGCGCACGCGGCTCGTCCGTCCGAACTGGATGTAAGACGAATACGCGGCCTTCGCAGCGGAAAGATCGCCGAGTGCCTCGTCGGCAAGGCCGAGATAGAGCGACGTCGTCCCATCCCTGGGATCGATCTTCGCCGCGGTCTCGAGCGCGGCGCGCGCCTCGGAGTAGCGATTTGCCTTGTAGTAGGCGATGCCGAGTGAACGGTTCACCGCCGCCGACGTGGGGCTCGTACGCTGCTGCTGCTCCAGTCGCGTGACGGAATCGCCCGCGCTCATGCCACCAGTGGCACAGGCTGCGAGGCCAACGACGAGCAGGGTCGAAAGAACAGGATTCAGAATACGCATGCAACCGCCTCCTAGCGGTCCGGGTCCAGCATGTCTTCGAATCGCATCCACTGCGCGTAGAAGTACAGATCCACGTAGCCCGTGCCGCCATTGCGATTCTTTCGCACGAGCAGCTCGGTTGCGCCCTCGATTCCCCGAGCGCTATCGTACATCCCTTCACGGAACAGTGCGAGTACCACGTCAGCGCGTTCCTTCACCGCGCCCTGCGCACCAAAGTCGTCAAGCACGGGCCGCCGGTCATCACGCGCCGAGAGTTCGGGCAGCGGCGCGGTGACGAGGACGGCGACCCGTGCATCGAGCGCGAGCTGCTTGAGGGCGCGGATCGCGGTCGCGGCTTCCTCCTCCGACTCGCGCACCCCGGGCAGCATCGCGTGTAGTCCATCCACGACCACGAGCTTCATTCCACGCAACGCCGAGATCTCCTCGGCGATTGCGCCAACGCCACCAGAGGGCGCGCGCTCGATGATCGGCAGATCGTCTCGCAGGCGCACCGCTGCCGCGCCCACACCGGCGCGCGTTACATCGTCGAGCGTTCCGCGACGCAGGTCATCCACGCGCGTGCGTCCTTCGATCGCGAGCGCACGCTCGAGCACGCGATCGGGCAGCATCTCACCTGAATAGAAGAGCGTGTCGTGCCGCTCCTGCGAGACGCGAAGCGCCACCGCGAGAGCGAATGCGCTCTTCCCGCTGCCGACGTCTCCACCGAGCACGATGAGATCGCCACGCCGCAGTCCGCCGCCGAGCAGTTTGTCGAGACTCCGGAACCCGGAGGGTACGGTGTCGGCAGGAGAGGCCCCGTCGGCAACAGCGTCGACGCGGCCTAGCAGAAGAGACAAGGGGGAAATGTCAGCGCCGCGCGGCATGGCCCAAGATACGGTCCATTCCTCCGGGGTAGCAAGGAAAAAACGCGCGCCTGTTCGGAATGTTTCTGCGCGCTTATTCGCGGAGCGCCGCCGACAGAGTATCCAGCTCGGCCCGGGATTGTGCATCGAGATAGGATGTAGCGGCCAGCAAGAGCCCCGCGACCTCCTTTCCCACATCGGCTGGACTCCCCTCAACACTCAGCTCGGCACACCTCGCTACCGACCCGCGAACGGTGGCGGGGACGACGAGCGTGCCGAGCCAGGCCTTCGCGCCGGCGCATCGTCCAGCTCGGCCAGCCGGGTCGTCGTCCATCGCGGCGGTGCATTCCGCTGCCAGGCGCGCGGCGACGAAGCAAGCGAGTGCCACCTCGCGCGCTCCCCCGATGGGCGCTCGCCCGGCGAGGCTGGCCAGATGGCGAAACCGGAAGCTGGGCGCGGACAGGGCGTAGGGCGGGAGCGAAATGGGCACGGAAGGAATGTGGTCTCCCGATCGCTGTGCGGCTAGCGGAGCCTATCCTTCGCGTTGCTCCCTCTATAGTGTGGGGCTACGTTTGATCCATGCCGCACCAGGTGAAGGCCGTCCTCTGGGTAGACGACGAGGCGGAACTGCTCGAGCCACATCGCATCTTCTTGCGTGACAAGGGGTTCGAAGTCGAAACCGCTACGAACGCCGACGATGCCCTGGAGCTCGTTCGGCGCCGTCCGTTCGACCTCGTGCTGCTCGACGAGCAGATACCCGGAACTCGCGGGCTCGAGGCGCTGAAGGAGTTGCGCGAGATCGAGCCCAACCTTCAGGTCGTCATGGTGACGAAGAGCGAGGAGGACGGGACGCTCACTGAGGCGCTAGGGAAGAACATCGGCGGCTATCTCGTGAAGCCGGTCACGCCGCGCCAGGTCTACGCGATGGTCGCGGGGCTCCTCGAGGGTCCACGGATCCGGCAGCAGGTCGTCGCTCGCGCGTTTGTCGACCGGTTTCGCGCCATGCAGGGCGAATCGCCGCGGGAGCTCGACTGGCGCGGCTGGATCGACCGCTATCTCGAGATGGTCCAGTGGGACCTCGACCTCACGGCGGCCAACGAGATGGGGCTGCACGAGTCGCTGCGCGGGCTCTTTCCCGAGATGCGCCGAGACTTTGCGTCCTTCATGTCACGTGCGTATCCGGACTGGCTTGCGAATCTGGAGGGCGACCGGCCGCCGCTCTCGATCGACATCGTGAGCGAGTTCCTGATGCCCGTCGTCGCGCAGGACAAGGCGGCGGCGTTCATCGTCATCGACTGCCTGCGCCTCGATCAGTGGAAGTTTCTCGAGCCCGTGCTCGCGCCGCTGTTCGACATCGAGACGACGCACTACTTCGGCGTGCTGCCGACGGCGACGCCGTATGCTCGCAATGCGCTGTTCAGCGGTCTCTTTCCCAACGAGATCGCGGCACGCTTTCCGGATTGGTGGGGCGAGCGGGAGGACGAGACGCTCAACGCGCACGAGAAGGATCTGCTCGAGGCGCATCTCGTCGAGATGGGACGCAAGGTGCCAGTGAAGTACGACAAGATCTCGTCGTCGCACGAGGCGGACGAGCTCGAGCGTCGCCTCGCGAACGCGATCGCGCCGGAAGGGATCAGCGCGTTCGTCTTCAACTTCGTGGACCTGCTCACGCACGGCCGCTCCGAGTCGGCGATTCTCTACGAGGTGGCGCGCGACGAGATCGCGCTGCGCCAGCTCACGCTGCAATGGTTCAAGCGGTCGGCGTTGTTCAGCGTGCTGCAGGAAGCAGCGCGCCGCAAGGTCAAGGTGCTCGTGACGAGCGATCACGGCTCGATCCACTGCCACACCCCGGCGACCGTGTTCGCGAAGCGCGACGCGACGCAGAATCTTCGCTACAAGTTCGGCGAGGATCTGCGCGCGGAGAATCCCGATCTCGCGCTGTTGTTCAAGAATGAAGACGCGCTCAAGCTGCCGCGCCGGGGCCTCGGCGCGAACACGCTGCTTGCCGCCGGCGACAGCTTCTTCGTCTACCCAACGAAGCTGCGCGAGTATCAGAGCAGGTATCGCGGCTCGTTTCTGCATGGCGGCGTCACGCCCGAGGAGTGCATCCTCCCCGTGTCGCTTCTGACTCCGAAGCGCTAGCCCATGTATCGCCGCCTGCTGCGGTATCTACGGCCGCACTCCTGGCGGATGGTCGGCACCATCGCGTGCAACATCGTCGCCGCGGCGCTCGACGTGTTCTCGTTCACGCTGCTCGTTCCATTCCTGAACGCGCTGTTCGGTGCGCAGCAGCTCATCCCGCGCGCGTCGGCGAGCTGGGTGACGGGTCTGCAGGACCAGCTCGTCGGCAGATTCCTGAATCCGGCGGACCGGCTTGGCTCTGTGGCGACGATGATGATCGCCATCATGGCCATCGTTGCGCTGAAGAATGTGTTCGTCTGGCTCGCGGGGCAGCTCGGTGCGTCGCTCCAGGAGAATGTCACGCGCGATCTGCGCGACGACGTCTTCCGTCATCTGCAGCGCCTGCCGCTCGGCTACTTCCAGCACACCAAGACGGGTCAGATCATCTCGCGCGTGCTCTCGGACACGGAGCAGACGAAGGCGCTCATCACCGAGCTGGTCACGCGCACGTTGCAGAACCTCGCGCAGATCATCGGGACGATCATCATCCTGCTGAACTACTCGGTGCGACTCACCTTCATCGCGCTCGTCATCGCGCCGCTGCTCACGCTCTTGCTCCAGCCCGTGCTGCGCAAGCTGCGGAAGGGGCATCGCCGGCTTCGCGGCGACTACGGTGAGATCGCGAGTGTGCTGCAGGAGGTGGTGAGCGGAATTCGCCTCGTGAAATCGTTTCGCGGTGAGCCGTACGAGGACGCGCGCTTCTCCGCGGCGAGCGGACGCTACTCCACGGGGATGGTGCGCATCACTCGCGTCGCCGCGCTGTCACAGCCGATGACGGAGCTGATTGGAACCTCCGTCGCCATGCTCATTCTCTGGGTCGGTGCGCGTGAGGTGCTCCTCGGCGCCGGGACCATGGACAGCGCCACACTCATCACCTTCATGATCATGGTGATGCGGCTCCTGCCGCCGCTCAAGCAGCTGTCGCAGGCACCGACGACCGCACAGCAGTCGTTCGCATCCGCCGAGCGACTGTTCGAGGTGCTGGATCTCCCGACCGAGGAGCAGACCGATCACGGCACCCGCAAGGTGTCGGCACTTCGCGAATCACTGGCCTTCGAGAGGGTCTCCTTCTCGTATGGAGAGGATCTCGTGCTGCGGGACGTGAGTTTCGTCGCACGGCGGGGCCAGGTCGTGGCGCTCGTCGGTGCGAGCGGCGCGGGGAAGAGCACGCTGGTGGATCTCATTCCACGTTTTTACGAGCCGACGGCTGGCGCCATCTACCTCGATGGCGTGGACACGCGCGAGATCTCGCTCGCATCGCTCCGTGGCTTGACGGGGATCGTCAGCCAGGACACCGTGCTCTTCAACGACACGGTGCGCAACAACATCGCCTACGGGGCTTCGGAGCGGTTCACCGATGCGCAGGTCGAGGCAGCGGCGCGCGCGGCCAATGCGCATACTTTCATCATGGAGCTTCCCGAAGGATATGGAACCGTCCTCGGGGAGCGCGGCACACGGCTCTCGGGTGGACAGCGGCAGCGGCTGGCCATCGCGCGGGCGCTGCTCACCGATCCGCCGATTCTGATTCTCGACGAAGCCACATCGGCGCTGGATACCGAGTCGGAACGACTCGTGCAAGAAGCGATCGACCGCCTCCTCGCCGGCCGAACTGTCTTCGTCATCGCTCACCGCATCTCAACCGTCGTGAACGCAGACCAGATTCTCGTCCTCGACCGCGGCGAGATCATCGAGCGCGGCGCGCACGCCGAACTGCTCGCGCGGCGCGGTACCTACCATCGCCTGCACGCCGCGCAGATGCGGCGCAGCGAAGGTGACGCCGCATCCGTTCTTTCCGGTGCGTCCTAACCGATGCGCACCCTGTTCTATCACACCTCGGCGCACTGGTCCGGATCCTCGCGCGCCTTCGCCGTCGCGGCGCGCGGCCTCGCGGCGCGCGGAGAGCCGGTGACCGTTGTGTGCCGGCAGGGATCGTCGGCCGAGCTCGGATTCGTCCAGGAAGGGCTTGACGTCGTTCCGGTGCCACCAGCGGCGACGGTCACTCGCGATGCCTGGCGGCTGCGCGCCGTCCTGAAGGAAAAGTTCATCGAAGTGGTCTTTCTTCACACGGAGCGCGAGCATCTCGTCGCAAGCTCGGCGATGCGGCTGGCCGAGCGTGGAGCGGTGATTCGGCGCATACCGGCCGGCGGCAACGCGACGAGCGGACGATCGGGCAAGCTCGCGGATCGCATGGCGACATCGCGGATTCTCTTTACGACCGCGTCCGACCGCGACCGCTCGGGACTTGGCGATCGCGCCATGATCGCGCCACTCGGCGTGGATGTCGCGAAGGTTCAGGACGCTCGCGCTGAGGCGCGCAGCACGCTCGGCATGACCGACGCGACGCAGCTCATCGTCTGCGTCATCGACAGCCGCGCGGGAAGCCGCGTGACGACCGCGATGCGTACGCTCGCCCTTCTCGCGGAGCGTCACCCGGAGTTGCGACTGGCGCTCGTCGGGCGCTCCACTGACGCGGACGACATGCGCATGCACGCTGCGGCACTCGGCGTCACGTCGCTCGTGCGCTTTCTCGGCGAGCGCACCGACATGCCGAAGGTGCTCGCCGCGGCGGATGTCGGGTGGGTTGCCGCTGAGGGCGATGATGGCGGCTTTGCGTGCCTCGACTTCATGGCGGCGCGAGTGCCCGTCATTGCCGAGCGGTCATCGCTCGTCTCGCACTTCGTGCCGGACGGCATCGCGGGAGTGCTTCTTCCTCCTGCCGATCCGAGCGACACGGCGTCGGCGGTCGCGCGCTTTCTCGCGGATGACGACACGCGCATCGCGATGGGCAAGGCCGGCTACACGCGCGCGCAGCGCGATTTTCGCGAGGAGACCATGATCGACGGGTTCGCTGCCGCCGCGAATGCCGGTGGCGACAGGTCGCTCTGGGCGGCGCGGTGACAGCTCCGACACTCTCGCACTATGCGGAGTACTACGCACTGCGGGGTGTCGTCGGTGTAATGCGCCGGCTCAGCCTCAAACGAGCAGGAGCTATCGGTGAGTGGCTTGGCCGGCTCGCATATCGCCCCTTCGGCATACGTCGCGACGTCGTGGAGCGACAGGTTCGCGCCGCATTCCCCGGACTCGCCGAACCAGAAGTATTGCGAATCGCCCGCGAGTCGTATGGCCACCTTGGACGAACGAGCATCGAAGCAGCGCTCCTGCAGTCCTACCCGCGCGACATATTGCTCGGACTCTTCGACAGCGTGGACGGCTTGGATGTGTTCGAGCGCGCGCTCTCTGCTGGCCGAGGCGTGATGATCGTCACTGGCCATCTCGGCAACTGGGAGCTTGGCGGCTCGTTCATTGCCACGCGCGGCCGCGGGATCAACGCGGTTGCCCGAGGAATGCAGAATCCGCTCTTCGATCGCTATCTCACGGAAACCCGCCGCCAGCTCGGCATGACGGTCATCCATGATTCCGAGGCCGTTCGCCGGGTTCCCCGCATCGTGCGCGCGGGGGGAGTGGCTGGCTTCCTCTTCGACCAGGGCGCCGTTGGACTTGCGTCCACCTGGGTTCCGTTCTTTGGGCGATGGGCAAAGACGCCGCGCGGTCCTGCAGTGTTCGCACTTCGGCTTGACGCACCGCTGATATTCGCCGCTGCGATTCGGCAGGCCAATGGTCAATACGCAATGCACTTCGAGGACATACCGGTGACGCGGACCGGCGACCGTGAGGCCGATGTGGACGCCATCGTTGCCTCGTATACCAACACGCTCGAACGGTGGGTGCGCCGATATCCCGAGCAGTATTTCTGGCAGCATCGTCGCTGGAAGCATCAGCGGCCTGGAACGCCACCCGAGTTGGGAGATCCTTCATGAACGAGCGAGCGTCACGGGCGCTTCGTGGCGATGGCCGCGCCTGGTTCGGCGTGAGCGTCGTCGTGCTCATCGTGCTATTGGCGGTGCTCGCGCCGCTCGTGTCGCATCATGATCCGATACGCATCGATCTCGTCAATCAGCTTCAAGGCCCGTCGACGGCGCACTGGCTCGGCACCGACATTCAGGGTCGCGATGTCTGGGCGCGTCTGGTGTATGGAGCGCGCGTCTCGCTCACGGCGGGGATCGTGTCGCAGGCGATCGCCCTGCTCATCGGACTGACGATGGGTTTGGTGGCCGGCTACTACGGCGGATGGATCGACGAGATCGTGATGCGTCTCGCCGATGTGACGCTCGCGTTTCCGACGCTTCTTCTACTCATCGCCATGGCGGCTGCACTGCAGCCCTCGCTCGGCGTCGTTTTCCTCACGATCGGCATCGTGGGATGGGCGGGGATGGCGCGCCTCGTTCGAGGCCAGGTGCTCGTCGTGCGCCAGCTCGAGTTCGTGCAGGCGTCCAGGGCGCTCGGCGCGCGCGACACTCGCGTCGTGCTGCAGCACGTGCTCCCCAGCGTCGTTGCGCCGGTGCTCATTGCCGTGACGCTCGGTGTTGCGGCGGCGATCATGGCCGAGTCGGCGCTGTCATTCCTCGGGCTTGGCGTGCAGCCGCCAACCCCGAGCTGGGGGTCGATGATCGCCGACGGTCGCGATCTGAATCAGTTGCGGAACGCACCATGGACGTCGGTTGCACCGGGGCTCGCGATCGGCGTCGCGGTGCTCGGCTTCAACCTGCTCGGCGACGCATTGCGCGACGCGCTCGATCCGCGTCACGCCGCGAAGAGTGGCGCGATCGAAGCACCGCCGTCGGCGCGGACGTGAGCGGTTTCGGGGAAGGCTACAGCGTCGTTCGTTGTCCAACACGAATCAAGCGAGTCCACGCGAATCTTCGCTGATCAACAACAAGAAGAGTGTGAAAGATTCGCGTAGATCCGTGGAGATTCGCCTGATTCACCCTTCTTCCGATCAACGCCTTCAACGTCCCCGCAAACGCTTTCGAATCACGAAATGACAATAGATACCGAACGGCTCAGGCGCGATGAGTTCGCGTGGATGGACGCTGGCAATACCATCTATCTGAACGCCGCGAGCACCGGGCCATCGCCGCGGCGGTCGATCGAGGCGCAGATGGATTTCACCCGGCGGCGCGCAACGCCGCACCTCGCGGGGTTCGACGATCAGTTCGGGACGCTCGACCGATGCCGCGCGCTCCTGGCAGAATTGATCGGCGCGAGCGCGGCCGAGATTGCCCTCGCGACCAATACCGGTGCGGGAATCAATCTCGCCGCATGGGGTCTTCCACTCGGCCCGGGCGATGAGGTAGTGGTGCCCGATGGTGAGTTCCCGGCGAACATGTATCCATGGCTCGCCGCGGCGCAGTCTCGTGGATACGGCGTGCACGTCGTGCCGCTTCGCGATGGTGTGCTCGACGAGGCCGCTTTGCTCGCGGCGCTCGAGCGTCCCGGCGTTCGCGCGCTGTCGGTGTCGTGGGTCGGTTTTTCCTCCGGAGCGCGAGCGGATATCGACCGGCTCGGCGCCGCTTGCCGCGCCCGCGACGTCTATTTCGTCGTGGACGCGATTCAAGGGCTCGGCGCGTTGACGCTCGACGTGAAGAGGACGCCGGTGGACCTGCTCGCGTGCGGCGGACAGAAATGGCTTCTCTCGCCCTGGGGCACGGGCTTCACATACGTGCGTCGAGCGGTGTTGGAGTCGGTCACGCCGCAGCCGGTCAGCTGGATGGGCGTGCGTGACTCCGACGACTTTTCACGTCTGGCGAACTACGATCTCACCTGGCGCGACGATGCGCGCCGGTTCGAGCAAGTGACGCTTCCGTATCAGGACTTCGCCGGCATGGCGGAGAGCCTGGAGCTGTTGCGCGAGCTCGGCGCCGCCGCGGTGTCCTCGCACATCCACGCATCTGCGCATTGTCTGCTCGATGGTGCGCTGGCGCTGGGAATTCCACTCGTGACGCCGCATGGATTTCATGGCGGCATCGCCTCGGTCCGCCCCGGGGACGCGAAGTCCGCAAGCGCGCGGCTCGATGCCGCAGATGTGATTCATTCGGTGCGCGAAGGGACCATTCGGCTTGCGCCACACTGCTACACAAATGACGACGATCTCTCGCGGGCGTTGGATGCGCTTCGCGGATGAGTGTGTCAGCGCACGGATAGGTTGATCGCGCACCCTTTCGCGAAAGCGATGGCGGCTGTCAGGCGCGCACTCGCAGGAGCGCGAAGTCCCGCTTTCCTTTGCCGATCACCACGTGCCCGCCTCGGAGAAGCGCTTCACTCGCCGACACGTGTCGATCAGGCATAGCGATCTTGCGCTTGTTCACCGAAACTGCGCCCTGTTCGAGCAGCCGCTTCGCCGCGCTGTTCGATGCGGCCAATCCCGACACCGTCAGCAGTTTCAGCACGTCATAGCGTGACGCGTCACTCTCACTCGCGAGTGATCGGGCCTCCACCTCGCTGAAGGGCGCCTCGGCGCGAAGGATCGCAAACGCATCGTCCGTGAGCTCGCGCGGATCGAGTCCGCCAAAAAAGAACGACGACACCTGCTCGGCGGCTTGCAGTGCGGCGTCGCCATGCACGCGGCGAGTCACGTCGCGCGCGAGCGCGCGCTGCGCGGCGCGCTGCTCGGGCGAGGACGCGGCAGCGGCATCGAGCGCCTCGATCTCCGCGCGGTCGAGCAGCGTGAAGAACCGCAGGTAGCGCCCCACGTCGCGATCTTCCGTGCCGAGCCAGAACTGATAGAACGCGTACGGCGACGTCCGCTCCGCGTCGAGCCACACGGCGCCCGCTTCGGTCTTGCCGAACTTGGCCCCCGACGAGCTCGTCACGAGCGGCACGGTGAGACCGTGCGCTTCCGCGCCATCGACGCGGCGAATCAGCTCGATGCCGGCGGTGATGTTCCCCCACTGGTCGCTGCCACCGAGCTGCAGCGTGACGCCGTCGCGGCGGCGGAGCTCGAGAAAGTCGTAGGACTGGAGCAGCATGTACGCGAACTCGGTGAACGAGATCCCGGCGTCCATGCGGGACCGCACCGAATCCTTCTGGAGCATGTAGTTCACGGTGAAGTGCTTTCCCGTGTCGCGCAGGAACTCCACCATCGTCAGCGGCGTGAGCCACACCGCATTGTCGCGCATGCGTGCGGCGCTCGGGCCCGTGAAGTCGAGAAACCGCTCGAGCTGCGCCCGAATCGCGGCCGAGTTCGCCGCCACCTGCTCAGGGGTGAGAAGCTGGCGCTCGACGGTTTTGCCGCTCGGGTCGCCGATCAACCCCGTTCCACCACCTACGAGCGCCACCGGCTTATGGCCGTGCCGCTGCAGGTGCACGAGGACCATGATGACGAGCAGGCTCCCAACGTGCAGGCTGCTCCCGGTGGGGTCGAATCCGATGTACGCCGATGCAGCGCCCTTGGCGAGCGCCTCGGGGACCCCTTCGGTGTACTGATAGACCAGCCCTCTCCACTCGAGTTCCTCGAGCACGCCTGTCGTCCGCATGGCACAAAAATAGACAAGGGAGAGGGGATTGTCAGGCTGGCGCCTTGGTGCGAGCCGCCGCCGCGCGTTAACCTTCCCGAGTTCGGTCCGGCGTGGCGTCCGTCACCTGGTCCTCCGCTCTCTTTCGACGGTCGATGGACCTCCCGTTCTCGAAGAATTTTCGCCGCCGGCATCCCAAGCTCTCGCGCGGACTCGGCGTTGGTCTCGTCTTCGGCACCGCGTTCGTCACCGGGTTCGGCTACGCGAGCTGGGCCCTCGTGTGTCGGGCGGGCGCCTGCCCGTCGGTCGACGTCCTCGACGAGTACCAGCCGCGACAGACCTCGAAGCTGTACGCCGCGGACGGCCGATTCATCGCCGAGCTCGGCCTCGAGCGCCGCACGCTCCTCAAGATCGATCAGATCCCGCCTCTGCTTCGGAATGCGTTCGTTCTCACCGAGGACAAGCGTTTCTACAGCCACAAAGGCGTGGACTTCATACGCATCCCGGGCGCGATCTACGCCGACCTCAAGAAGCGCAGCTTCGCCGAGGGCTTCTCGACGATCACCATGCAGCTCGCGCGCAATATCTTTCCGGAGCGTCTCTCGCGAGAGAAGTCGCTCGTGCGAAAGCTGAAGGAGGCGAAGGTTGCCCGCGCCATCGAAGCGAAGTACTCGAAGGACAAGATCCTCGAGCTCTACCTGAATCAGATCTCGCTCGGCAACGGCTCGTTCGGGGTCGAGACGGCGGCGCAGCGGTATTTCGGCAAATCGGCGAAGGACCTCAATCTGGCGGAAGCCGCGACGCTGGCCGGGTTGCCGAAAGCGCCCGAGCGGTACAACCCGCGGCGCTTTCCCGAGCGCGCGATTCAGCGGCGCAACACGGTCATCGAGATCATGCGCTCCGAGGGCGGAATCAGCGACGCCGACGCGAGCCTGGCAAGCGCGTATCCGCTTCAGCTCGCACGCAAGTCCGAAGCGGGAGACGTCGCGCCCTACTTCGTCGAGCTGGTGCGCCAGCAGCTCGAGAATCAGTTCGGGCAACGGCTCTACGAGCAGGGACTCAAGGTCTTCACCACGCTCGACGTCGATCTCCAGTCCGCGGCCGAGCGTGCGCTCGAGAATCAGCTGAAGCGAATCGAGTCGGGCAGCTACGGCGCCTACAGCCATCCGTCGTTCGAGTCGTATCTCTCGCGGGCCTCGGAGCGTGTGGGCGAGGCCGCAGCGGCGAACTCGCCCTATCTCCAGGGTGCGTTCATCGCGATGGATCCGCGTACCGGCGCAATTCGCGCGCTCGTCGGCGGACGGGATTTCGACGACTCCAAGTTCAATCGCGCCACGCAGGCACTGCGTCAGCCTGGCTCCACCTTCAAGCCCGTCGTCTACGCTGACGCGATTCAGAATGGACGTCCCCCCTCCTACATCGTCGACGATTCTCCGGTCACGGTGCCGCAGGGCAATGGATCCAACTGGACGCCGCAGAACTACGACGGAAAGTTCGAAGGTCCGATGCCGATGCGTCGCGGACTCTATCAATCCCGCAACATCATCGCGATCAAGGTCGGCATGGAGCTCGGCACGCAGAGCGTCATCGACATGGCGCGCAAGTTCGGCATCACGACTCCCATCCCGCCCTATCCGTCGATCAACATCGGTGCCGCGGACGTGTACCCGATCGAGATGATCGCGGCATACTCTGCATTCGCGACGCTGGGTACTCGCGCCAGTCCGATTCCCATCGTTCGCGTCGAGAACGCGAAAGGCGATATCCTCTGGGAGCCGGCAGCGAACCGTGCGCCCGTGATGTCGCCGGAAGAGGCGTGGCTGATGGTCAGCATGATGAAGGACGTCGTGCGCAGGGGGACCGCCGCCGCCTCCGTCGGGAGCCAGTTCAGCTATCCCGCCGGTGGAAAGACGGGAACGACGAATGACGGCGCCGACGTCTGGTTCATCGGCTACACCTCCGATCTCGTCGCCGGCGTGTGGATGGGGCTCGACAAGCCCGCGAAGATCAAGGGCAATGCGCAGGGAGGCGCGCTCGCCGCTCCCGCATGGACCGCGTTCATGCGCGAGGTCTACCGCCGCAAGCCTGCTCCGCCGGACTGGCCGCGGCCGGAAGGCATCGTCGTTCGCGACATCGATCCGGCCACCGGCCTGTTGGCCGGCGCAGGATGCTCGGGCAGCGTCAGTGAGTACTTCATCGCGGGAACCGATCCCACGCAGACGTGCGTTCCTACCGGCTACGGCGCGCCTCCCGACACGACCGGCGCCCGAATCGATACGTCGTTCGGATTTCCGCCGGTCGGATCACCGCCGCCGCGCCGGGCGCCTGGGGCGACGCCGTTCCCGGACGCGACTCGCCCGCGGATGTCCGACTCGACGGTGTTCTCGCGTCCGTCTCGCGTAACGCCGGGAGCGATGATCACGCCCGGTTCGACGCCAGTGCCGCGAGCCTCGATTCCGACGCGCAACTCGATCGGCGACTCCCTGCGTTTGCCGAGCGACACCTCTCGCCCGCGCCCCGATATGACGCGTGCTCCGCGCGGCACGACCAACCCATTCAATATCCCACCGCGTCAATGACCTGGCTGCCCACCGACTGTCACGCTCACTCGACGCACTCCGACGGGTCGATGAGCGTGGCCGAGGTGGTCGCACGCGGCGCGGCGCTCGGCGTTCGCGTCACCGTGAGCGATCACATCTCGCGCGATGCGCCGACGACCGTGAGCTCCGTCGCCGCGGTCGAGGCCTATCTCGACGACCTGGAGCAATATGACGTGCTCCGCGGCGGAGAGTTCTGCTGGCACGATGCGCTCTGGCGAGAGCTGCCCGCGGAGATCGTTCGCCGGTTCACCCATCGCGTCGGCTCGCTGCATTCCATCCGGCTGAAGAACGGTTCGTACTTCCGGGTATTCTCGCAGTCGCTGCCCGCCGAACTCACCCCCGATGTCTACATCGAAGCGCACGTGGCCTCGCTCGAGACGCTCGCCCGCGAGATGCCCGTTGACATTCTGGCGCATCCCACGCTGATGCCGCCGCCGATGCGCACGATTCATCCGCATGACCTTTGGACCGAGGCGCACGAGGAGCGCTCGGTGCAGGCGCTCCTCGCCGGCGGACAGGCATTCGAGATCTCTGCGCGGTATCCGCCGCACGAGCGTCTCGTCCGTCGTGCTGCCGACGCTGGGGTTCGTCTCTCGCTCGGCTCCGACGGACATGCACGCGACCAGGTTGCGAACATCGTCGCGCCCCTCGCTCTCGCGCGAGCAGCCGGTGTGGCGGATGAGGCGTTGTACGAACCCGCGCGTCATGGATCGCGCACCGGCGCATTCGCGGCATGACGCGTTATCACGCGAGCTGGGTGCTCCCCATTGCATCGCCGCCACTGCGCAACGGTACGGTGGTGGAGCAGGAGGGGCGCATCGTCTACGTCGGGCCGCGGAAAGATGCCCCATCGGGCGGTGATGATATTGACCTCGGCGACGTGATGCTCCTGCCAGGCCTCGTGAATGCACACTGTCACCTCGAGCTCACCGCGATGCGCGGTTTTCTCGACGGACTCGGCTTTCGCGAATGGATCGTCCGGCTGACCTCGGCCCGGCGCGCCGTGCTCACTCCCGAGATGCTGCTCGATGCAGCGCGGCTCGGGGTGGATGAAGGGCTGCAGTATGGAATCACGACCTTCGCCGACACCGGGGACACCGGCGCGGCCTTCGACGCGATGCTCGAGCGCGGCGCGCGAGGCATCTGTTACCGCGAAGTGTTCGGTCCCGACCCCGCCCAATGTGACGAGGCCGTCGCCGCGCTCGGCGCAAAGGTCGCCGAGATGCAGGAACGCGCCACGTCGTTGGTCGGCGTCGGCGTCTCGCCACACGCGCCCTACACCGTGTCCGACGCGCTCTTCCGCGCCACCGCGTCCCTCGCTCGTCAGCGAGAACTGCCACTCGCCGTGCACATCGCCGAGAGCGAGGCCGAGAGCCAGTTGGTGGAGCAGGGACGTGGTGAGTTCGCCGAGGCATTGCGGGCTCGCGGCATCGATGTCTCGCGGCGCGCGCGCAGTCCAATCGCTCTCCTCGAGTCACTGGGCGTACTGAACGCACGAGCGCTCCTCATTCACTGCGTCCGCGTGGACGCGGATGACATCGGCGCGATCGCGCGGTATGACTGCTCAGTGGCTCACTGTCCGGCGTCGAACGCGAAGCTCGGCCATGGCATCGCTCCACTCGCGGCACTCGTCGCCGCAGGGGTTCGCGTCGGAGTTGGCACCGACTCGGTCGCGAGCAACGACCGCATGGACCTGCTCGATGAAGCTCGTCTCGCGACGCTCTTTGCAACGGCGCGCGAAGGGCGGCACGACGCGCTCGCGGCCGAGCACGCGCTCGAACTCGCGACGCTCGGGGGCGCGCGGGCGCTCGGGCTCGCCGGTGAAATCGGCACGCTCGAGGTGGGAAAAGCCGCGGATATGGCGGCCTTTCCGATTCCCGCGCATCGCGTTCCGATCCATGATCCCATTGCCGCGGCGGTCTATTCCCTGGCCGGGCTGCCGGCCACCTTCGTCGCCGTCGCGGGGCGGGTGCGAGTACGCGATGGCCACCTCGTCGATGCGGATGCGGAGCTGCCGCGCCGTGTGCAGGCGAGCGCCGATCTGCTTCAGAGGTGGCTCGCCGGCTGACGCGGTCTCTTGTTCGCGCTCCGTCACGACCATAGCTTCAAAAGGTTAGATCGCGCCGGAGGGACGATTGATCGTCGGATGTCTGGCACTGAACGCGTCGTTCGAGCCCCTGACCATGGTCCCCATGCGTCGGGCGCTCCGGCTCGTGATCGATGGGAAGGCGGAGATCGTCGAGGCCGACATGGACCGCGTCGTCCGTTCCGAGCGTCTGACGATGCCCCGTCCTGCCGTCATTCGGCTCACGAAGTTCATCCATGTGCCGCGACGCTTTCGGCGGCAAGTGACGAATACATTCCTTTTCGCGCGCGACCATTACTGCTGCCAGTACTGTGGTCGCGCGGCGGTGGAGCTTCGTCCTCGTGAGGCACTGACGCGCGATCACGTGATACCGATCTCTCGCGGCGGAAAGAACGATTGGGGCAACGTCGTCACTGCCTGTTCTCCCTGCAACACGCGCAAGGGCAACCGGCTGCCGCACGAGATCGGGATGCATCCGCTCACGCATCCAGTCGAGCCGCACTTCGTGCATCTCTCGTGGGCGATTCGCCGGCTGACGCAAACGCAGGCGAAATACATCAAGACCTTCTACGGCGACGCGATTCTGCATCAACTCGAGGCGCTGGAGCATCGAGTGCATCCGCTCGCGCTCGGACAGGCGTACCACAATGTGACGATTGCTGAGGCAGCAGAGTAGCTGCCTTTCTCTTGGAGTACCACTGAACAGTGAACAGTGGGAGAGTTTTCCGGCAGTTTTTAGTTGAAGTTCTTCAGTTATGCGATGGTCGCAGATCGCTGTGGTGTAACAACACTCTCTGACGGGGCCATTGGGAAACGAACGGCGGAACTGACGACACCCCCCGACTTCGCCGTAACTCTCGGCTCGGCACATTCTGATTTGGCCGTAGGAAACGGAACGGCGGACCTGACCATATCGTCGGACTCGCTGTGTCGTATCGAACGTGCTCAGCGCAGGGATGCCGTTACTCCATTGGGATCTGCGAGAGGCTCACAACTCGAAAACTTCAACCCTAATCCTGCGTGAGAATTGCGGTTTTCAGACCTTCAAGCGATCGATCTTTGCGAGCGCATAAGCCCAGTCGGCGGCGAGGCCCGCGTCCGAAATCCACAGGTGTGGATGCCGACCACTTCGGGTCAGGTACGCTGGCATGTTGAGCACATCCTCACGTAGTCGCTGCAACCGAGTCGTCGCGAACCGCTCCGGAAGGCAGATGAGCTGAAACCATCGGACGCAGTTGTACGCTAAGAACAGGAGATGCAGGTGGGCTTCGTTCGCGGCATACTGCCCGGTGGGGATACTGCCCAGCGCATACTCGCCTTTGAGTTCCCGAATCAGTTGCTCGATGCGTGCGCGTTGGTTGTAAAACCGCCACACGCGGAGCGGGCGCCACGGCAGATTCGTCACCAGGACCTGGTAGTAGTAGCGCTGGAAGTGCCACATCGTCAGTTGCTCGTCCTCGTCCTCGGGTTGCTCCCGCCGGATGACCACGAAGCGACGCGGTGCCGCCCACCCGTGCGGTTGATAGCGAAACTCGGCCGTGCTGACGCCGGCCCGGTGCTCGGCATAGCGCAACGGGCCGGCCAGGGTGCGTTTGATCGGCGCGGTCAGCTTGGCCACCACGACAAACTCCACGCGCTGATCGGCGAGCCACTCGATGATGGCATGGTCATAGAAGCCTTTGTCGGCGCGGGCAAAGATCGGTTTCCCGTGGTCGGCGGCCGGGATCTTCGCCAGACACGCCGTCAGCAGATCGAGCGTGCCGCTGGCCGTGTGGGCGCGGCCGGGGCGGAATTCGCCCTCCCAGTATTCTTGCCACGTGCCCTCGAAACAGAGGAGCGGGTGATACGAGCGGCGCCCGCGTTTCGCCGGGTTGTACCCCACTTCCGCCCCTTCTTGCTGGCCGTAGACCACCAGCACTGTCGAGTCGAGATCGAACACGAAGCGCCGGCGTTCGAGCTGCGCCGAGAGGCGCGCGCGCATCGCATCGTGCATGGCGCGTAATTGCGGCACCAGCTGCGGCGCCGTGCGGACCAAGAAGCGGCGCATCGTCGTCGCATCGGGGTAGTGCGACAACCCGGTGAGATACTGGAACACGCCGTTGGTCCGCAGCAGGCGAGTCATCTCCAACCGTTTGAGGCCTAAGATGATCGGATACAGCAGCGCGAGCACCAGCTCGCCGATCGAATAGCGGGTTGCGCGGTGGCCCAGATGCAGGTCGTGCGCGAACGCTCGCTTCAAGCCAATGACGCTGAAGAAGCGATGCAGCAGATAGACGCCCCCATAGCGCGTAAGGGCGTCGGGCCGAGCAGCAAACGTCAACGTACGTGGGCCTTTTGGCATCAGAATGAACTTCACCTCTGGGGTGAAGTTCATTCTGGGCCGCCTAAACCGCTACCCGCATCAATTCCCCCTCAGCCGCGCTGGGCATGTAAGCGGCGAATCAGCCAAACTCACGCATGATTAGGGTTCAACTAACAACTGCTCGAGAACTCTCCCACTCATCACTCTCAACGTCAACGCGACTATTTCTCGGCGATGAATACCCCGCTCCTTGCCGTGTAATGATGTCTCTCCCCCCCCAACATCCTGAGCATCAGCGTTCGCAATCCATTCCCCACTGCTGACGCCGCCGTTCCGCTTTTTGCTCCGCGCAGCCATCGCTCGAGCTGGTCCAGATCGCTGACCGACAACGCCTCGATATCCATCGCGATCGTGTAGTAGTACCGCACGCCATCCCGTTCCGGGTTGAGCGTCGTGCGCGACGGACGCTCGAGCACGGTCTGCGCCGTCGCGAGCGTTGCGAAGCTTCCGAGATCCTCGTGCTGTCCTGCCTGGCGCCGCACCACGCGATAGCGCTGCGCCGTCGGATCGTACTGGACGATCAGATCCCAATCGAATCGTCCTTCGAGATCGTCGAACAACCCGCCGGCGCGCCAGAGTTCGAGTCGAAAGTGCAGCGACGCCGGAAATCCGCTGCGCACGAGATCGCGAATGTTCGGCTCGGCGAACAGGTTCGTCGCGCTCACGGTCGCGCCAATCCCCCCGCTGGCTGGAGGGGCGATCCCGAGCGTCGGGCGTCGCTGCGCCGCGAGCGGTGACGCGACGAGGAACGACAGGCCGAGCAGGAGCGCGAGCGCGCGTCCGGGCAGCGTCATCGGTTAGAAGCGGTGCCGAACGCGAAGAAAAATGTTGAGCGGCTCCTTCGGCGCCGAGAGAGCTTTCGCCAGATAGATCCCGAATTGATCGAAGTCGAGCCCGCCGCCGATGTCGGTGCGATACGACGACAGCGGAGGCAGTTCACTCCGCCTGTAGTTTAGCGGGCTTCCCGGTGCATTCACCAACCATCCGCGGCCAGCGTCAGCGAAAAACACCCACGCGCCGTCGGCGCGGAAACGCGTGCGGCGCGAGCGAGCGTCGCCATCGCTGAACGAAAGCCGGATGTCGCTGCGATACTCGAGCTGCGCCAGCGAGATCCGATCGCACTGCGCCGGACGTGCCGGCAGAGGGATGCCGGTCGCGCACGTGCCCACATCGGTCCCACCGATGACGCGAAAGTCGAAGCCCGGAACCGTTCCCGGTCCGTCGATGGAGAGCCGGCGCTGCAAGGGAAGCGCGTCACCGCTCAGCCATCCGCCGAGCACGAGTCGCAGATTCAGGGCGGAGGTTGGCGCAAGCCGATTGTAGCGCCGCAGATCCATGAATCCACGCTGGTAGCGCGTCGGCCCCGACGACCAAGAGCGCACTCCCGCCGAAGTCGGCGCAAGCGCGTCGATCAGGCCGGTGCCGCGCTCGTAGTCGGCGAGCAGATACCAACCGGCCCACGGATTGAAATCGTCGTTTCTCGTGTCGATGCGCAGCGTCAGGTTCGCGACGTGAAAGCGACCCTCGTCCACCTGCGGGTTGATGCGCCACGGCAGATCATTCTTGAAGAGCGTGAACGGATCGTGCGCATCGCGCGAGCTCCAGCGCTCGTCGCCGTAGCTGACGGTCAGATCGGCGTTGTCCGTCGCACGCAGCGCGGCATGCACTTGGCCGCCATGCCGTCCGTAGTAGTCGCGGTAGTCGCGATGAAAGAGAAAAGAGGCAAGCCCCACTTCGAGGTCGCTGAGCTGCCACTGCTCCACGCCATCCACGATATCGAACAGCCGGCCGCCCAGCGTGGCCCCATACTGTCGTCCAACGCGAATCTCTCCGTGCACATCGTGCCCGACATCCGGCGCAGACCCGGAAAAGCTGCTCGCCGTGCGAAGGATTACGGTCGCGTCGAGCCGCAGATGGCCCCAGCCCTGATCGCGATACAGCACCGGTCCGACGCGCACGGGGAATCCTTCGACGCGATTGTAGACGCCGGCGATCGCGACGTCGAGGCGGTTGAAGTTGCGACGCCCGCGACGCTCGAATCGGTGCCACCACTGGTCATCGGTGGCACCTTCGAGCTGCGCAACGAGCTGATCGCCTTCCTGCGTGTAGCGGAGGGGCGGATGATAGACGCGAATCTCTCCACCGATCGACGCGCCCTCCGCGCCATCCACCTCGCCGCCGACGACGAGCAGATCGCCGTCGATGCGCGCGCCTTTGCGCAGCAGGACGTCGGCGTTGATCGCCAGCACGCGTCCCGTGACATGGCCGGCAATGGTCACGGGACCATTCAGCACGGCGACATCCCCCGTCACCGTGCGCCCGCTCTCGATCTCGAGCGCATCGGTCGCCCGCAGCGCGACGGCCGCGTTGAACAGCGCTACCACCTCGCGCGCGACGTCGCGCGGTAGCGTGTTGCGATCGGGTACGCTGTCGCGTTGCTGCGCTCCGGCGAGCGTGGAGCATGACGCGACGAGGCTCAGCGCCGCCAAAAAGCGCATCGCATGCGCGACCACCCGTGACGGAGTGCTGTTCATTCATCACCTACCGGGATGCCCAGTCGCCGCATTCGCCTGTACAGGTTCGCTCGATCCGTCTTCAATCGCCGCGACGCCTCGGCCACGTTTCCCGCGGCAGCCGACAAGGCGCGCACGATCAGAATCCGCTCGTGTGCGTCGAGCGTGTCGCTCAGCGATTGGTCGAGTGCCGTCGGGTCGGGCAGCGGCTCCTCCACGCGGCGCGCGCTGCCGGCGACCGGCAGCACCGCGAGCACGTGGCGCTCGTCCACGTCGCCGCCAGCATGCAGAATCGCCAGCCGCTCCACGATGTTCGCGAGCTCGCGAATGTTTCCAGGCCAGCGATGGCCAGCGAGAATCGCGAGCGCGGCGGCGGTCCAGTTCGGTGCGCGCCGGCCCGTGCGCGCATGATGCATCGCCGAGAAGTGTGCGACGAGCGCGGGAATGTCGTCCGGCCGCTCGTGCAGCGGCGGCACGTCAATCGGGATGACATTCAGACGGAAAAATAGATCCTCGCGAAATGTGCCATCGGCCACGGCGCGCGCGAGATCGCGGTTCGTCGCGCTCACGATGCGCACGTCGACGCGTATCGCCTTGCCTCCGCCCACCCGCTCGATCTCGCGCGCCTCGATCGCGCGCAGCAGCTTGGACTGCGCCTCGAGCCCGAGGTCGCCAACCTCATCGAGAAAGAGCGTCCCCGTGTGTGCGAGCTCGAAGCGGCCGATGCGGCGATCTGTCGCGCCGGTGAACGCGCCCTTCTCGTGCCCGAACATCTCGCTCTCCACGAGATCGCGCGGAATCGCCGCGCAATTCACGCGCACGAAGGGCCGCTCGCGCCGGGCACTGCCGAAGTGAATCGCCGCGGCGACGAGCTCCTTGCCCGTGCCCGATTCGCCGGTGACGAGCACACGCGCATCGGTCGGTGCGATCCGCGCGATCATCTCCCGCACGCGCGCCATCGCCGGGCTGCCGCCGATCATCTCTCCGGCTAGCCCGAGATCCTCGCGTAGCGCGCGTGCCTCGCGGCGCACGCGCCGCAGCTCGAGCGCGGACGCGAGCGCGAGCAGCACGCCTTCGGGAGAGAGTGGCTTCTCGAGGAAGTTGAAGGCGCCGAGCTTCGTCGCCTTGACCGCGTCGCTCAACCCCGCCTTTCCGCTCATCATGATCACCGGCACATCGGGTGCCGACTCGCGCAGCCGCGCGAGCGTCGCCAGTCCATCGAGCTCGCCGGGAATCATCAGATCGAGTAGCACGACGTCGGGCGCGCTTTCCGCCGCGCGCGCAAGCCCGGCCGCGCCCTCGGCGGCGTCGCGCACTTCGTAGCCTTCGCTGGCGAGCAGCGCGCCCACCATGCGACGGATATTGGGCTCGTCGTCGACGATCAGAACGCTCGACATGGATCGCCTACCTAGTCAAGCACCGGCGAATCCGCCGGAAGAAGAAGCCGCATCGTCGTTCCCTGGCCTGGCGCGCTCTCCACTTCCACCGCGCCATCGTGCGCGAGCAGCGTCTGTCGCACGATCGCCAGGCCCAATCCCGTTCCACCCGCCTTGTGTGTCACGTATGGCTCCCAGATTCTTTCCAGTCGCGACGCCGGAATTCCGGCGCCACTATCGTGCACCGTCACTTCGACCATCGGCCGGCCATTGCGATTCGTACGCTGAACGTGGAGCCCGATCGGTGAATCGGGCGAGCTCGCCTCCACCGCATTCAACAGCACGTTCGTCAACGCACGACCGAGCGCGTCCACATGTCCGGGCACCATAGGGACGTCGTCCGCCACGTCAACGATAAGCGGACGCTCGGCAGGCACGGCGCTGCGTGCCACACTTCGCGCTAACTCGCCAAGATCCACCGGTGCGCGCGGACCGTCGGGCAGACGACCGAACTGCGCGAAGCTCCGTGCCATCTCTTCCAGCCTTCTCGACTCCGCTTCCAGCACGTCGATCGTCTCGCCGAGCGACTCGGGTGCCTCGCGCCGCAGTCTCGCGATCGCGAAGCGAATCGGCGTGAGGGGATTCTTCAGCTCGTGCGCCACCTGCCGCGCCGATTCGCGCAACGCGGTTGCGCGCTCCGCCTCCAGCGCACGCACCCGTCCGAGCCGGAGCTCGGTCGACATCTCGCGCATCCGGTTGCGCAGCACCACGAACTCCGGCGCACCCTTGCGCGGAGGGCCGTCTGGCAGCGGCTCTCCGCGTTCGATCGTCGCCGTCCATCCAACCAACTCGCTCAGGGGGCGACTGAGATTCCGGCTGAGATGGTCGGCCACCCGCGACGCCACGAGCGTGAACAGCACGCACGCCAGCAGCGCGACGCCACCGGCCACGACCGGGGCCTTCCGCGTCATGAGGAACTCCATCTGACGCGCGTGCAGCAGACCATCTTCCAGCGTGCGCTGATGTTCGTCGAGCGCACGGCGTTGTGCCGCATCCAGCGACGCGCTGCGTCCGGCCTTCAGCGCCCGCGCCCCAGTTTCCGCGATCTTTTCCATCGCCGGAATGGTTCCGAGAAGCGGCAATGCGCGCACCACCGTGAGCTCCCACGCCGCCGAAAGCACGATCGTCGGAATGAGCGCGAAGCCAAGAAGGATGAGAAAAAGACGGGCGCGAAAACCGACCTGCTTCACGAGTGCTCCGTACGAACGCGCGAGAGAGATGCTTCTCGATAACATACAGATAGCCCCGGAGACCAACCACCCTGCGGCACCTCCATTCGCACCGCCGCCAGCCGACGCCCCAAACGCGTGCTGCTCAAGGCCATGGGCGCCGCCCAGCGAAGAGCCCGCTGCGCCTTACGCATTGTCCAAGCCCACCGTAGATTGATAGCTGGCCATTCAGGGAGGCGCGAGCTCGTAAGCCCGCGGCGCCAGGGATGACCAGTCACTGACGGTGACGGCGTGATCGGTGCCGCCCTGGAAGACTGCGCCTCCGCGCAGTGGGGCGAGCCGGTGTACGTGCGCACCGCGAACAACCGCTCCACGCGACCGCCGGCGCCGACCGATGTTGTTCGGGCGCACGACGCGATGCGAGCACGGGCTGCGAACGAATGGAGAGCACGCCCGCTCACACGCCATGCGTCACAGGACGCAAGGGATAGAATGAATCCACGCTCCTCGCGGAACGCGCCGCCGCACTCCGCTGCCGCGCTCATCCACCGCGGACCCCAGGCGCTCAGCGCGCCACGCGCCAGCTCGGCCAACTACGCGCCCCAGATGCACGCGCCGAACGCCGCCCTCCTCATCGACTTCGACAACGTCACGATGGGGATTCGCTCCGACCTCGGCAAGGAGTTGCGCACGCTGCTCGGCTCCGAGATCATCAAGGGCAAGGTCGCCGTCCAGCGCGCCTACGCCGACTGGCGCCGGTACCCCCAGTACATCGTCCCGCTCGCCGAGTCGTCGATCGACATGATCTTCGCGCCGGCCTACGGGTCGTCGAAAAAGAACGCGACCGACATCCGGCTCGCCGTCGACGCGATCGAGCTCGTCTTCACCCGCCCGGAGATCGGCACCTACATCCTACTCTCCGGCGACAGCGACTTCGCGAGTCTGGTCAACAAGCTCAAGGAGTACGGCAAGTACGTCATCGGCGTCGGCATTCGCGAGTCGTCGAGCGATCTGCTCGTCATGAACTGCGACGAGTACTACAGCTACAATGCGCTCGCCGGCCTCGTGAAGAACAATGACGACGAGCCGGCGAAGAAGTGGGATCCGTGGGAGCTCGTCACCGAGGCGGTCAGCCGCATGAAGCACAATGGCGACGTCATGCGCTCCGATCGCCTGAAACAGGTCATGCAGGAGATCGACAGCTCGTTCGACGAGAAGGATCTCGGCATGGCGAAGTTCTCGCGCTTCGTGCAGGATGCAGTGCAGCGCGGTCTCCTCTCTGCCACAAAGCTGGAGAATGGCCAGCTCGAGATCGGCCTGCCGAGCGGCGCGAAGGGCGACGCACGCGCGGCCGAGAATGCCGCGGCCGACGAAGCGGCGCGCACGGAAGCTCCAGCGATTGCCGCTGGCGACAAGTCGGCTGGCAGTCGCGGCCGTCGCGGTCGTCGTGGCCGTGGACGTGATCGTGACGATCGTCCGCGTACGGACCGGCCGGGCGAGCTTCCGCTCGACGGCGAGGCCGCAGCCGCGAGCAACGCGGTTACTGCAGCTCCGGACGCAGCAGCGGCGCCGAGTGCACCGGCGTCTGCACCGGTGGCACCGACGCCCGCGCCACACGTTCGTGCCGAGCGCCCGCCCCGTGGGCCGCGTCCAGAACGACCGGCGCGTCCCGAAGCCGCTGAGCCGATCGGTGCAACCGGTGAGCGACTCACACGCGACGAGGCGTTTGATCTTCTTCGTCGCACGGTTGCCGAGCTCACCTCTGGTGATGTTGCGGTTCGCGCCGGCGTTGTGCGCGCCAAAGCCCGCGAGCTGCTCGGCCGTGACAGCGAGAGTCTCGCCGATCGCAACTTCCCGCGCATTCTCAAGGATGCGCACGATAACGACGTGATCGATCTCCGTCGTCGCGGCGACGACTTCGAAGTCGCCCGCGTGTCGGAGGCCGAATCGGTTGCAGAGCAATTGGCGAAGTCGGCGATCACCAACGCGCCGGCTCCCACCGCAACGGCGCCTGCACCCAGAGGAATGGGCCCGCGCGGCGGGGTCAGCTCGCGTGGTCGTGGCGGTCGCCCTGGGGCGCCACCGGCGGATTTTCTCAGCATCGGCGTTGTCGGACCGTCGTCGAGCGCCGCCATTGCGACGCCGACCATAACGCCGCCGGTGCCCGCATCGGCGGTGGCTCCTGTAGCAGCAACGGCACCGGCCGTCGCCGCACCTGCGGCACCGACGAGGTCCGCGCCTTCGGCGAAGAGCAGCGGTCGCAAGACTGCGGCAAAGAAGAGCGCCTCCGCAGCGAAGGCGCCCGCCGGGAAGGCTCCGGTTGCGAAGACGCCCGCTGAGAAGGCGCCCGCTGAGAAGGCACGCGCTGAGAAGGCGCCCGTCGCGAAGTCACCTGTCGCGAAAGCGAAGGGCAAGACAGCTCCTCCGCCTGCCACGAAGAAAGTGGCCGCAGCCACGAAACCACGGGCCAAAAAGACGGCGGCCCGCGACGACGCATGACACGAGACGCCGCGCCCACCGCGCGGCGTTCTCGTTTGGGTCCGCCGCTTCCAGCTCGGTTCTATGATCGACCTACCGAGCTGGTCGCGCGTGAGCTACTCGGCGCTGTCCTTCAGTGCACGACGGCTGGCGGCGTGGCCCGCGCTCGGATCGTCGAGACGGAGGCGTACATCGGTCCTGACGATCCAGCGTGTCACGCGGCAGCCGGACTCACGCCGCGCACCGCGCATCTCTTCGGGCCGCCGGGATTGTCGTACGTGTACTTCATCTACGGCATGTACTGGTGCTTCAACGCCGTCACGCGCGAGCGCGGGCACGGCGCT
The DNA here is from genome assembly GCA_036508915.1 of Gemmatimonadaceae bacterium. Taxonomy (GTDB): domain Bacteria; phylum Gemmatimonadota; class Gemmatimonadetes; order Gemmatimonadales; family Gemmatimonadaceae; genus AG11. Next base: position 64,100 of record DATCGM010000044.1, read on the forward strand.
GCGGTTCTGGTACGAGCCGTTCACCCGATAGACGGCATCGAGCTGATGCGTCGCCGTCGCCCGCGCGTACGACGCGACCGCGATCTCACGAATGGTCCGGGCAAACTCTGTCTGGCCATGGGCATCACGGGCGCGATGAATGGCACCTCGCTGCGCGATGGCCGGATCGTGCTTCGCGCCGGCGAGCCGGTGCCCGACGACGAGGTCGTGATTACTCCGCGCATCGGGATCACTCGCGCCGCCGACTGGCCACTGCGCTTCTTCGTGCGCGACGATCCGTACGTATCGGCGACGCCGTCGCATTTCGCGCGCGTGCCGTATCGACCGTAGCCCGAGTACAACCGACGTTTCGACAAGAAGGGCCGCCCGAACTGACGGGCGGCCCTTCGTCACTTCTCGTCGAGATGACTTAGCGCGCGTGGTCGATCGAACTGCCCACGTTGTATCTCGCACCGAGCTCCAGGGACAGATTGACTGACCGCGAGCTGGTGCTGTTCGAGAGGAAGAAGGACTTCTGAATCGGCGATGCCGTCGCCTGCACGAAGAGCGACATCGGCTGGAAGCGTGCCTGAATGCCGGCGATGAAGATCGGCGAGAACGCGACCTTCTTGGCCTGAATGCTGTCCTGCGCACTGTTCGTCGTTCCGTTCAACAGCGCCGCGCCGCCAATCTGGTTGAACGCCAGTCCCGCCCCCGCGTAGGGGTGGAGGTTGCGCGTCTGTGCCGGAAAGACCATGCCCGCCATCGTGAATCGGCGCAGATTCTTCAGCGTGACGTTCCGCACGAAGCTGCTGTCCGAGTTGCGATCGCTGAATCCGCCCGTGGTCGTGAGGAAGGCCTGATCGAAACTCAGGTAGAGCCCACCATTCGTTCTGGTAATGAGCCACTCCGCTCCGACGAGCGGCGCACTACCGCCCGTCGTTGACGCGGAGGAGTAGAGCAGTCCGCCACCTTTGACGCCCCAGAACCACGCATCCTTGAACTGTCGCGCGTCCTGTGC
>DATCGM010000045.1:0-21486 GCA_036508915.1 Gemmatimonadaceae bacterium
GTTCGCCTCCATGCCGGCGTCGGCACGCCTCGGCACCGTCGCTGGACTGGGTACCATCTGCGCGCTCTCGGTCGTGACGTACGGTCATGTCGTCTTCGGCGAGCTTGCGCCGCGCAGTGCGGCACTGAACCATCCTGAGGAGGTGGCACGATGGCTAGTGCCACCACTGCTGATCTTTGCGTGGATCACGACTCCGTTCACCTTCGTGCTCAACACGTCGGCGGTGCTCGTGCTCAGGATCTTCGGGCAGACATCAGTCGCCCCGGAAGAGAACGTCCACTCCGCCGACGAGCTGCGCATTCTCGTGGAGCAGAGCCAGGAAGTGGGCGTGCTCCAGCGGCAGGACGCCGCGCTCATCGAGGGCGTGTTCGAGTTCTCGGAGAAGAATGCCCGCGAGGTGATGACGCCGCGCACCGCGATCGACGCGCTCGACGTCGACACCCCGCTGGAGGAGACGATGGCGTTCGTGATCGAGACCCAGCGGTCGCGCTACCCGGTGTACGAGGAATCGATCGACAACATCATCGGGCTCATGCTGGCGAAGGACCTCATCCCGATACTGCGCGATCCGCCGAAGAACTTCACGGTGGCGGACATCATGCGGCCGGTCCACGTGGTACCAGGCTCGCGCGAAGTGGAAGAGGTGCTCGCCGACTTCAAGCGGCTCAAGGAGCACATGGCGGTCGTGCTCGACGAGTACGGCGGCACGGCGGGCGTCGTGACGATGGAGGACCTGCTCGAGGAGATCGTCGGAGAGATTCTCGACGAGCACGACGACGCCGAGCTCCCGACGCCCGGCGCCCCCGACGCGGATGCCCTCCTCCCGGGCACGACGAACATCGGCGAGCTGAACGAGCGCTTTGACCTGGAGATCCCCGACGACGAGTACACGACGATCGGCGGATACATTTTCGGGGCGCTCGGTCGGTTACCGGTCGTGGGAGACCGGGTGACGGCGTCGCACGCGGTGTTCACGGTGAAGGCGATGCAGGGGCGCCGGATCGAGACGCTCGCGGTCGATCTTCGTTCCGTTGGGGATCGGCGGGATAGGTAGCGCGTACTCGGGCTATTCCAACGTCCGAGATACTCGTGTGAGCTACGACGTTTTTCGGACGATATCTGCACACAGCAGAATGGCCTCGATCATACTCGATGCATCGGCGATTCCCTGACCCGCAATGTCGAGCGCCGTCCCATGATCCGGCGACGTGCGAGGAAAGGGCAACCCGAGCGTGACATTCACCGCCGACCCGAACGACGCGACCTTGATCGCCGTCATCCCGACGTCGTGGTACGGTGCGATGACCGCGTCGAACGACCCGCGCATGGCCCGCACGAACACCGTGTCCGCTGGAAAGGGGCCGAGCAGCCCCGAAGCTCGCGCAGCGGGCGCGAGCAGCTCGTCGTCCTCTCGACCGAAGCGCCCGCCGTCGCCGGCGTGAGGATTGAGCGCGCAGAGTGCGATGCGGGGCTCGGGGATCTGGAACCAGGTGCGAAGCCCCTCGCGCGTCACCTCAGCGGCCGTCGCGATGGCGTTTGCGGTGAGCGCGCGCGGGACGTCCCGCAGCGCAACGTGCGTCGTGGCCAAGACCACGCGAAGCGGGTTCGTCGTGCCAGGAGCGGGACGCGTCGCGGCGAGCATCATCGCGACGCGGCGGCCGGTGCGCGCGGCGAGCAGCTCGGTGTGTCCCGGGTAGTCGTAGCCGCCCGCGAGCAGCGCGCTCTTGTCGAGCGGCGCGGTGACGATTCCGTCCACGTCGCCGCGCTGCGCGAGCTCGATCGCACGGTCCACGGCGAGTCCCGCTAGTCGCCCGGCGTCGGCGATGGAGCCCAAGTCACTCCAATCGCCGATCGCGTCGTCCACCTCCACCGTCGTGCCGCGTGGGCCGACGAGGAGGAGATCCGCCGCCGCCGAGACGCGAGGGTCACGCCGTGCGGCGACGACGATCTCCGGCCCGATGCCGCGAGGATCGCCGAGCGTGACGGCGAGCCGAACGCGCGTGCGCATCAGCCGGCCACGCGTCTCAGGGAGCCGGCGGGGCGGCTGCGGCGGCTGGGGCGGGGGGCGGCGTCACATTGAGCGCGTCCTTGTGCACGGAGACGTATGTCGCCTTGCGCAGTGACTCCATGAGTCGTTTGATCCCACCCTCTTCCGCGAGGCGGGCGCGGAAGCGCTCCCTCACCTCGCCGAGCGTCATGTCGCCACCCTCTTCCACCGACGCGAGCTGCGCGACGACGTACTTGGACGGCACGTTCGTGTTGCCGGCGATCGGGAACTCGACGACGTTCTTCGCCTTCTTGTCGGCGAATGCCTGCTGATAGGCCGGCGGAAGCTGCGTGCGCGGAAAGGGCGTCAACAGGGAGGTCTCTTCGCCGCTCGGATAGTCGTGGTGCTTCTTCGCGAGGGAATCGAAGGGAGCCCCGGCGAGGAGCGCCGTCACGACGCTGTCGGCCTCGAGCTTCGCGCGAGCGACGTCGAGCGAGTCGATCTTCGGCGAGATGAGAATGTGCCGCGCCTTCACTTCGGCCGGCTGGACGCGATCGACGCGAATGATGTGATAGCCGAATGGCGTCTCGACGACCGGGCTGAGCACGCCTGGCGCCAGAGCAAACATCCAGCGGTCGAATGCGGGAACCATCTTGCCGCGCCGATTCCATCCGAGGTCGCCGCCGTTGTCCTTGCTGCCGGGATCCTGCGACTCGCGCTTCGCGAGCTTCTCGAAGTCGCCGCCCGTCTTGAGCTCGGCCAACAGCGACTCCGCCTTCGCGCGAGCGAACTCCCTGGCGGCCGGTGACGGCTTGGGCGTGATGATGATCTGGCGCCACGTCACCGAGGCCTCGCGCTTGGGCATCGTGGCCTTGTTGCGCTCGTACGCGTCGGCGACTTCGGCGTCGGTGATGTTCGCCTGTGTGATCTTGCCGTCCTCACGCAGCTTGCGAATAGTGCGCGTGATGGTTTCGGAGCGCTTGACGCCATCGATGAGAAACTTCCGGTACTCCTCGGGCGTGCCGTAGCCCGCCTTGGCGAGCTCGGATCTGAACTCGGCGTCGCTGCCGAAGCGCTTCCGGATGTCCTTGTACTGCTTGTCGACGGTGCTGTTCACGTCGGCGTCCGGAACCTCGACCTTGAGGTCCTTCGCCCTCTGGAGCAGGAGTTCCTCGTCCACCAGCTCGCTGACGACGCTGAGGACGAAAGTGCGGAACCCAGCGCTGTCATCCGGCAATCGGACTCCGTCCTGGCGCTTCTGGATCATGCGCTCCTGCAGATTCGACTGCGTGATGATGACGTCGCCGACGACCGCAACCACACGATCGAGTGGCATGGCCAACGCGGAGGCGGCCTGCGTCTGCAACGCCGGCGTGGCAGAGGTCGTCGCGGGCACCTGCGCGCGAAGGACGGGTGAAACGGCAGCCACAAGGGCCGCGGCGGAGAGAGCGAGTCGGAGACGCATATCCTCTAAATACCCGCGGCCCGGCCATGAAGGTCCGGACCGCTCGTTGGCGGGTGGGATTGCCCCACCCGCTCGTTCTTACGGCTTCTTGGGCAGCGGTACGGCGCCAGAAGGTTGCTGTGCGCCAGGCAGCGGGACTTCTGACTTCGGCTGGGCCCTGGCACGTGCCGAGTCCGCTGCAACGCGCAGGGTCGCCGCGCGCTCCAAGGCCCGGTCGATTCCGGTGGCGTTCACCTTCGCGGAGAACTTGTCCATCAGCACGATCTGCACCGGCGACGGAATGGGCAGCGGCTGGATTTCACCGGCCATGACGCGATCGAGGAACTTCTCGACCCGCGCCGCGGCGATCTTTTCGCGGTCTGCCGGCGTCTTCCCGCTGTCCGCGAGCGACTTGGGATCGACGCCCAGCGCCTCCCAGCTCTGCACGACGGCCTGGAGGAAGTCGCGATGCAGGCCAGCCAGCTCCTCGGGCGTCACGACGACCTTCGCGCTGTCAGCACGCTTCAGGAGCACCTCGCGCTGCGTCATGTTCGTCACGTACTGCTTGACCAGCGAATCCGGGGCGCCCTGAATCTGCTGGACCAGGCGTCCGCTCTGCGGCGACGCGAGCAGGACGAGCGCGATGCGGCCCGCCGTGAGCTCGCCGCCGTTGTACGTGGCGAGCACTTTCTTGTTCGAACGATTCGAGATCGGATCTTTCGCGACTTCCTTCATCGTCGCCGCGGCGTCGCTCTTCAGCTTGACGTTGGAGCTCGACTGGACCTGCGCGATGTAGGTGCTCTCAGCGACCTGACGGCTGCGCCCGGTCGACTGCGCGAGATAGTCGGTCTTGGCGTGATCCCAGCTGTTGCGCTGAATGATGTGGAAGCCGAACTGCGTCTCAACGGCCGGAGAGATCTCGCCGGGCTTGAGCTTCGCGAGCGCGTCGCCAAACGGCTTGACCATCATGCCGAGCGGAAAGACGCCCAGGTCACCGCCCTTGTCCTTCGTGTTGTCGCCGCTGTACTTCTTCGCCAGTTCGGCGAAGTTCGCGTCGGTGACCTTTTTTGCGACCGACTGCGCGAGCCGGTGGATCGAATCCTTGACGGCCGGCGGCGCGTTCTGCGGCAGCAGGAACAGGATGTGGCGGGCCGAGTAGAGACCGCCCTTCGCCGCGAGATAGGACGCCTCCGAGCCTGTATCCACCGGCAGCTTCGCGGCAACTGACTCCATGAAACGACCGAGTATAGCGTTCTCGAGCATCGCCGTCGCCGCGCCTTCGATCGCCTTGGGATCCTTGAGCGAATCGCCGCGGGCAGCCGCGACCCCGAGCAGCTGATATGGCACCCAGAGGTCGCGCGCGACCAGCAGCGCGACATCGCGGTTGAGCGGGATCTGCATCTTTGCCTTGCCGAGCAGATCACCCAGGCGGGTGACCGTGAGCTGCTGCGAGGCGGCAGTGGCAACGACGTCGGTGTGGGCCGAGAAGGCCTCGCCGAGCCCTTGGCAGGCGGCGAGTGTCGTCGCACTGAGGGCCAGAACGAGGAGCGAAGTACGTTTCATGAGAAAAGCTGTCGTCGGGAAGGATGAAGCGAGCGTCAAACCACCGCACGCAATGCGCGCACGAGCCCGTCGAGGAGCTGGGCGCCCCCGAGCCGCGTGAGCTTGAGCGAGAGCGGGTGCGCACGCCGCACTTCCGCCTGGAACTGCACTTCGTGAAACGCTGCGGAAAGTCCTTTCATGCGCGGAACCGCAGAATCCCTAAAGGTAATACGGGCTTCCTCTCCGCGCACCAGGATACCCTCAATCCCGAGAATCCCCCCGGTCACACGCAGGAGGGCCATGGCAAGCATCGCTTCGGCGGGCGCGGGGATCGCGCCGAAGCGGTCGCGCAGCTCAGCCCGCAACGCTTCGATTTCCTCGGGCGTCTCGAAGCGGGCCAGACGCTTGTAGACATCGAGCTTCGGTTCGTGCGCCTCGATGTAGTCGTCGGGGAAGTATGCCGGGATGTCCATCGACACGTCGGCAGGCCGGGGTTTGGGCGCGGCATCGCCGCGCATGAGCCGGTTCACCGTCTCGTCGAGCATGCGCAGGTAGAGGTCGAACCCGACCGCATGCACATACCCGGACTGCTCGGCACCGAGGAGATTTCCCGCTCCGCGCATCTCCATGTCCTTGAGGGCGATCTTGTAGCCGGCGCCCAGCTCCGTATGGTGTTCGAGCACCTGCAGACGCCGCTCGGCCTCCGGGTCCACGGAATCGGGCACGAGCAGGTAGCAGTACGCGCGACGATGCGAGCGTCCCACGCGACCACGGAGCTGGTAGAGCTGTGCGAGCCCGAGGTGGTCGGCGCGATTGACGAACATGGTGTTCGCGTTCGACACGTCGAGACCGCTCTCGACGATGAGCGTGGAGACGAGGACGTCGATCGCACCGCTCACGAACTGGTGCATGATCTCCTCGAGCTCCCTGTCCTTCATCTGTCCGTGCGCTACGGCGACGCGTGCGCGCGGTACGATGCGGCGGATGTGATCGGCGATCCCGACGATCGTCTCGATGCGGTTGTGAACGAAGAAGACCTGCCCGCCACGATCGAGCTCGCGCGAGATCCCTTCGTCGAGGAGGCCGTCATCCATGGGCTCGACGAAGGTGAGCACCGGCGAGCGGTCGCGCGGCGGCGTCTGCATGAGCGTCATGTCGCGCAATCCCGCGAGGGCAAGATGCAGCGTGCGCGGGATGGGCGTGGCGGTAAGGGTGAGCACGTCGGTTTCGAGCTTGAGCTGCTTGAGCCGCTCCTTGTGCTTCACGCCGAAGCGATGCTCCTCGTCGACGATGATGACGCCGAGATCGGCGAAGTGGACGTCCGGACTGAGGAGACGATGCGTGCCGATGACAATGTCCACTTTCTTCTCAGCCAGCTCCACGAGGGTCGCCGCCTGCTCCTTCGGCGTTTGAAAGCGGCTCATCACCGCGACCTTGATCGGAAAGTCGGCGAGCCGCTCCTCGAAGGTGCGCGCGTGCTGGTCAGCGAGAATCGTCGTGGGCACGAGCACCGCGACCTGGCGCCCGCTCTGCACTGCCTTGAACGCGGCGCGCACGGCGATCTCCGTCTTGCCGTAGCCCACGTCGCCGACGAGGAGACGGTCCATAGGGCGAGTGCTCTCCATGTCCGTCTTCACATCGGTCGTCGCCTTGCGCTGGTCGGGCGTATCCTCGAAGAGAAAGCTGCTCTCGAGCTGCCGCTGCCACGCCGTGTCCGGAACGTGGGGAGGTCTCGACGCAACCTTCCGCCTGGCATATAAGTCGAGTAGCTCGAGCGTCATCTCCTGAATCGCGGCGCGCGTGCGATCGCGCTGCTGCCCCCACCGCTTGCCACCGAGCTTGTGAAGGCGCGGAGGCGGTGCGTCGTCGTTAATGTCATCGGCCGCGCGATAGCGCTCGATCTGGTCGATGCGGTAGAGCGGAACGTTGAGGCGGTCGCCTCCTTCATACTCGACGACCGCGACCTCGAGCGTGCTCTGTCCGACGAAGATGGTCTCGAGGCCGCGATAGATCCCGACGCCGTGCTCGAGATGCACCACGTAGTCGCCGAGCTTGAGCGCGAGCGAATCGACGCCACCGCTGACATACCTTCGGGCTCGGCGTACGCGTCGTTCGCGTCGAAAAATTTCGTGGTCGGTGAGGATGCGCATGCCCTTCTCCCGATCACCGACCGGCAGCAACCACCCTCCCCCCAGCGCACCGACGACGAGCGCCGCCGGAGACGGATCGCGCGTGTCCTCGTTGAGCAGCTCGTCGAGGCGCTCGCACTGCCCCTCGTTGTCGCAGAGGATGACCGTCGGCACACCGTCGCGCACGAGGCGGCGAAGACGCTTGATGTCGCGATCTATGGGTTCTGGCTGTCGCAGGGGAAAGATCACGTCGGCCTCTTCTGCCGTCGGGTCGACGAGCCGCAGCGCGCCGAACGCGCTCATGGTCTTCGCGGCGCGCTCCGGCGATTCGAACAGCTCCTCGCGCGCATCGACATCTTCACCACGACGACGCGCGAGATCGAGGTGATGCTCGGCCTCGTCCCAGGTGCGCTTGAACTCGGGGAGCAGATGCGTGCCGGTCGGGTAGATGAGCAGCGTATCGGGCGGAAAGAGCGCCGACACCGAGAGACGCTCACCGGTGGTGGCGTCTTCCTTCACCTGGCCGTCGATGGGTAGCACGACGGCGAGGTCCACTGTTCGAGTCGAGCGCTGTGAGGAGAGCTCGAAGTGGCGGAGATCGACGACCTCGTCACCCCAGAACTCCATGCGCACGGGGTCGGTCATGCCGAACGAGTACACATCGAAGATGCCGCCGCGCAGCGAGAACTGCGCGACGTCCTCGACCATGGGCACCCGCTCGAAGCCGATTCGCTCCAGATGCTTGGCCAATTCGCGTGGGCGGCGCACGTCGCCCTTGCGCAGCTCGATGCGAAGATCGGCGAGAGCGCCTGGCAACCGCGTGCGCTCCAACAAGGCGCGCGACGTAGTGAGCAGAATGCGGATCTCGCCGCGGCTCAGCCGCTCGAGCGTCTCGACACGCTCGCCCGCGACCTCGACGTGCGGCTCGACCTCGCCGAATCCCTCTCGCGGCGGATAGAGCGCCACGGGCGCCTCATCGAGCAACGTGTGCAGATCGGAGAGCAGCCGCTCGGCCTGCGGAAGTCCGTCAGCCGCGACGACGAGAAATCGCGTCGGGAGCCGCCGCGCGAGCGCGGCAACAAGTGCCGCGTCGGCTGAACCAGGAAGACCCGCGATGCGAAGCTGCTGGGCGGGTGCCGGCAGCGTATTGAACACGCGCGCGAACGCCGGAAGACGTTCGAGTGCGTCGAGCAGACTGGGAAGCGACATTTAGGCGGCGTTGGAACGGGTGGTGCGAACAGCAATCGCTTCCGCGGCGAGCAGCAGAAGTGCGAGCATCAGCAGTGGAGTGACGGCGGGCCGGAGTGTGCCCGCGGCGAATGTGTCGCGAACCCATGCGCCGGCTCTCTGCGCCGCGCGCCCACGCGCGCCAGCAAGACGCGGCGCAAGTGCGTCAGCGGGCAGGCGCGCGAGCGCGGACTCTTCCGCCGGCGCATTGACGACGATCGCGCCAATGCGCCGAGCGCCGCGCAGAATGAACCACACGCCACGCTCGGCGGGCACCGTCGCCTGCTCGCCGCTCAGGGACCGCCGAGTGCCGGTCGCGTTCTCGATCGCGTCAGCGCCCGCGGGTAGATGTATGGGCGCGCCAGGTCTCGCGACAATCGGTGCTCCGACGTCACCAGGCGGAGCGCCGAGCCGCAGTCCGACCATGTCGGCGAGCCACGGCACGAATGCGGCGCGCACCGGAAGCGTCGTCGCCGCGGGATCGATGCGCGAGCCGACGAGAACATAGCCGGGACCCGCGACGACCCATGGCTCACCCGCGGCCGTCGCGAGGGTGTCGGACGGCGCAATTCCCTCACGCATGAGCCGGTAGCGCGTGGTCGTGCTCACGCCGTCGAGCCGTGCGCCGCGCACGATCGCGGGCGATGATTCCACAGGACCGAACGCCCAAGGCACGCCGAGTCGGGCGAGGGCCCTGTTCGCGGCGCCGAGTCGCACGGCGTCGCCAGGTGGTGTGAGCAGCGCGGGAAGCGCGTCGACCACGTCAGCGGAGGCGACGCGCAGGTCGCGGCCGGCGGTCGCCCGACCGTCCGAGATGAGCGTGGTCATGGCCGTCGTGACGAATGGGCCGGCCGAGGGATCGACCGTGACGCCGGGCGGGGGACCAATCCACACGGCGGCGTAGCGCGCATCATCGGCGGCGAAGTCATCGGGTTCGAGCTCGACGCGAAGTTCCTGCCAGCCTCGCTCGGGCGGCGCGACGCGCAGCTGCACCGGCTCGCCGCGGCCAACCGCGCCGCGCGAGAGAGTGCGCGTGCCGAGCACGACGCGATAGCCGACGGAGTCGCCGGCGGCGATGCGTGCGGTGATCGTGCCACGCGGTGTCCAACGAGCGGGATCGGCGTCCACGGACAGGACGGCCCGATTGCGCGGGGGATCACCCGGGAGGACGAGCACCGACACGGGAACGTCCACGCGTGCCGCGGACTGCCACGCGCTGCGCTGTCCATCGGTCGCAACGGCGACCACGCGCGCCGGAAGCGCACTTCCCTGCACCGCGGCCGCGGCGCGGCGCAGCGCGACCGGCAAGTCGCCCGCCCCTTGTTCGGGTGCGAGGCGTGCGATCTCCGCAAGCAGCGCATCGCGCGAGCCGCCGCGCACGCGACCGTCAGCCGTGACGAGCCAGAGCCGGTCCATGGGAGTCGCTGCCTTCAGCAGCGACGCAGCCGCGTCGCGCAGCTGCGTGAAGACAGGTGCGCCACCGCTCACCGCGGTCGTCGAGAGCGAATTGTCGAGCACCACGGCGACTGCCGTCGGTCCGTGTCCGACGCCGACACCCGACAGAAAGGGACGGGCTGCCGCGACGGCGAGTGCGAGCACGAGCAGCACGCGCAGGAGCATGAGCAGCAGGTTCCGCAGGCGCAGCGAGCGACTGTGCTCCTGTTCGGCGCGCTGGAGATAGCGGGCTGCCGGAAAGTCGACGCGCGTGGCGATGTTGCGCCGCATCAGATGCAGCAGCAGCGGCACCGCGGCGGCGGCGGCGAGCAGGAGGTACAGTGGCGCGAGGAAGGTCATGGCCGCCGCTGCCGCGCGTCGAACGCTCGGCGCAGTGGCATCGTGTACGGCTGATCGGTGAGCACGAGTTCGTAGGCGGCGCCCATCGCGGCGAGTGCCTCGCGCCATTCCGTCACGACTTCGGTGACGGTGTCACGATACGCCGCGCGCACGTCTTCCGCGGCGGCAGGCACGGCGAGCGCGGACTCCGGATCGGTGTACTGCGCTTCGCCCGTCATGCCGAAGTCGCGCTCGGCGGGGTCCATCACGTGGAAGACGACGACATCGTGTCCCGCGGCGCGCAGACCGCGCAGCGCGGAGATCACCGGCTCCGGGTCGACGAGGAGATCGCTGACGAGGAGCACCATGCCGCGGCGCGTGACCAGGCGCGCCGCCTGGCCGAGCGCCGTCGCAAGATCAGAAGCGCGGCCGCCAGCTTGTTCGGCGAGGGCAGCGACGAGACGGCGCCACTGCGTCGAGCGAGCGCGAGGCGGTACGCTCGTCCGCACGGCATCGTCGAAGCGAATGAGGCCGACCGCGTCGCGCTGCCGAAGGAGCAGAAGCCCCATCGCGGCGACGAGCTGTTCGCCGTAGACGCGCTTGCTCAGGAGGGAGGAATCGGAGCGCCAGTCCATGGAACGGCTGACGTCGAGCACGAGCGTCGCGCGGAGATTGGTCTCCTCCTCGTACTGTTTCACGACCCAGCGGTCGGCGCGCGCGGCGATCTTCCAGTCCACGTAGCGCAGGTCGTCGCCTGGCTGATAGGGACGAAAATCGGCGAACTCCACCGAGAACCCCTTGCGAGGTGAGCGGTGGAGCCCGCTGAGGAAGCCGTCGACAAGCCAACGGGCGACGACTTCGATGTGGCCGAGCGTGGCCAACGCGGCCGGATCGAAAAGATCCGCGCGGGTTGATGGCTCCATGCACGAGGGAAAGTAATGACTGGGCGACTGTCTGACAGTCTGACGGTCCTTTCCGACTATATTTATTGGCTATGCTGCGTCCACACCGATCCGCCTAATGAAGCTCGACCACATCAGAAACTTCTGCATCGTCGCCCATATCGACCACGGGAAGTCCACCCTGGCCGATCGTCTCATCGAAGCGACGGGGATGCTGCAGAAGCGCGAAATGAAAGCCCAGGTCCTCGATACCCTCGACCTGGAGCGCGAGCGCGGCATCACGATCAAGCTGAACGCGGTGCGGATGACGTACGCCGCGGACAACGGGCAGGGCTACGAGCTCAACCTGATCGACACGCCCGGTCACGTCGACTTCACGTATGAGGTCTCGCGCTCCCTCGCCGCGTGCGAGGGAGCCATTCTCGTGGTGGACGCATCGCAGGGCATTCAGGCGCAGACGCTGTCGAATCTCTTCCTCGCGATGGATGCGGGGCTCGAGATCATCCCGATTCTCAACAAGATCGATCTGCCGGGCGCGGAGCCCGAGCGGCGGCAGCAGGAACTTGCCGACCTGCTCGGCTGCGATCCGGACGACATTCTGCTCGTGAGCGCGAAGGCAGGGATCGGCATCCGCGAGCTGCTGGAGCGAGTGGTGGAGCGAGTCCCCGCGCCGGTGGGCGACGAGCATGCGCCACTGCGCGCGTTGATCTACGACTCGTACTACGACAAGTATCGCGGCGCCATTCCGAGCGTGCGCGTCGTGGATGGCGTGCTGCGGAAGGGGACGAAGATCACCTTCGGCGCTTCCGAGTCCGTCTACGAGGTGGACGAAGTCGGCTACAACCAGCTTCGTCAGGTGCAGACCGAATCGCTCGGACCGGGCGAGGTGGGGTATGTGGTCGCCAGCGTGCGCTCGGTGAGCGAGACGAGAGCCGGCGACACGATTTTCGATGCGTCGAATAGGGCGTCTGAGCCCCTCCCGGGATATCAGGAGGTTCGTTCGTTCGTGTTCGCCGGCATGTATCCGACGGACACGCAGCAGTACGAGACGCTGCGCGACGCGCTCGAGAAGCTCAAGCTGAATGACGCGTCGCTGAACTACCAGCCCGAAACCTCCACCGCGCTCGGCTTCGGATTCCGCTGCGGATTCCTCGGCCTGCTGCACATGGAGATCGTGCAGGAGCGGCTCACGCGCGAGTTCGATCTGGACCTCGTGCAGACGGTGCCGAGCGTGGAGTACAAGGTCTACAAGACCGATGGCACGATGGAGCTGGTCGAGAATCCAGCGCTGATGCCGAACACCGCGGTCATCGATCGCATCGAAGAGCCGTACGTGAAGGCGCGCATCATGGCGCCTGCGGACTACATCGGCGCGATCATGACGCTCGGCACCGAGCGGCGCGGGGTCTACAAGAACATGACGTACCTCGACCAGCAGCGGGTCGAGTTCGACTGGGAGTTTCCGCTCGGCGAGATCATTCTCGATTTCTTCGACCGGCTCAAGTCGATCAGCCGCGGCTATGCGTCGCTCGACTACGAGATGCTCGAGTATCGCGCGAGCGATCTCGTGCGTCTCGACATGCTGATCAATGGCGACGCGATCGACGCGTTCAGCGTGATCTGTCACGAGGACAAGGCGTACGACTGGGGCCGCAAGATCGCCGACAAGCTGAAGGAGCTCATCCCGCGCCAACTGTTCGTGGTGATCATTCAGGCGGCGATCGGGACGAAGGTCATTGCGCGCACGACGGTGAAGGCGCTACGCAAGGACGTGCTGGCGAAGTGCTATGGCGGCGACATCAGCCGCAAGCGCAAGCTCCTCGAAAAGCAAAAGGAAGGAAAGAAGCGCATGAAGCAGGTGGGCTCGGTGGAGATCCCGCAGGAAGCGTTTCTCGCGGTCCTGCAAGTCGACTAGCGACTGGCGGCGGCAATGCCCTCCTCGCTCGTCATTCAGACGTCCTTCCTGGGCGACACCGTCCTCACGACGCCGCTGCTCGCTCAACTCGCGCGGCGCGGCGAGGTGGACGTCGTCACCACACCGGCGTCCGCGGCGCTGCTCGCGAATCATCCCGCGGTGCGCACGATCGTCGTCTACGACAAGCGTGGCGCGGATCGCGGTCTCGCCGGCTTCCTGTCACTGGCGCAGCGGCTGCGCGATACGAGGTACGACGTAGCCTTCCTCGCGCAGGGTTCGCTGCGGAGCGCCGCGCTCGCCCTCGTGGCCGGTATTCCGTCGCGCATTGGATTCGACACGTCAGCGGGACGATGGTTCTATACGAAGCGCGTCGCCTACCGCGAGGATCTGCATCATGCGGCGCGTCTGCTTCGGCTCGCGCGGCCCAATGGGCGCCCCGCCACGGGCGACGAGCTGCGCCCGTCACTCCATCCGGGCGACGCCGAGCGCAGCGCGGTGGACGCGCTGCTCGCGAGCCACGGCGTCGCGGCAGGCGAGCCGCTCATCGCACTCGCGCCGGGCAGCGTGTGGGCGACCAAACGGTGGCCCTACTATGCGCAGCTCGCGGCGCAGCTCGAGAGTGACGTCCGCGCGGTGATCGTCGGCGGTGCGGACGACGCAGAGCTGGCGCGCGCGATCGTCACCGCGGCACCGCGCGCGATCGACGCGACGGGCCATCTCTCGCTGCTGGCGTCGGCGGAGCTGATCGGCCGCACCGCGGCGATCGTGACGAACGACTCCGCGCCGCTGCATCTTGCATCGGCAATGGGAACGCCGACGGTGTCGATCTTCGGTCCGACCGTGCCGGCGTTCGGGTTCGGGCCGCTGGCGCCGAAGTCGATCGTCGTCGGGCACGATGGGCTCACCTGCCGGCCGTGCGACCGGCACGGGCCGCAGCGCTGTCCGCTGGGCCACTTCCGTTGCATGCGGGAGCTCGATGCCGAAATGGTTGCCGAGCAGGTACGTTCACTCCTCCTCTCCAGAGACGCTGACACATGACCTCCGCGCGAGAGCAGTACATCGTTGGGGTTGACCTGGGCGGTACGAACATCGTGGCTGGCGCGATGACGGCCGACGGATCACGGCACCTCGCGATGCGCAGTATTCCGACGAATGCATTCGCCGGCGACGAAGGCGTCGCCGAGCGCATCGTCGCGCTCGTCGAGGGCGTCATTCTGGATTCGATGGAGCAGACTGATTGCGCGCGGCGCGACTTCATCGGCATTGGCGTGGGCGCGCCGGGGCCGCTGGACCGCGAGCGGGGGATCGTGCTCGTCGCGCCGAATCTCGGCTGGAGGGACTTTCCGCTCGCGCAGCGAATTCAGAGCCGGCTCAGTCTTCCGACGACGCTCGACAACGACGCGAACTGCGCGACGTTCGGCGAATGGTGGCAGGGCGCGGCGCGCGGCGGCCGGAACGTCGTCGGGCTCACGATCGGCACGGGAATCGGCGGTGGGCTGATTCTCAACGGCGCGCTGTATCACGGCTCGTCGGACATGGCGGGTGAGATCGGACATACGACCATCGATCTCAATGGCCGACACTGCAAGTGTGGCAATTATGGGTGTCTGGAAGCGTATGCCAGCGCACCGGCGATCGCGACGCGTGCGCGCGAGGTGCTCGTGCGCGAGGACGGTGAGTCGGTCATTCCGACGATGGTAGACGGCAAGTTCGAGAACATCACGGCGCAGATCGTCTACGACGCGGCGGCAGCCGGCGATCCGATCGCGAACGAGATCGTGCGCGATACGGCGCGGTACCTCGGCGTCGGCGTGGCGAATCTGCTCAACATCTTCAACCCGGACATCGTCGTCCTCGCGGGCGGCGTGACCGCCGCGGGCGATGCGCTGTTCGTGCCGCTGCGCGCGGAGGTGCGGCGGCGCGCATTCAGTCCCGCGGTGCGCGCGGTGAAGATCGTTCCCGGCGAGCTGCCCGGTACGGCCGGCGTCGTGGGCGCCGTCGCAAGCTTCAAGCAGCAGCACTTCGGCGGCGTGTGATCGACGGACCGATGGGAGGCGCGGCGCCCGATGCGGCGCCGCGCAAGAAGCGCGTCGGCGTCATCGGCACCTTCGTCTGGGACGTCATCCATGGACGTGACGCGCGGAGCGTTCCCGTCGAAGAGTGGGGCGGCATCACCTACACCCTCAGCGGTCTGGATGCGGCCCTCCCCGACGACTGGGAGATCGTACCAATTCTCAAGGTCGGGTGCGATCTCGCGGCGCGGGCGCGCGACTACATCCGCACGCTCAGGCACATCGCGCCTGACGCGGCGCTGATCGAGGTGCCCTACCTCGGACATCGCGTGGAGCTGCGCTACATCGACGACGAGCGCCGCTCCGAGCACCTCACGGGATCGATTCCGGGGTGGGGCTGGCTCGGATTGAAGCCGCTCCTCGACGAGGCGCACCTCGATGCGCTCTACATCAATTTCCTGAGTGGGTGGGAGCTCGATCTCGAGACCGCGCAACTGCTGCGTCAGCACTTTGCGGGGCCGATTCACTGCGATCTCCACATGATGGTGATGGCGGTGCAGCCCGATGGGCTGCGTACCCTGCGTCCGATCCCGAATGTCGCGGAGTGGTGCGCCTGCTTCGACTTCCTCCAGATGAACGAGGAAGAGATGGCGACGATCGCGCCGGATTCGATGAGTCTGGCAGCCACGGCGCTCGCGGCGGGGGTTTCCTGCCTACTCGTGACCCTCGGAAAACGCGGCGCGATCTATGTGGCTGCACCGGGGTTCGAAACGATATGTGATCTTCCCCCTCGTAGGGGCTTGTCCACGGGGCCGCGCGGCGGGACGGGGGCGCTGGGTGCGGTGCGCACCGCATTGGTGCCCGCGCAGATTGTCAATGGGCCGGGCGACCCGACAGGGTGTGGAGATGTTTATGGCGCGACCTATTTCTCTCGGATGGTCGCCGGTGATAAGTTAGGCGATGCGATGATCGCGGCCGCACGTGCCGCTGCCCGAAACGTCGAACACCGCGGCGCCAGCGGACTCGCAGCTCACCTGCGCGGAGAACTCAGCCTCTCGTGACCAGCGTCATCACCGTACCACCCTCGCTGGACGACCATACGTTCGAACAGGTGGTGGAGCAACTCGCGTCAGTGCCTCACGACGCCAAGCTGCTCGTCGACGCACGGCACACGCGATGGGCATCGCCCTATGGGCTGACGGCGCTCCTCACGCTCGGCCAGACCCGCGAGGAGCGCGCGAGCTTCGCCGTGCCGGAAGCCGAGGAGACCGCGTCGTACTGGGCGCGCACCGGCTTCTTCACGCACGCGGAAGAGATTTACGATCTGCACGGCTCCGTGCCGAAGGCACGTGGCGGCGAGTCGAGCGTGCTGCTCGAGATCACGCAGGTGGCGAAGAGCGAAGACGTGCACGAAGTGGTCGGGCGCATTCAGCAGAAAGCACAGCTGATTCTCTCGAAGGAGCTGAACATCGATGCGAAGGCCACCGTCGGCTTCGCGATGACGCTCTCGGAGATCTGCCAGAACATCATCGAGCACGCCGGTCGCGGCGGATTCGTTGCCGTGCAGACCTACACGTACCGCAAGCGGCTCGCGAATCGCCGCGTGGTGGTGATCGCGGTGTGCGACGCGGGCTGCGGCTTCCGCCAGTCGCTCGAGAGCGCGCCGGGCTTCGTCCGCAACGACCGCTGGGACGATGCGGCCGCGCTCGAAGCCGCGGTGATTCGCGGCGTGAGCCGCTTCCGCGATCCGGGCCGCGGCCAGGGCCTTGCGGGCGTTCGCCGCTACATCGGACGCTGGGACGGCAAGGTGAGCGTCCGCAGCGGCACCGCCAAGATCGCCATTGTGCCGAGCTGGGACGATGACGTCCCGCTCGCCGAAAAGCTGGCCCCGTTTCCGGGGTCGCAAGTTCAAGTCACGATACCCGAGCGGGTCTCCGGGGGCCCGCGCCAATGATGCACATCGACCTCAGCTCCATGCTGCGGCAGACGCTGTCGTGCGAGCTCTATTCCAATCTGGTGACGCGTCCCACCGGCGCCGCCGTCCGAACACAGATCGAAGCGCTGCTCGCCGACTCACGCGAGCGGTCGCTCACCGTGATCGACTTCTCCCACGTGGGGATGATCGACTTTTCCTGCGCCGACGAGGTCGTCGCGAAGCTGTTGCTGCACTATGTGGCCGCCGAGCGTGCCGACCGGGAGGCGTATTTCCTCTTTCGCGGCGTCACCGACGATCATTGGGACGCGATCGAGACGGTGCTCGAGCGACATGGGCTCGCCCTCGTGCTCGAGACCGACGATGGCGCGCGCATCGTCGGCATGGTGAACGACGGCGAGCGTATCGCGTGGGAGAAGGTATACGAGCTCGGGCGCGCGGGCGCGGCGGATCTCGCAACCGCATTGGGCTCGCGGCCGGACGACGCGGCCCGCATGCTCGACACACTGCACCGGCGCCGGCTGCTGATGCGCCTGGACGATGGCTACATCGCCGTGGGCGGGCTCGGGGAGGCGCATGCCTGAGGACGCGCGCAGCCGAGTCCTTCGCGTGGCGTCGTTCGTCGGGACGCGCGCGTCCGATCCGGAGCGCGGTCCGCAGGTGCGCCTGAATTTGGAGGAGGCACGGGCGAGGCTGCTCGTCGACGGCGAGCTCGCATGGGTGCAGGGTCCACGGCGTCAGGAGCTGGCGACCGTCGTCGTGGACGATTCAATTCGGCGTGGCGATTGCGGGCTTCGCGATGTTGCGGGCGTTACCATGTCCGAGGTGGTCCACGTGACCAAACCAGACCTCGACTCGCATACGCGCCGCGGGCTGTTCGCCTGACGCGGCGCCCTTCCCCATCTCCCGTGCCTCCTTCGCGACGTCCGCGCCCGCACGCTCTCCCTACGCTGGCCGTGCACGCCGGCGAGGAGGCGCACGATGCCGATACGCCCATCGTCACGCCGCTCTACCAGAGCGTCAACTATGTGACCGAGGTGGGACAGGGCGACGGGTTGCGTTATCCGCGCTACGGGAACACGCCCAACGCCGAGCTCGTCCAGAAGCGGCTCGCCGCCCTCGACAGGGCCGAGGCGTGCATCGTGCTCTCGAGCGGCATGGGTGCGACGGCGTGTGCGCTCCTCGCCTTGCTGCGCCCTGGCGATCATCTCCTCGCATCCCGATCCATCTACGGCGGCACTCAGCGCCTGCTCACGGACGAGTTCGCGGCGCTCGGCATCAATGTCACTCTGGTGGATCCGCATGAGTCGCGCGGATTGCGGATGCATCTCCGCAAGGAAACGCGGGCGGTGTTTCTCGAGTCGCCGGTGAATCCGACGTGCCGTGTGCTCGATCTGAGGCCGGTGAGCTACCTGACGCAGGAGAACGGCCTCGCGCTCGTCGTCGATTCGACCTTCGCGAGCCCGATCAACTTTCGTCCCCTCGAGCACGGCGCGGACGTCGTCATCCATTCGACGACGAAGTTCCTCAATGGCCATCACGATGTCCTCGGCGGCGCGGTGCTCGGCACCGCACCGTACATCGAGGAAGTGCGGCAGAAGATGATCATCTGGGGCCAGGCTCCGGATCCGTTCGCCTGCTGGATGCTGGAGCGCGGTCTCAAGACGCTCGACGTGCGCGTGAAGCGACAGAATGAAAATGCGATGCGCATCGCGCTCTGGTGCTCCGAGCGCAAAGAGGTGAAGGTCGTCCACTATCCGGGACTTCCGTCACACCCTGACCATGAAATCGCCGAGTTTCAGATGGATGGGTTTGGTGGAATGCTCGGGCTCGAGCTCTCGGGCGGCGGCCGCGTGGCGGAGCGCTTCATCCGGAAGCTGCGGCTCATTCGGCACGCGCCGAGCCTCGGGGGTGTAGACTCCCTGGTGAGCGAGCCGCGCCATTCGTCGCACACGCATCTCACGGCGGAGGAGCGGGCGAAGCTGGGCATCCCCGACGGCTTTCTACGCCTCAGCGTGGGAATCGAGGATGCCGACGATCTGATCGCCGACCTGGAGCAGGCCCTGCATTCATGAGCGAGATCATTCTTTCCAGCCCGGAAAAGGAGGGCGAGCGACGGCGCGTCGAGCGTCGGGCGAACGCGAGCATCGGCGAGCTGACGCTGCCGGAAGTGCGCCGCATCCTCATCACGACGCTGCTCGGGGCCGTGGTGCTCGCGCTCTTTCTCTGGATGGTGAAGACGGTCGTGATCGCCGCCATCCTGGGCCTCATCATCGGATTCTACATCCGTCCGGTGCATCTGTGGATCGTGGCGCGGACGAGCAAGCCAACGCTCTCGGCGATCCTCACGCTCCTCGTGGTGATCGCGCCGGTGCTCATTGTGCTGGCGTACAGCTACAGCGAGCTCGCCGACGTGCTGGGATACGCGAGCCTGCATCAGCACGAAATCATCGCGAAGATCGATGCTGCCGTGCAGCGCATTCCCTTCCTGCAGGGAGCGAAGTCGGCCACCGCACTCGGCCAGTTCGTCATCGGCGCTACGGCGTACGGCACGGGTCTGCCGCTTCTGCTCAAGGGTGCGATCAAGAATTTTTCCGTCTCGGCGACGATTTTCCTCTTCACCACCTTCTACATCCTGCTCGAGGCGGACAAGATCGGCCGCTACCTGTCGAGCAAGGTTCCGCCGCGCTACGCCGAGCTCCGCCGCGCGCTCGAAATCAATGTGCGCGGCGTGCTCTACGGCGCGATCTACTCCACGCTGCTGACGCAGACGCTCAAGTCGCTCATCATTCTCGGGATGAACATCGCGTTCGGCGTGCCGCTCGCCGGCGCGCTGGCGGTGGTGTCGTTCATCATCGGGTTTTTCCCGATCGTCGGCTCGTGGAGCGTGTACGTGCCCGTCGCCATCTGGCTGGTCATCTTCCGCGACGCAGTGCCACAGGCGATCGCGATGGTCGTCATCGGCACGCTCGTGAACACGGTCTTCATCTCGACCTACCTGCGCCCCAAGATCGCGGCGGACCGGTCGCGCGTCCTCAACTTCTACTGGATGTTCGTCGCGCTGGTCACCGGCGTGTACACCTTCGGACTCCCCGGCATTCTCCTCGGCCCCATCCTCATCGGCCTGCTCAAGGCGATCGTCGATACGGTCACGGCAGGTTCGAGCTGGAAGCTCGTCGAGCTCGGCGACGATGAGGCGACGGCGTCATAGATGCACGTATGATCCGCTTTACACACGTCAGCAAGAGCTATCCACGCACCGGCACGGCAGTCGACGACGTTTCGTTGCACATCGGCAAGGGAGAGTTCGTCTTCTTCACCGGCCCGAGCGGCGCGGGAAAGACGACCCTCCTCAAGATGGTGTACATGGAGGAGCGTCCGACCTCCGGCGAGGTCAAGGTGAGCGGAACGAGCTCGATCACGGCGAAGGACCGCGAGGTCGCGAAGATCCGGAGAAAGCTCGGCATCGTCTTTCAGGACTTTCGGCTGCTCGACAATCGTACCGCCGAGCAGAATGTCGCCTTCGCGCTCGAGGTCACCGGCGCGCCGCAGGCGCTGATCGGCTCGAAGGTCGCGCGCGCGCTCACGCAGGTGGGACTCTCCGGCAAGGGAACTGCCTATCCGCGTGAGCTGTCCGGCGGAGAGCAGCAGCGCGTTGCCATCGCGCGCGCGCTCGTGAACGATCCATTCCTCCTCATCGCCGACGAGCCCACCGGCAATCTGGACGACCGCGCCACCCGTGGCATCTTTCAGCTCCTGCGCGAGATCAACGCCGGTGGCACCGCCGTGATGATGGCGACGCACAACCTCGAGCTCATCCGCCGACAGGAGTTTCGCACGATCGAGATGAATCGCGGCGCGGTCGTGTTCGACTCCGCCGAGCAGGTGGCGAAGCCGGTGCGCGACATCTGATGCGCTCGCTCCGCGACGCGCTCATCACCTTTCGCCGGACGCCGCTGCTCAGCGCACTGAGCATCACGACGATCGCATTCTCGCTCTTCGCGTTCGGACTGTTCGGCCTCGTCGCCCTGAACATCCGCGAGGCGCTCGAGCGGATCGAGGACCGGGTGGAGATTCGAGCCTTCGTCGCCGATGGAACCGCTCCGGAACTGATCGTGCAGGCGGCGGGCGACATTGCCAACTATCCGGAAGTGCTCGGCACGAAGACGGTGTCGCAGGACGAGGCGCTCGTGCGGGCGAAGAAGGAGCTTGGCGACTTTCGCGACGTGTTCGAGGGTGCCGTGCTGCCTGCTTCCATTGACGTTCGGCTGAAGCCCGGCTTCCGCGACCCGGCAACGGTCAAACGCGTATCGGCTCGCGTGAAGGCATTCTCGTTCGTGGACGACATTCGCTACGGCGAGGAGTGGATCGAGAAGCTCTATCGGCTGCGAAACATCGCAGGCATCGCGGGCATCGTTCTCGGGCTCGCGTTCGCCGGCGTGTCGGTGATCATCATCGGAGCAACGATCCGCATGGCGGTTCTCTCGCGCGCGAAGGAGATCGCCATCATGCGGCTCGTCGGCGCGACGGACGCGTACATCCGGCGACCATTTCTCATCGAAGGGATCGCGAAGGGCGTGCTGGGTGGATTGCTCGCCCTGCTGCTCACCTACGTCGCGCGC